>JAZKFP010000330.1:0-8338 GCA_040386355.1 Pseudomonadota bacterium | reverse complement strand
TTTTTTGCCGAGCAATTTGTAGAATATCAACAAGATCTTGTTGTGACATTAAACGATTAGCTCTAGAAAAATAAATTATTTGGAATAATTTGCTCATAGCAAAGTGCCGATGGTTAATTAAATTTTTTGATCATTATAATAAACTGAAATATCTTAGAGTGCTTTTTATAGATAACATATTTTTAGCATAGCGGCTCTCTGCATAAATGTTCTGATTGCACTTAATGCAGCTAAGAATTAGCATGCTTTACCTAAAAAATTAAGAAGTTCGGATTGCCATATTATGATTTTTTCTAAAAAATTTGACGTCATTGTCATTGGGGGCGGCCATGCAGGAGCGGAAGCGGCGTTAGCTGCAGCTCGCATGGGTTCAGCCACTCTTCTTATTACTCAAAATATTGAAACGCTTGGACAAATGTCCTGTAATCCTGCAATTGGTGGAATCGGTAAGAGTCATTTGGTTCGAGAAATCGATGCACTTGGCGGCATGATGGCGCGAGTAACCGATAAAGCAGGTATTCAATTTCGGGTGTTGAACCAACGTAAAGGACCAGCGGTTCGAGCAACGCGTGCTCAAGCTGATCGACAGCTGTATCGCCACTTTGCACGTTTACATATCGAGCAGCAAAAAAATCTCACTCTATTTCAGCAATCGGTTGAAGATTTGATTGTTGAAGGTGGTCGAGTTTTAGGTGTTGTTACTCAAATGGGATTAAGTTTCTATGCACCAGCCGTTGTATTAACTACTGGTACTTTTTTAGGTGGAAGAATTCATATCGGTTTGAATCAATCCCAAGGTGGACGAGCCGGTGATCCACCTTCAAATGCACTTGCCGCACGTTTACGAGAATTGCCTTTACGCGTAGGCCGATTGAAAACTGGAACACCGCCACGGATTGATTCTCGAAGTATCGATTTTTCGGTAATGATCGAACAGCCAGGCGATGATCCAATTCCGATAATGTCGTTCATGGGAAAAAAAGAATATCATCCGCAGCAAGTGTCTTGTTATATGACGTACACCAATGAATGCACCCACGATATTATTCGTTCGGGTTTTGATCGTTCACCTATGTTTACCGGTGTGATTGAAGGTACAGGCCCGCGTTATTGTCCATCAATTGAAGACAAGGTCGCGCGTTTTGCAGATCGTACCAGCCATCAAATTTTTGTTGAACCTGAAGGTTTATCGGTTGCAGAAGTATACCCCAATGGAATTTCCACTAGCTTACCTTTTGATGTTCAATTGGATTTAGTGCGTTCTATTTCTGGTTTTGAGCAGGCCCACATTACGCGTCCTGGTTATGCAATCGAGTACGATTATTTTGATCCACGTGATTTGCATCTACATTTAGAAACGCGTGTGATTACAGGATTATTTTTTGCTGGACAAATTAACGGCACAACAGGGTACGAAGAAGCGGCCGCGCAAGGTCTATTGGCTGGATTAAATGCCGCACGACGTGCGCAAAATCTTGAGCCTTGGTATCCAAGGCGTGATCAAGCCTATATGGGCGTCATGGTGGATGATTTAGTAACGCTTGGCACTTCAGAACCGTATCGCATGTTTACCAGTCGCGCTGAATATCGGCTGACTCTGCGTGAAGATAATGCCGATCTTCGCTTAACTACCATTGGTCGAGAATTAGGATTAGTGGGTGATGAGCAGTGGGAATTTTTTAGTAAAAAAGCCGCTGCAATTTCTGCTGGTGCTGAATACATTAAAAAAACCTTTGTGCGTCCAGAATCAGATTCCGGTAAACGCGCTGCAGAATTTTTAGGTCGTCCATTAGCGCATGAATATAGAATTGAAGAATTATTACGCTGGCCAGAATTTACTTATCAAGATTTATCGAAAATTGCGGAATCACCCGAGTTAGATCCATCGGTTGCAGAGCAATTAGAAATACATGTGAAATACGCGGGTTATATTGAGCGTCAAACTGAAGAAATTGAAAAGCTTAAAGCCAATGAAGAATTCTTTTTGCCAGAAAATGTGAACTACGATGTGATTAGTGGTTTATCCAATGAAATTAAACAAAAGCTCAATGCGATTCGCCCAACTACATTAGGGCAAGCGTCGCGCATTCCTGGAATGACACCGGCTGCTATTTCATTATTGTTAATTTATCTTAAGAAAAGAACTTCCCCAGTACGGGAAGCTTTGGTTGGAACCTAGTACATGCGGGCGAATGATTATTCGCCCCTACGGTATCCGTTAGAGATTGAGGTATTTTTAGGAAAGTGGTGATTATTTGTAGGGGCGAATAATCATTCGCCCGTCTCGAACTTGACGGAATAGGAAATGGAAAATCCTCTCGCACTCATAAAGCCTAATCGTGAAAAAGCGCTGATGCTCACACAGCGGGAAGTTTCGGTATTCGTGATGGACGCAGTAGCGATTGAAGGAATTTATTTCACGCTTCCAGAAATTCAAACGCTTCTTCAAGACATCAGCGTAGGTGGATATAAACTGAGCGATCAACAAATTGCAGTTAACCAAGGCGAAGCTTGGAGATATTTGTTTTCAGCTATTAAAAATAATCAATTTTCAGTAAGTAAAATTTTTACTGCTGAACTTTATGCGATTGCATCAAAACACACGTTTGCAGCACAACAACAAGGATTTAAAACAGGTCAGTTTCGAAATCTCGGAGTTAGTATCGCTGGATCTCATTGTGAGCCGCCACCTGCAGAACAATTAGATGAATTATTTATTCAAATGCTCAATGAGTTTCATAGATATTCCGATATTTATGATCAAGCCATTTATGTTTTTTTAACCATGGCACGGTATAAATTTTTTAGTAGCTTAAACAGGTGTATTGGTAAGTTAATGATGAATGGAATCTTACTAGAAGCGGGTTTTCCGGCCATTAGTGTTTCAGCAACCCGTAAATCAGAATTTACTCAATTGATGTTAGCCTTTTATGAATCTGGTGATCCAACCGACATGAATCGATTTATGCGCTCTTGTCTAGATCACCGCTGGATACAAATTATGCAAGAGTAATAGGCAAGACAAGATATAGAAGAAGACCGTATTTTTCTTGATTTCTCTCATCTTCAACAAGATTTAAAATCAAAATGCGTTTATTCTAAGCACCCATTTTTGTTTGTATTGCGTTGGGTTGCGAATCTTGTACAGTCATTACTTAAAACATAAAACGCCGGGAGACTTATTAAAAGATGGTCTGTCTCACTATGCACTAGAAAATATCAGCGCTACCTATGTTGAGGATGCGTTAAAATATCTCACCGAATTAGAGCGTTGGAACGCGGTACATAATTTAACTGCAATTACCGATGCGTACGAATCTGTGATTCGTCATATTTTAGATTCGTTGTCGATTAAGAATTTATTAAAAATTACTCCAACTTTAGATATGGGTTCGGGAGCGGGATTACCAGGTATTCCGTTAGCGTTAACTCAACGTGATTGGCCTTGGTATTTGGTCGACAGCTCCAGCAAGCGCGTACAGTTCTTAGAATATATTTGTCGTAAATTGCAATTAACCCAAGTAAAACCACTGTGGCAACGACTCGAAAAAGGCGCGCTAGAAATTCAGGTTTCTCAAGTCGTGTGTCGAGCGCTTGGATCGATTACGCAATGTTTAGAATGGGCACGACCTTGGCTTGCAGATAATGCGCAGATTATTTTAATGCGGGGTCATGTGCAGCCAGAGGAGTTACAACCAGAAGAGTTACAAAAAGTTGAGAAGGGTTTTACACTATCGCACGTTGAATCGTTAGAAGTGCCTTTTTTGCAAGAAACCCGACACGCGGTTGTGATCCAATTCGATCGTAATTCCATTTAAGACGAACATTGTATTTGACAAGAATATATACCGAATGCAGATTGGTTTTCCCCTAGACGAATGAGCATGCACAAAATGTCTTGCGAACGGCATTTTGCCGGGAAAGCTCATGTGCATTTGATGTAGAAGAAAAATTTTTTCAATCCATAGAGGATGTGGTGTGACACGCATAATCGCAGTAGCGAATCAAAAAGGTGGTGTGGGAAAAACCACAACCAGCGTCAACCTTGCCGCTTCATTAGCGCATCAAAAAAAACGCGTGTTGTTGATAGATCTTGATCCGCAAGGCAACGCCACAATGGGCGCCGGGGTTGATAAAAATCAGCAAGAGCACACGATCTTTGATCTTTTAGTAGAGGATTTAAGCATTGTGCAAGTACGGGTTCGAGCCCCGTCTGGTTTTGATGTGATTGGTGCAAATTCGGATTTAACCGGAACCGATGTGCATTTATTGCAAGTCAAAAAACGCGAATATCGATTACGCGATGCATTGAAAAATGTGATGGATGAATACGACTATATTTTAATCGATTGTCCGCCTGCATTGAATTTATTAACGCTGAATGGTTTGGTTGCAGCGCAATCGGTGCTGATTCCAATGCAATGCGAATATTATGCATTAGAAGGATTGGCATCTTTGCTTGATACCATTCAACGCATTCGCAGCGCACTTAATCCTAAATTAGAAATCGATGGATTATTGCGAACTATGTTTGATCCGCGTAATTCATTAAGCAATGATGTATCGCGTCATCTCCTTCAACATTTCCCCGGCAAAGTGTATCGAACGTTAATTCCGCGAAATGTGCGTTTAGCAGAAGCGCCCAGTCATGGCCAGCCAATTTTGTTGTACGACAAACATTCTCGTGGTTCGGTTGCGTATTTGGCGTTGGCTGGAGAATTAATGCGACGTCATGAAGCTCCAAAACAAACCGTAAAGAAAACTGAAAAAGCTGTATAACGTAATCCCGATTTTCTCTATTTTGTGTTAGTGACCGCAAGGAGTCGACATGGCGACTAAAAAACGTGGCTTAGGAAAAGGCTTGGATGCCTTGATGGGCACTAATCCGTTAGAGCAAATTGATTCGATCGAATCGATGATGGAATTGGATAAAAATTCTGCCACTGCTGCTTCAAATCAAGTATTGTCCGCGTCAACTGCGACACGTCGACCACCTGGAACCTTAGATCCTGAATCGCGCCAAGAAGCGCGCAAAGTTTTTGAAATACTTCATTTGCCTGTTGAGTTTCTACAGCGCGGTATGTACCAACCGCGTCAGGAAATTCGTGAGGAAGCATTGCAAGAACTAGCGCAATCCATCAAACAACACGGGATTATGCAGCCGTTGGTCGTACGACCAACTGCAGAACAAAACCACTACGAAATTATTGCCGGTGAACGTCGTTGGCGCGCCGCGCAATTAGCGGGTTTGCATTCCGTGCCCTGCGTTGTCAGACAAGTTGCGGATCAAGTTGCGTTAGCGTTGTCGTTAATTGAAAACGTACAGCGTGAAGATTTAACCCCACTAGAAGAAGCAATTTCACTCGAGCGTTTGCAAACTGAATTTAGCTTTACGCATCAGCAAATTGCAGAAACTGTTGGACGATCTCGAACCGCAGTAACGAATTTATTGCGATTGCTCGGATTAAATGAAGACGTTAAAAAAATGATGAGTCAACGCGTATTAGAAATGGGTCATGCACGCGCATTATTGCCTCTGCCATCGCGAGCGCAAGTTGAAATTGCGCAACAAGTGATTGATCGTGGATTGTCAGTGCGTCAAACCGAATCTTTAGTAAAGCGTGTGTTAGCAGGTACTGATATTCGGCAACCAACTGAAGCCAAACGTGATGCCGATATTCTCGAATTGCAAAATCGGTTGAGTGACCGAGTGGGGGCGCCGGTGTTGATTCAACACCGAAATTCAGGGCAGGGGCGTTTGATTATTCGATATCATTCGCTAGATGAATTGGATGGAATCTTATCGCATATTCGGTAATTTTCTTTTATTTTTGCGCAGTAATTTAATTGTTAAATGATGAATGCATCGTTTTATAAAAAGTCACTTTTTAATATCGTAAAAGCTCAGGTCGTACTTCTTGTTATAGTCGTCATGGCTGCACTATTGTTAATGCTTTACCAACGCAACGACATCTTCGTATCAATTCTACTTGGATCAGGATTGGCGTCCTTGACCCAGTTGTTGTTGGCAATTCCATTAATGAAAAGCTGGCTATACGCGCGAGCTGATATTGAGATCGAACCAAAAACCTTGATGCTTTGGTTTCGACGCTCGCAAGGTTTGAAGTGGATATTTTCAATCTTAGTTTTTATTTTCGTATTTAAGCTGTCTGATCAGCTGCCAATTTTCCCGCTTTGGTTTTTTGGAAGTTTCTTTTTTAGTCTTTTTTTCGGTTACCTCTTTTTTGCATGGTTCGAGTCCGTTACAATGCGGCCCGCGAAATGATTAGTGCACATCCTCCAAAGGGAAAACTATGGCGTCCTCAGATACTAGCCCGAGCGGTTATATTCAACATCACCTTACCAACCTTGTGTATGGAAAGATGCCTGATGGTGCCTGGAAAATCGCAGTTAATGCCGAAGAAGCTGCACAAATGGGTTTTTGGAAATTTCACATTGACACATTAGGTTGGTCAATTGCTCTTGGATTTCTTTTTATTCTCACATTTGGTTTTGCAGCGCGTCGCGCAAAATATTACGTTAATCAACCGCCGCGTGGATTTCTTGCTGTTGTAGAAATGGTGGTTGAATTCATCGAATTACAAGTGAGAGATACTTTCAATCACAAAAGCAAATTGGTTGGGCCGATTGCAATCACCGTATTTGTCTGGATTTTCTTGATGAATGCGATGGACTTAATTCCTGTTGATTGGCTACCGATGTTGTTTGCATCGTTCGGTGTTGAGTACATGAAAGTTGTGCCTTCAACAGATCCAAATATTACGCTTGGTGCATCATTATCTGTTTTTCTTTTAGTACTGTTTTATTCAATTAAACAAAAAGGAATTGGTGGTTTTGTTGGTGAACTAACTCTGCATCCGTTTCAAGCTTCTGGCTTTTTAAAAATACTGCTTATTCCCTTCAATTTATTTCTCGAATTAATTTCCTTAATGTCCAAGCCAGTTTCACTAGGTTTACGATTGTTTGGAAATATGTACGCTGGAGAAATGATCTTTATTTTAATTTCAATCGTGCCGTTTTTTGTGCAGCCAGCATTATGGTTGCCCTGGGCATTTCTTCATATTCTCGTAATTACGCTACAAGCTTTTATTTTCACTGTGCTGACGCTCGTTTATCTGAATATGGCGTTCGATCACCATTAAATTATTTCATTAGTAAATCAATGAAATTGTAGGGTGCCTTTTATAGAACGGTTCTATATACTGCCGACTGTTTTTGAGCCCAGTGAAAATACGCTGCAAATAAATCATCGCAGCAACGTTCGAAAAACTTTTTAAATCAAAAAAATGAGGAGCAACAATGGAAACGGTAGAAGCAACAATCTCAATGGCGCAAGCGCTTGTCTTTATTGCAGCTGCAATTATGGTTGGCTTAGGCGCTCTAGCAACCGGTATTGGCTTTGGTATGTTGGGTGGTCGATTACTTGAATCTATTGCTCGTCAACCAGAAACTGCACCTTTATTAACGATCCGTATGTTCATTATGGCTGGCTTACTCGACGCGGTACCGATTATCGGTGTTGGTTTCGCAGGTTATTTGATTTTCGTAGTAGCGGCCTAATTTTTAAAATTGGTTTATTAAGAAAGAATCGAATGACATGCTTGGAAACAACATGTGTTGTTAATCCAAACGAGAATAAAAATTCTCCATGTTTTGAACAAAGTAGGGTAGGTGAACTCGATGGATATTAATGCAACCCTCATTGGCCAATCGATATCTTTTTTTCTGTTTGTTTTTCTTTGTTCGCGATTTGTATGGCCTCCGATTGTCGCTGCTCTTCGTGAAAGAGAGCGTCGCATCGCACTTGGTTTGCAAAATGCGGAAGAAGCAGATCGAGCGTTAAAAAATGCTAAAGGTAAAGCTGGCGATTTCTTGAATGAAGCGAAACAACAAGCTGCAGAGCTGGTTGAACAAGCTAACCGTCGCGCCAATCAAATGGTCGAGTCGGCAAAAGTTAAAGCAAGTGATGAAGCTGAGCGTATTAAGCAACAAGCACGTGCTGAAATGGAACAAGAACAAAATGCTTTACGCCAAAATTTGCAAGGTAAGGTAGCTGAGCTTGCAGTTTTAGGGGCGGAGCACATTCTTCAAGCGCATGTGGATCGTGCGGCGCACAGCCGTGTTCTTAACGATCTTGCGAAGCAACTTTAGGGGGCTGTGTGGATTTACGTACCGCCGCTCGACCCTATGCAAAAGCAGCATTTGCTGTAGCCACAGAAGAAAAGCAACAAGAGTCATGGCTGCAAGAGCTTCGATTGTTAGCTGCTTTAACTCAGTCGAATTCTGCCAAAGCAGTATTTGACCCTGCGTTAAGTAG
>JAZKFP010000329.1:0-8022 GCA_040386355.1 Pseudomonadota bacterium | reverse complement strand
ATTATTAATCTTCGTTAAGGTTTTTAAATCATGGATCGGTTTTTATATTTAGCAATGACAGGCGCTCAGCATAATATGCGAGCGCAAGATATTCATACGAATAATCTTGCCAATGTGACAACCGATGGATTTCGAGCCGAGTTCGCGCAAGCTCGAAGTATGCCAGTTCAAGGAGATGGTTATCCATCGCGTGTTTATGCACTAACGGAAAAACCTGGCGTAGATTTCTCTGCAGGCTCGCGTGATTTTACGGATAACGAATTAGATTTAGCAATTCGGCAAGAAGGTTGGTTTACCGTTTTAGATGAACAAGGTGAAGAAGCATTTACTCGTGCTGGAAGTTTTTTTGTCGATGTAAATGGATTTATGCGTACGCAGAGCGGCCAGATATTAATGGGAAATGCAGGCCCAATGGTAGTTCCACCGTACGAAAAAATTGAAGTTGGTGTAGACGGTACAGTGAGTATTCGTGCACTAGGTCAAGGTCCTGAAACATTGGTAGAAGTAGATCGAATGAAATTAGTTAATCCACTGAATGAAGATTTAGAAAAAGGTGGTGATGGATTATTTCGCCGTATAGATGGTGAATTCGAACCACCATCTGCAAAAGTATTATTGGATAATGGCGTGGTTGAAAAAAGTAATGTAAATCCTGTGACTAGTTTAATTGAATTTATGACATTAAGTCGCCAATTTGAGTTGCAAGTAAAGATGATGAATAAAGCAGAAGAATTAGATCAATCGTCGGCGCAACTTTTACAACAATAATTTAATTAATTAAATTTATTTAAAATAAACAGCTAAAGTTAATTAAATAAATATTGGTAAAAATAAAGTAATAAATTATTTCGAATAAATGATTTTTTTCTATGATTTTAAGAGCTACCCGGCGTCATTCCCGCGCAGGCGGGAATCCAGGCAACGGATTCTCTGAAAATTCATCTTACCTGGATTCCCGCCTGCGCGGGAATGACGCCGGGAGATAATTAGATTAAGAAAATATTTTAAAGATATTATCATTAAAAAATGCAAATAGTAGTAGAAGTAATTAAAAGGTATAGAGTTGTATGCATGCCTCCCTCTGGATAAGTAAAACCGGTCTTGCTGCGCAAGACACAAAGCTCAATACGATTTCGCATAATTTAGCAAACGTTTCAACCGTTGGTTATAAACGTGACCGTCCTGTATTTAATGATTTGCTGTATCAAATTAAACGACAGCCCGGTGGATTATCTTCACAAGATACGCAGCTGCCTTCGGGTTTACAACAAGGTACGGGTGTACGAATTGTTGCTACGCAAAAAATTCATCAAACCGGTAGTTTAGAAATCACTGAAAATGCATTAGATGTTGCAATTAATGGTCGAGGGTTTTTTCAAATATTAATGCCAGATGGAACGATGGGTTATACACGGGACGGTACGTTTCAAGTGGATAATACCGGACAAATCGTAACGTCAAATGGGTATGTTTTACAGCCGGCAATTAGTGTTTCTGCAACGACTGCAACTATTACAATCGGTAATGATGGAGTAGTGACTTTAGTTGATGGCGCAACAGGTGTATCAAGCCAAGCCGGTCAATTACAACTTGCTGATTTTGTAAATCCTGCAGGTTTGCAAGCACTCGGAGATAATTTATTTCGCGAAACTACTGCTAGTGGAGCGCCAGTAACTTCTAATCCTGGGTTAAATGGATTAGGAACTTCCCTTCAAGGAATGTTAGAAAATTCCAATGTGAGTGTTGTAGAAGAATTAGTCAATATGATTGCCACGCAACGCGCTTATGAAATGAATTCCAAAGTTATTTCCACTGTGGACCAGATGTTGCAATTCGTTACTCAAAATACTTAATACTAAGTGATTTGTAGAAACAATAAAAAATAGCGTCATTTATTTGACGCTATTTTTGACGTAATTGATTGGTAGTGGATTAAATGAAGTATGAAAAAATTTAATATTAAAAATAATTTATTATTGTTAAGCTTTTTTTTAATTCATATTCTTTTTGGTTGTAGTTCACAACCCATCATTCCCGACGATCCAAAATTTGCACCTGTAACTCCCGTTTCAATGATGCCGCCTGCTAATATTACGGGTTCGATTTATCAAGATGGTTTTAGTACGCATTTATGGGAAGACAAACGCGCACGCCGGATTGGTGATGTATTAACCGTTATTTTGGAAGAAGAAACGTCTTCCTCTAAATCTTCAAGTACTAATGTATCAAAAGACACTGCGATAAATATGCCTGAACCCAACGTAATGGGCGCAACTCCAAGCATCGGTGTGCCATTGGTGCCACTTTCCAGAAATTTAACCTTAGAAGCGCAAGTGAATCAGGAAAGAGAATATTCCGGCAGTGCGGGCGCTGATCAAAATAATCAATTGCAAGGTCAAATTACGGTTTCAGTTTCACAAGTATTACCCAATGGCTTAATGGTGGTACGTGGAGAAAAATGGTTGCATTTAACGGAAGGTGATGAATTTATTCGATTAACTGGATTAGTAAGACCAACCGATGTACGTCAAGACAACACCATATTATCGACAAAAATTGCCGATGTTCGTATTAGTTACAGTGGAAATGGTGATCTCGCAAACGCACATAAAATGGGCTGGATGGGTCGTTTCTTTAATAGTAATTTATGGCCATTTTAAATTAGATTATTAATATGAATAAATTTAAAGATTTTTTTAAAGAATTATTTTGCAAAGCAATAATCGTTATTGCTTTAGTTCTTTTTAATTCAACATTTGCTTTTGCCGAACGTTTAAAAGATTTAGCCTCGGTTTCTGGTGTGCGAAGTAATCCATTATTTGGTTACGGTTTAGTCGTAGGTTTAGATGGAACCGGAGATCAAACCAGTCAAACACCTTTCACAATTCAAACGTTTAAAAATATGATGGCGCAATTCGGAATTTCTGTTCCAGAAAATGTCACGCCACAATTAAAAAATGTTGCTGCTGTTTCTATTCATGCCGAAATTCCACCATTTATGAAACCAGGTCAAACCATTGATATAACGGTTTCTTCGATCGGTAATGCAAAAAGCCTACGCGGCGGAAGTTTATTATTAACTCCTTTAAAAGGTGCAGACGGTCAAGTGTATGCATTAGCGCAAGGTAATTTAGTAGTTGGTGGTTTTGGCGCAGAAGGCAGTGATGGTTCAAAAATTACAGTAAATATTCCAAGTGTTGGCCGTATTCCAAACGGTGCAACTATTGAAAGAGCGGTGCCAAATCCTTTTGCAAGCAGTGAAACCTTATTATTTAATTTACATAATCCAGATTTTACAACAGCAAAAATTATTGTCGAAGCAATCAGCGATTTATTAGGACCTGGAGTTGCAACTGCACTTGATGCGGCAAGTATTCAAGTGACAGCACCAACGAATGTGACGCAGCGAGTTCATTATTTATCAGTACTCGAAAATATTGAAGTTGAACCCGCTAAAGCTATCGCTAAAGTAATTATTAATTCCAGAACTGGAACAATTGTAGTAGGTGAATCGGTTCGTGTTTCACAAGCCGCGGTAACGCACGGCAGTCTAACGGTTTCTATTTCTGAACAAGAAGAAATTGTTCAGCCTAATGCATTGGCCGCAGGAGACACGGCAGTAGAACAAGATTCAAACATAGATATTGTTGAAGAAACAGAAAAAATGTTTTTATTTAAACCGGGTGTTTCTTTAGAAGAAATTGTTCAAGCGGTAAATAGTGTTGGTGCTTCGCCTGGAGATTTAATGGCAATTTTGGAAGCACTGAAACAGGCCGGGGCTTTAAAAGCCGAACTCATCGTCATTTGATACCGACGCAGAATGATTTTGCAGGTTGTTGTCTGCTTATTCGCCCTAAACGTTTTCCATCGAAAACGTTTAGCATACTCAACTGTACGCTGCGCGGCCTCATTGCACAGACGCCTACTGCAAAATCATTCTGCATTCGGTATGTACCGAACACACATGAGTTTTCTATGGTGAAATATTTTATGAAGGGTGGTTAGTGGGAAAGACCATGCGGGCGAATGATTATTCGCCCCTACGCCAACCGTTAGATTTAGGTGTTTTAAGGAAAGTGATCATTTTTGTAGGGGCGAATAATCATTCGCCCATGTTGAATACTGCCTATTGCTTATTAAATATATGAAAATTTTTTTAAACAAGACTTTGCGAGGAAATTCATGTGCACTTGGTATGTTTTCGAATCATTTTATTAAAGTAGGAAATTATGACTCAAAAAATTTCCTCGCATTCAGATTTTGTTGGTGACATTCAATCACTGAAAAATCCGAATGGTGGCGCAATTAAAAATGATCCTATGCAATTAAAAGCAGTTGCACAGCAATTTGAAAGTTTATTTCTTAATATGATGATGCAATCGGCTCGTCAAGCAGAGCGGGTTTGGTCTGAAGACAGTCCATTAAACAGTCGTGAAACTGAATTTTTTCAAGATATGTTAGATCAACAATTAAGTACTGATTTAGCAAAATCGTCCGGATTAGGTATTGCGGATATGATTGTGAAACAGTTTAGTAAATACGTTAAAGAGGATGAGAAAGCCGATAGCCTGATTAAAAAACCATTTTCCATGCCTGAGAAAATTGAAGAACATAAAATAGAAAATCAAAAAATTGATAAAAAAAATGAATTTGAAATGCCTTTATCTAGATTAAGTCATTACTTGTCCGATACGAAATCTGAAACTCTTGTGCCTAAATCAAACGAATTAAACAATGCAACTAAAAATGCCTTTGTTGAAAAAATTCGATCGAGTGCAACGGAGGCTGCTGCAGCTTTAGGTATCGATCCATTGATTTTAATTGCACAGGCAGCGTTAGAAACAGGTTGGGGTCAACATATGCCCAAACAAGATAATAATTTTGCATCACATAATATGTTCGGTATTAAAGCTGGTTCATCTTGGGCCAGACAAGTCGCGAACAATATAACCAATGAATTTGATAATGGTTGGAAACAGGAAGCTGCACGTTTCAGAAGCTATGAAAGTACTGAAGAAAGTTTCGATGATTATGTTCGCTTTATTCAAAATAATGCACGTTATCAACATCTGCAAAATTCAGATCCTGAAACCTATACCAATGGTTTACAACAAGCTGGGTTCGCTACAGATCCAGAATACGCCAACAAAATCATGAAAATCGTTCATCAGCTACGCTAATTATCATTGTATATACCAAACGCAAAATGGTTTTCCCGTAGGCGCATGCGAAATAAGCCCGCGGAGTCTATTAATAGATAGGTAAGCAGGCGAGTGAGCGTGCAACAACCGGAAAAACCATTTTGAGGCAGGTATATATAGTTTTTTTATTACTGGCCGATACTAGTAATACATCTATCTCTATATATTAGAGATGTAAAACGGAGTGGATAAAATGGCTGATTTAATTAGCATCGGCATCACAGCATTACGAGCTAATCAAGCTAAATTAACAACGACTAGCCATAATATTGCGAACGCTGGTCGAGCTGAATACAGCCGTCAGGAAGTTATTGTGAATTCATTAGCCCCTCAGTCTACAGGTTCTGGTTTTTTTGGAAATGGCGTATCGGTTGACGGCGTTCGACGCTCAGTCAGTGAACTCGCAATTTCTGAATTACGCGCTGCAAGTTCTGAATTATCTCGTAGTCAATACAGCCTACAAAGTGCAGAACGAATTGATGCCACATTAAGCGAAGCAGACGCTGGTTTAACAGGCGTAATGCAACGCTTTTTTGATTCGATGCAGCAAGCCGCTGAATCTCCTTCGTCTTTAGCAAACCGCCAAATAGTCATGGATGAAGGTAATCAATTATCCCAACGATTTAATTCATTAAATAATTTTTTAGATGAACAGCAACAAAGTCTTAATAAAGACATGAAAGCTTCGGTGAAAGATTTAAATTCATTACTCGGTAATATGTCAGAAATTAATCGACAAATTTCTAGCTATCAAGGCAATTCAATTAACAATATGCCGAATGATTTATTGGATGAGCGTGATGCAATATTACGTGATATCTCTTCAATGCTCTCAATCAGCATTGTTGCAGGTAATGAATCTATGACAAATGTCTTTACGTCTTCTGGCCAACCTCTCGTGCTTGGAACAACTACCTATGAGGTTGGAACCCAAATCAGCACAGATAATGCGGAACAATTAGATCTAACCATTGTTGGTAAAAATTCCAATCAAGTAATTAGTGACAGTATTAGTGGTGGAACTTTAGGCGGATTAATTGAATTTCGAGAAAATGTTTTAAATCCTTCATATAATCAACTCGGCCGTTTAGCTATTACCATTGCTGATCAATTCAATGCGCAACATAAATTAGGTTTAACACTAAATAATGATATTGGTGGATTTGTATTTTCTGATATAAATTCCGATGCGGCAGCATTAGGAAGAAGTGTGGTAAATGCCGATAATTCAGATCCAACGAATCAACAAGTACGTGTCAATATTTCCGATACCACGCAATTAACAACCAGTGATTATCTTTTAGAATTTCCACAAGGCAATCCTACCGCTTATACCGTTACTCGACTTTCAGATAATACGAAAGTAGCTGAAGGCACTTTTAATGGAACATATCCTTCAACGGTTGAATTTGATGGTTTAGAAGTTTCAATCGAAGCGGGTGATTTTGCTGCCGGTGATAAAATTACTTTATTTCCGACGCGAGAAGGCGCAGCGCTTATCGATTTCGAAATAGAAAATGCGCGCGATTTAGCATTAGCACAACCCACTAGAACTGTTGCCAATCAAACGAATCGTGGATCAGCAAAAATTACTGCAGAGACCGTATTAGATACTACAACTCCGTTTTTTACATCCGATCCCGGTAATTTAAATCCACCTTTAATTGTTAGATTTACCAGCGCCACAACCTACGATGTTTTAGATAATTCTGATCCTAACAATCCAACTGAATTATTACCGCCATTAAATGGATTACGATTTAGCCCAGGTGTTACCAATAATTTATTACCAGTTGACGATGGAAGTCTGGGCGTACGATCCGATGGTTCAGCCATGGGTTTTATTCAAAGAAATGCAGTTTCTAATACATATACTAATTCAGTAGCCAGTGAAAGTTTTCGTTTAACCAATGTTGATCCTGATACTGGATCGCTTACAAGCAGCACATTTAATAGTGCAGCGGGTGACAGTGCTAAAGATATTGCAGCAGTATGGAATGCACAAGAAGGAGTTACTGCGTCTGCTCGCACGAAAGCCACATTAAGTAATGTGAACAGCAGTACTCCCATGATTGTTACGTTAAATGGGCAAAATTTTTCAGTGAGCACTGCAACCCAATTAGCAGCAGATATTAATTCAAATACTGCACTAGCTGGGCTAGGAATTAAAGCCACCAGTGACGGCGATACGATTGAGCTTTTGGATGCTAATGGCGAAGATTTAAATATTTCAATTACGGGCGGTGCAAGCGACAGCGTGTTAGTTACTGCTGAAAATGGTAGTGATGTATTACTTACCGGAAATGATGCAATACCGGAAGCTACTATTTCAGGAGTGGTGGATTTAGTGTTGGAAGAAGGCAGTAGTGTACGCGGTCAAAATTCAGTATTTTCTTTAGCGCCTACTGCTTCATCTCGATTTTTAGGCATGCAACTGTCTATGTCGGGTAATCCAATCGTTGGAGACGAATTTAAAGTTGAATTTAATAATAATGGTGCAGCGGATAATCGTAATGCGTTAGCTTTGTCTGAATTACAAACTAAAAAAATATTAGATAATGCAGGTACGACCTTGCAAGATGATTATGGAAGTTTGGTAGATTACGTTGGTGTACAAACACGTCAATCAAAAATAAAATTTGAAGCCTCTCTTGTGGTAGTTGAACAAGCTCAAGCTCGACGCGATGAAATTTCTGGCGTGAATTTAGAAGAAGAAGCCGGAAAAATTTTACAATACGAACAAGCTTATAATGCTGCAGCACAATTAGTATCGGTTGCGCGCAGTTTGTTTGATACGTTATTAAATGCGATGCGTTAAAAA
>JAZKFP010000328.1:5011-8346 GCA_040386355.1 Pseudomonadota bacterium | reverse complement strand
GATTCTTTCCCTTGAGGAGGTATTCATCCTTAATTGTTGCTTCCTGCAACCACCCGGTTAATGTAGCAAACTTTTGTAAAAATGCGTTAGGCAATTTCTACACGAAAAAAGTGTAGAAATTGACAAAGACTAAAAAATATTGCGGAGAAAAGTTGGAGCGATTAAAGGTGTTTTAGCAAATTTCACCTAAAAAACAGTATATAAATGTATTATGTTGCATCATCGATCAATAAGTCTTTGTCGTACACTAGATAATCTACTTGGCTACGAAGTTTTCTTTCTTCTAAAAGATTTTCAATAGAACGACGAATTTTTAATTGTTGTGCAGGTGTTGGGCGTACTGGTTTATCTATCCACTCGTCGCTCACTAGATCTACTTCCAAAGATTTTTTGTCTAACGAATCGGTTTGAATAGTCATTAGGTTTTCCTCATTACCCGATAAATGTCATCTACAAATACCGACGCCTTAATTACGCGATTTTTTAAATCCTTGCAATATTCTTAACCATAGAGAAACCGTAAGGAATTTTAAATCAAAATTTACGAAGAACTACGAATGGCTTGACTGCGCTCATGAACATAATCAACTAAAACTTTTAAATTGTCAGGTGGAACATCGGGTGTAATACCATGACCTAGATTAAAAATATGTCCAGTATAGGTACCGACGGCTTGCAGAATTGCTTCTGCTTCGCGACGAATAACATCAGGCGTGCATAACATTACAGCGGGATCTAAATTACCTTGAATTGCTTTTTTCTGATGAGCAGGTAATGCAGAAAGATATTTAATAACGTTCGGAAGGTCTGCGCTCCAATCTAAACCAAGAGCTTGCGCGTTAGTTTGCGAAATAATAGGCAGCCAATGTGCCCCGCCTTTAGTAAATAAAATTTTGGGAATATGTGGATGACTTTGTGTAAGCGCATCCATTACAAGTTGCATACTCCAAAGTGATCCATTTTTATAGGTTTGCGCGCTGAGTTGGCCACCCCACGTATCAAATATTTGTACTGCATCAACTCCTGCATCAATTTGCGCACGAAGATATTCAGTAACGGCATCGGCAAGCAAACGTAAAAGTTCTTTAAAAGCTTCTGGATTTTGATACAACAATTTTTTAACTTTTTTAAATTCGCGCGTGCCTTTTCCTTCGATCATATATGTGGCAAGCGTCCACGGACTTCCAGAAAATCCAATTAACGGTAGACGATTGTTTAATTCTTTTTTAATAACGCGTACAGCTTGAGTGACATAACCGAGCGTTTCTTCGATATTTGGAACCGAAAGTTTTTTAAAATCTTCTGGTGTATTTAAGGGGCGATGAAATTGCGGACCTTCACCTTCTACAAAATGCAAACCTAAACCCATAGCATCAGGAATGGTTAAAATATCGGAAAATAAAATTGCCGCATCTAAATCAAAACGCTCTAGAGGCTGCATCGTTACTTCGCATGCCAACTCTGGATTCTTGCAGAGTTGCAAAAAATCACCAGCCTTTTGGCGCGTTTGACGATACTCGGGTAAATAACGCCCTGCCTGTCGCATGATCCAAATAGGAGTGCGCTCAAGTGGCTCACCGCGAAGCGCTCGAAGGAAAAGATCATTTTTCATAAGCAGAGTTTCTTATAGAAAGTAATTTAAATTGCTGTATGGACACATCCACAACGAATAAACGATGAAGTAGCAAACGATTTTTTAATTCTTAGCGTCATTCCCGCGAAAGCGAGAATCTAGGCAAGATGAAACATCATATTATCCGTTACCTGGATTCCCGCCTTCGCGGGAATCCAGGTAATACTTCTTTTTTAAAACTTTAAACCACTGATGATTTTTGGAAATACCAAACCCAAAATGAATTTCCCGTAGGCGCGGTGTTTATGAGGCCGCGGAGCATACTGAAAATTATGTGAGCAGGCGAGTAAACATCGCAACAACCGGGAAAACATTTTGGGAAGGTATTAAACATCAAGCATGCGAAGGATACCTTCGGCAGCCTGTCTCCCTTCCCAAACTGCCGTCACTACTAAATCCGATCCACGTACCATATCACCACCTGCAAATACTTTTGGATTGGTCGTTTGAAATGGCAGCGTTTGATGTTCTGGCGCGATAACACGACCTGAGTTATCAACTTCAATTCCAATTTCATGCATCCATTCTGCAGGGCTTGGTCTAAATCCAAAGGCTACAATAATTGCGTCTGCTGGAATAATGGTTTCGCTACCTGGAATTTCTTCAGGACTACGACGCCCTTTTGCATCGGGCTCACCTAAGCGTGTTTCAATAACTTGCAAACCGGTGACATGACCGTTTTCACCAAGTACTGCGATTGGTTGTCGATTAAATAAAAATTCCACACCTTCTTCACGCGCATTTTTTACTTCACGACGTGAACCTGGCATATTTTGTTCATCTCGACGATAGACACAGCTTACTGAAGTAGCACCTTGGCGAATTGATGTGCGATTACAGTCCATCGCAGTATCACCACCACCCAGTACTACAACGCGCTTGCCTTCCATTGACACGAAATCTTCTGGGCTTTTTTCAAAACCTAAATGGCGATTCACATTCGAAATTAAAAACGATAATGCTTCATGCACACCGGTTAATGTCTCACCTGGAAAATCACCTTTCATGGTGTTGTAGGTGCCAGTTCCGAGAAATACGGCATCGTATTGATCAAGTAGTTCCTGCATTGTTACATCGGCGCCTACTTCGGTATTTAATCGAAACTCGATTCCCATGTCTGAGAAAACTTGTCGACGCAACGACATTACATTTTTTTCAAGTTTAAATTCTGGAATACCAAAAGTGAGTAAGCCACCAATTTCCGGATAACGATCAAATACAGTTGATGAAACTCCATTACGTGCAAGTACATCTGCACATGCTAAACCCGCAGGGCCTGCACCAATGATCGCAACTTTAAAATCGGTTTTTACAACGTCGGATAAATTTGGACGCCAACCTAATGCAAAGGCCGTATCAGTAATGTGTTTTTCTACTGCACCGATTGTCACTGCACCAAAACCGTCGTTTAGAGTACAAGCGCCTTCGCACAATCGATCTTGTGGACAAACTCGGCCACACACTTCAGGTAAAGAATTCGTCTGATGACACAACTCTGCAGCTTCTAAAATCTTGCCTTCTGTCACTAACTGCAACCAATTCGGAATGTAGTTATGAACTGGACATTTCCATTCGCAATACGGATTGCCACAATCTAAACAACGATACGATTGCGTGACTGCGTCGGTTTGTTTAAACGGTTGGTAAATTTCAACGTATTTCTTTTTTCTTTCTTTCAGCGATTTGCGCTGTGGATCTTTTC
>JAZKFP010000328.1:0-4911 GCA_040386355.1 Pseudomonadota bacterium | reverse complement strand
ATTTCAACGTATTTCTTTTTTCTTTCTTTCAGCGATTTGCGCTGTGGATCTTTTCTAGGCACGTCAAGAAATTGAAAGACGTTTTTAACTTGTTCCACCATAACGAAACTACCTCGACTAATTCTGAATAACTAAGCTGGGTTTGAACGAATGCTGCTTAATAACTGCTGAAAATCAGCAGCTTTTGGTTTTACTAACCAAAATTGACCCACATAGTCATCGAAATTTTCTAAAATGGTTTCGCCCCACTCACTGCGGGTTTCAAACACAAATTCTTCGATTAACGACATTAAATGATTACGATGTGCGTTCATTGATTCACTGTGCAAACGAGTAATTTCTACAAGATCACGATTATAGCGATCTGCAAAACCTTGCTCTTGATCTAACACGTATGCAAATCCACCGGTCATACCAGCGCCGAAGTTGTATCCAGTTTTACCTAACACAACCACAACACCGCCTGTCATATATTCACAACAGTGATCGCCAGCACCTTCAATCATTGCAATGGCACCGGAATTACGAACAGCGAATCGTTCACCCGCAGTTCCTGATGCGTACAAATGTCCGCCGGTCGCACCGTATAAACAAGTATTTCCCATAATTGGTGTAACTTGGCTTTTAAATGTACTTGCGATGGGCGGAACAATAACAATTTTACCGCCAGCCATACCTTTGCCGACGTAATCGTTGCTGTCACCTTCCAAAAATAGATGTAATCCACCAGCGTTCCAAACACCAAGACTTTGCCCAGCATTTCCTTTCAATTGAATTTGAACTGGCGTGTCCGCCATGCCTTGATCGCCATGACGTTTCGCAATTTCACCTGATAAACGTGCACCAATAGAACGATCACAATTTGTGATTCGGTATTCCAACGTAATGGGTGTTTTAGTTTCGATCGCATGCAACGCATCTGCAACCATTCTTTCTGCTAATGCGCCTTGGTCAAAGGGTGGATTACGAGATACTTGGCAAAAACGAGGCACATCATCATTCACATCTGGTTCTGCAAGCAAACGTGATAAATCAATATTTTGTTGTTTCTCGGTGATCCCTGGCAATACATCAAATAAATCAAACCGCCCAATTAAATCGGTAATTTTCTGCACGCCTAGATATGACAACCACTCGCGAGTTTCATGTGCAACAAATTTAAAGAAATTCATCGCCATTTCAACTTCACCAATGTAATGCTGCTCGCGCAAAACATCTTGCTGAGTTGCAACACCCGTTGCGCAGTTATTAAGGTGACAAATACGCAGATATTTACAGCCCAATGCAACCATCGGCATGGTACCGAAACCAAAACTTTCTGCGCCTAAAATTGCGGCTTTTACAACGTCTAAACCGGTTTTTAAACCGCCATCGGTTTGTAGACGAATTTTACCCCGCAATTTATTCGCCCGTAATGCTTGCTGCGCTTCGCTTAATCCTAATTCCCAAGGCGATCCAGCGTAGCGAATCGAGGTAATTGGACTTGCAGCGGTACCGCCATCGTGTCCAGAAATCGTAATTAAATCCGCGTAGGCTTTTGCAACACCCGCAGCGATAGTGCCAACGCCGGGTTCTGATACGAGTTTCACCGACACTAACGCGGTTGGATTCACTTGTTTTAAATCAAAAATTAACTGCGCTAAATCTTCAATTGAATAAATATCATGATGCGGTGGTGGAGAAATTAACGTTACGCCAGGCACAGAGAATCGCAAACGAGCAATTAATTTATTTACTTTACCACCCGGTAATTGTCCGCCTTCACCCGGTTTCGCACCTTGTGCAATTTTAATTTGCAACACTTCTGCGCTGACCAAATAATGTGGCGTTACACCGAATCGACCTGAAGCAACTTGCTTGATTTTAGAAACGCGTTCGGTTCCATAACGTGCAGGATCTTCTCCGCCTTCACCAGAGTTTGAACGGCCGCCTAATCGATTCATTGCAGTCGCTAATGTCTCATGCGCTTCCGGCGACAAAGCTCCTAACGACATTCCAGCAGAATCAAATCGTTTTAAAATATTTTCAATCGGTTCTACGTCGTCAATTGGAAACGCTTTTTGCGCAGGCTTAATATGCAGTAAATCACGAAGCGCATAAAAACCACGATCGTTTACGATTGCTGCGTATTCTTTATAGTCATTGTAATTTCCAGAACGCACAGCACGATGCAACGTCGTTACAACATCCGGATTTACCATGTGGTATTCGGAGTTATGAACGTATTTTAAAATTCCACCTGGATCTAACGGAATGCGTTTTTTGCACGCACGTTCCATCAATAATGATTGATCTCGATGGAAATCAACAAATCGCGCACCTTGAATTCGACTGCTTACCCCATGGAAACACAGTTCAACAACTTCATCGTGTACACCAACTGCTTCAAATAATTGCGCACCACGGTAAGAAGCAACCGTTGAAATTCCCATTTTTGAAAGAACTTTCAACAAACCTTTGTTAATACCTTTGCAATAATTCGCATGACATTCAGGCGGCGTTAACGCAAGAATTCCTGCACGCGACATGGACGTTAAAATTTCTAACGTTAAATACGGGTACACCGCAGTCGCACCAAAGCCAATTAATACGGCGAAATGATGAGGATCTCGTGTGGTTCCGGTTTCAACAATAATATTGCAGTTGCAACGTAAACCATGATTTAACAAACGATGATGCACAGCGCCGGTAGCAAATGCAGCATGAATCGGTAAATGATCAGCACGCATATGGCGATCTGTTAATACCATTAATACTTTACCAGCACGTACTGCTTCTTCCGCTTGATCGCAAATTTTGCGGATGGCATGTTCTAAGGTGACTTCTTGTGGGTAATGCAAGTCAATGGTTTCAACACCGTAATTCGAACGCGGTACTTGAACCACTTGATGGAACATCTCATGCGACAAAACGGGCGACGTTAAAATAATGCGGTCGGCATGATCTTCAGTTTCGCCAAATACATTTCGCTCAGTTCCTAAACAAGTTTCCAACGACATAACCACTGCTTCTCGCAATGGATCAATTGGAGGATTTGTGACCTGTGCAAACTGCTGACGAAAATAATCGTATGGTGAACGATTACGTGATGATAAAACTGCGATCGGCGTATCGTCACCCATTGAGCCAACCGCTTCTTGCGCACTTTCCGCAAGTGGACGAAGAATTTGATTACGCTCTTCAGTTGTCACATTA
This sequence comes from Pseudomonadota bacterium, assembly GCA_040386355.1. Classification (GTDB taxonomy): domain Bacteria; phylum Pseudomonadota; class Gammaproteobacteria; order Pseudomonadales; family UBA6940; genus JAZKFP01. The sequence continues at coordinate 1,716 of JAZKFP010000328.1, read as the reverse complement.
AATGCTTTTTGAAACGCGACAAGCTGTTCTTCATTTAAAAGAGTCGATGCAACTGGAGTAATAAAAGGCGACGGCGCTTCAATTCGCAGGGCACGATATTTCAACCATTTTTTATACGGATGACGACCTTTTAAACGTTGATCAATATCGTTGGTACGCAGTAATTCACCGGTTTGAGTGTCAACCGCGAAAATTTGTCCAGGACCAACACGACCTTTTGCAACCACATCTTCGGGTCGATAACCGTAGGTTCCAACTTCAGACGCTAAGGTGATGTAATCATTTTTAGTAAGTACCCAACGCGCAGGACGCAGACCATTACGGTCCAATAAACAAATTGCGTATCGACCTTCGGTTAATACGATTCCAGCTGGACCATCCCATGGCTCCATATGCATCGAGTTGTATTCGTAAAATGCACGCAAGTCAGAATCATAGGCTTCGTGATTTTGCCAAGCCGGCGGCATCATCATTCGCAATGCACGGAAAGGATTCATTCCGCCGGTTAATAAAATTTCTAACATATTATCCATGGCGGAAGAATCAGAACCGGTACGATTCACTAAAGGCGCAATTTCTTTGAGATTCGGTAATTTTTCAGATTCAAATTTTGGCGTACGCGCAACCGACCAATTACGGTTACCAGTAATGGTATTAATTTCACCATTGTGCGCAAGGAATCGGAAAGGCTGTGCAAGTTGCCAACGTGGCAAGGTGTTTGTAGAAAATCGTTGATGGAAAACACAGATGGCAGTTTCCAAACGGACGTCCGATAAATCTTTAAAAAATACTGGTAAATCAATCGGCATGACGAGGCCTTTGTAGACCACAACACGCGATGACAAACTACAGACGTAAAAACCCGGATCCGTAATTGTTTTCTCGGTATAACGACGAACGAAAAACAAGCGTCGATTAAATTCGATGTCGCTCATCTTCTCTTCAGGTACAACAAACACCTGTTCAATGTGCGGTAAATCAGATAAAGCAATTTCACCGCATACGGAATTATCTGTAGGAACTACGCGCCAACCTAAAACTTTTAAATTTTCACTTAAACATTGTTTTTCAATTTCATCGCGCGCTGCTTGAGCTTGGTTGGGATCGCGACTTAGAAACAGCATTCCTACGCCGTATAATTTGGATAAGGTAATGCCTTGCTCGAGTGCAACAGCTCGAAAAAATCCATCGGGCTTTTGCAGTAATAAGCCGCAGCCATCGCCTGTACGGCCATCGGACGCAATACCGCCGCGGTGCGTCATGCAGGTCAACGATTCAATTGCGGTTTTTAATAAATCATGACTCGGATAACCCTTGGTATGAGCAATCAAACCAAAGCCACAGTTATCTTTCACATCATCTTTTATACTGTACAAACCCTGCATGTTTACCTCTGCTTTGAAAAAGCACGCCAGCACGAGACACTATTTTGAATCTGCCAATTGAAACCGGTCACCGAAGCGAACTCGCTATTCTACACAGCGAAGATCAGCGATACAAAGGGCATAATAGAAAAGAATTAGACTGGGTTGTGTCGTCGTATCATCAAACGCGTCAACGTCAACAACCCTAATATATGAGCCAACAAAAAATTAAAATAGAACTCGTAAAATAAAGATCGTAACTGGTGGACTGTTTCATTTAGCAAACAACTCGTTGCATAACTTCACTCAGCCGAAATGGGTTTTTAATTAGGATACTTGCATGACGAAAACC
>JAZKFP010000327.1:0-5062 GCA_040386355.1 Pseudomonadota bacterium | reverse complement strand
CGCTACAATCGTGAAACGCTCGAAGTGCGTTTTAAAGGAAAAAATATTCATGATGTGCTTGAGTTAACCATTGAAAAAGCATTGGAGTTTTTTTCAGCAGTTCCGTCTGTTGCGCGCAAATTACAGACCTTAATGGATGTAGGTCTGGGATATATCAAACTTGGGCAATCGGCAACGACACTTTCCGGGGGCGAAGCACAACGCGTAAAATTATCAAAAGAATTGTCGCGGCGTGATACTGGTAACACATTATATCTGTTAGATGAGCCAACAACCGGTCTGCATTTTCAAGATATTCAGCAATTATTAGATGTGCTGCATACGTTACGAGATCGTGGTAATACATTGGTAGTTATTGAACATAACCTCGATGTTATTAAAACCGCAGATTGGTTAATTGATTTAGGTCCTGAAGGTGGTGAAGGCGGTGGAATGATCTTGGCAGAAGGTCCTCCAGAGTTAGTCGCTAACGTGAAGCAATCTTATACAGGACATTTTTTGAATGAGGTTCTTGCTAAACACAAAGCAGCAAACGAAGTTAGTTCGAAAGATTCCACTTCGAATAAAAAAGCAAAGACTGCACGCGCATAAATCGCGTGGTATAAGTCGAGTTGCCGGTGCAGTTTCTTTATTTATCACGGTAATGCTAATAACGGTTATTTGTTATTGGCCGGCAAAATCGTTAGTGCTAGTGATTAAAAATGCTTTGGGTTCATCTATGTTAGGAGAAGTATCTGACATTCATGGCACTCTATGGCAAGGAAACTTAAAATGGAATGCGAATTCACAAACGAATGCTATTTTTCCATTCGTAATTATGCAGTGGCGTTTAAAACCATTTTGCTTATTAACAATGACGTTATGTGCTGATGTTCGATTGCGTGACACAGATGACCAAACCAATATAAATTCCAGCAAACTTCAACTGCAAAGTTCATTGGCTTTGCATTATCGCCCTTGGTTAAAAGAGCAGCCTTTTTCTTGGATTGATATTAAATCTTTGCAAGGTTTTTTAACTCCAGATACTTTAAATGTATTTAATGCAACCCCTTGGTTAAAAACACCTACTGCTATTTCGAATATTGAAATAAATAATCTGTACTTAACGCTTAACCCAAACACGCTTGAAACAAAAAATGCTAGGGGATCTGTAACGTGGGCTGGTGGCGCAATTGAAACGCAGTTGGCTGTACTTGGATTACCAGCGCCGAGTGGCTGGCAAAAACAAAATTATCCAGATGTGCAATTTTTATTAACTCAAGAGAATCAAAAAACTCGTATCTTAGCAACTTCAAATCGCGTAAAACCGCACTTATTGAATATCCTATTGGGTGAAAATAGAATTCAGGTCGAAGTTTTTGGTGCTGCTGCGCGTTGGGCGAATCAGCCTACCGCTGTTGCTAATGATGAATTACTAATTGGATTTGCTCAGCCGCTTTCAAGTTTTGTGAAGGGGAAATAGCTATTAAAAGTTTGCCTGTAATACGTTCCTTACCGTTTTGGATAGCAATTCTATTATTAGCAATTGCTGTAGGACGTTTATTAATTATTGTTATTGTTGGGCCAGAATCTTCTGAAATTAAAGATTCGACTTATCAAGAGGATGATTCTTTTGCAATTACCCAACCTCCCGCCGCACAAACAACGTTTAATGTGGATGATGTTGCTCTAATTCAATCATGGAATTTATTTGGGCAAGCTGTGGGTAATGTTCAATCTCAAGCAGCAGAACCCGATGCGCCCGTGACACAGTTGCAATTGGAATTACAAGGCGTATTTGAAGAAAGCGATGGTAAATATTCTTCAGCAATTATTGCGGAAAAGGGTCAAGATGGAACCTTATATCGAATAGGAGATTTTGTTGCAGAGGGTGTGCAACTCGATCGTATCTTTGCGACCTATGTACTGTTATCGCGTGGTGGATATTTAGAACGTTTAGAATTTGCATCTGAATCCGGTAATTCCAATGACAATTCACTTTTGTTAGAGTCCGTTCAAGAGGTACAGGGCCAGCAAACGTATGATTCAGATTCTGATTATTCGTCTAACGCAAATTCTACTCAAGTAAATCAAGCTACAGAAAAAAAAGTTGAAAACGCAAGTGAGCCCGTTTCAACATTAGGCAAAATGATTGCTTCAGGCAACCAGTACGCACCTGAAGAAATCTTGAAAGGTGTTGCCTCAGATTTAGCGGAAAAACCGGAAGCTGCAGTGAGTGAACTTGGTCTTCTACCGCAAGGTGGAAATAAAGGCTATTTAGTAGGCGCAAGTGTTCCTGCTGATATATTGTCAGCTACCGGGTTACGGCGAGGTGATATGGTTTTGTCCATAAATAATCAAGCGGTGGGTAATGCTTCAACGGATGCCTCTTTAATCCAAGCTGCGGTTAAAAATAAAAATTTAAAAATCGAAGTACAGCGCGGCAGCAGAACTTTCACTATTCCTGTTGTACTACCGTAATTGCAGAATGATTTTTAGTTTCAGTTTGTAGTGAAAAACAAACATATACGCGATGGTTCTATAAAAATATAAAGAATAAGTACAGTTATTGAGAACATTTACCTAGAAAATTGTGTGGCTCTGGATTTGCAAGTTTCATGTGCGCAGATCGCTGCCTATTATTATTTATTGCAGGGAATATTGCGCATGTTGGTTTTGAGAGGTAGTTTTGTGAAGACCAAACGTTATTCGGTAGGGCAAGTTAACACTCTTAGCCAGCAAATTTCTGCATTTCCTATTTTTGCACTCCCCACGTTTAAATTAGCCAAAGTAAAAAAACTTTTTAATATTCGACGTACAACTCAAAGCATTTTTTACGGGGTTGGTATCTCACTCTGTATGGTGCCAACATTTTCTAATGCCGAAGAAACACCAATAATTAGTCAAGAAGAAAACTTATCTTGGAAAATCGGTATGAAAGATGCGGATATTCGCTCTTTCATCACTCAAGTAGCTGAAGCTACAGGAAAAAGTTTTATTGTTGATCCACGCGTAAAAGCTCGAGTATCGGTAGTATCCAATACAAAAATGTCTCGAGATGATATTTATCAATTATTCCTATCTGTATTAAATGTTCATGGCTTTGCTGCTGTACCCGCCGGTAACTTTATTAAAATTGTTCCTTCATCAGGTGCAAAACAAGATACGATTCGATTTGATGATGGTGGCAATAAAGGTCTTGGCCAAGAAATCGTTACTCGTATTATTCAAGTCAAAAACGTCTCTGCATTAGAACTAGTGCCAGTATTACGCCCTATGATTCCACAATATGGCCACCTTGCCGGTATAGCCGCTTCAAACTCGTTGATTCTTTCCGACCATGCGGAAAATATTGACCGCCTGCAAACCATGATTGAAAAGTTAGATGTCGCCGAAGAAGAAAATGGTGAAACCGAAGTTATTCAACTGCAACATGCGTGGGTTGGTGACGTTTTAGAATTATTAAAAGATATTACGCCAATCGAAACAGATGCAAACCCTGCGAAGGAAAACACACCAAATTCTTTAAAAATTAAAGTGGTTGCTGATGAGAGAACCAATCGACTTATCTTGCGCGGGGATCGTGCTTCTCGAACGCGAATTGCTCAGTTAGTAGAAAAATTTGATCAACCATCGCAATACAGTGGTTCAACACAAGTTGTACGACTACGTCATTCCAAAGCAGTTGAAATGGCAGAAATTCTTAAATCACTCGTAGAGAAAATGCCTACCCCTGGTACCAGTGGTAAAGATGCAACTGTATCCGATATTAGTATTCAAGCCGATGAAACTTTGAACGCTCTTGTGATTCGCGCACAGCCCAGTGTTATCAGTGAACTACGTGAACTAATTGATCAACTTGATGTGCGTCGCGCGCAAGTATTAATCGAAGCTGCAGTTGTGGAAGTTTCTGGTGATGTTTCAAATGCATTAGGTGTGCAATGGGCATCAGTTAGTAAAGGTTTAGATCAACCGGCAGTAGGACAAAACTTTTCTACATACGGTCGTAGCTTGAACGATGTTTTAGGTGCGTTAAACGGAGCGGCTGGCGTTGGTCTTGCTGATGGAATTTCAATTGCCGGCGGCGATGTTAACGATGATGGTACGCGTGGTTACGGCGTATTACTTCAAGCGTTAGCCAGTGCTTCCAATACAAATCTTTTATCAACGCCTAGTATTATGACTCTTGACAATCAAGAAGCAGAAATTGTTGTAGGTCAGAATGTTCCGTTTATTACGGGAAGTACTGCAACCACAGGTGAAGGCATCACTAATCCTTTTCAAACTATTACACGTGAAGATGTGGGCTTAACGTTAAAAGTTATCCCGCAAATTAATGATGGTGACATGATTCGTTTGCAAGTCGAGCAAGAAGTATCAAGTGTTGTTCCAGCAGCAGCTGGCATTGATTCAGCAGATTTAATAACTAACAAGCGCAGTATTAAAACCACAATTTTGGCAGATAAAGGTGAAATTATTGTACTTGGCGGGTTGATTCAAGACGACGTAACAGATTCTGAAAGTAAAGTGCCCTTGCTTGGCGATATTCCAGTGTTGGGTCGATTATTTAAAAGTACTCGTCGATCACATAACAAAAAGAATTTATTAATTTTCTTGCGTCCAAGTATTGTTCGAAATTCTGATGTTGCGCGCGAAATTTGGGATAAGCAATATGAAAAATTACGGTCACTAGAACTAGGTATGAAAGATAATGAGTTTGTTCGCTGGTACCAAGAAGCGCCGATTGCAACGGAATTGCAATCCACTAAACCTAAATTATCAACGCAGCCTGGCATGTTAGAAAAACCTGTAGTGATTCAGCCAAGTATAAATTCATCAATTTCGTCGAATAAGTCCTTGCCTGATCTTGATACACCAGTGAGAAGTGTTGAAAGTGAATTAGATCGAGATTTTGAAGTAGGATCCGGTCAAAGAATCAATCCATAACGTATTGAACTATAATTTTCTTTTCTTAATGAGGCGTTAGAACTATTTTTAAAATACTTTTAGCGTCCACCAACCAATTAGAGCAGCCATGGAATGGATGGACTCCCAACCTCACAATTTTCATCTTTCCTAAGCT
>JAZKFP010000326.1:0-4978 GCA_040386355.1 Pseudomonadota bacterium | reverse complement strand
TAATTATTGATAATTTTTATAATTGGGCTGGCCATAAAATAAAAAGCCAACATCCTGATCAAGGCACATGGATTTATTCTTACGATGCTTTAGGTCAAATGCAATCACAAACAGATTCGAAGCAACAAAAACAATCTTTTACGTATGATGTATTAGGTCGGACTTTAACGCACACGACATCTGAAGGAATAACAAAATGGATTTACGATGCTGGAGAAAATGCAAAAGGACAAACGGTTCGTACAGAGCATCCTAATGTTATTCGTCAATTTTATTATGACAACTTCAGCCGAGTGTCTAGGACACAAACGACTATAGGCCAAAATACTTATAATCAATCAACCGTATATGACACTTTTGGTCGAGTACAGCGCATTAATTATCCAAACTCACTGTCAATCGGTTTTCAATACGATCCAAATTTAGGATATTTAATACGCAAAGATAATTTAACTGAAGCTCGATCCGTGTGGAAATTAAAGGAGATGGATGCTCAAGGAAGAGTGACTCAAAACTCATTGGGAAATGGGGTATGGATTACTAATTATTATGATCCTCATACAGGGTATTTAATTGGCAATAAAAGTGTTTTAGGTACGCAAATAAAAACGTATTTTGATTATAGCTATGATCGCGTAGGTAATTTAATTGAGCGCCATGATAATCAACAATCGACATCAGAATATTTTCACTATGATAATTTAAATCGATTAAAGCAAAGTCAAACTGATTCAAGTGGAATAATTCATACTGTTAAACTCACCTATAACGCATTAGGTAATATTATTACTAAAAGCGATGTCGGTAATTATAGTTATGGAGTTGCTCAAAATACATCAACCCAAGTTCGCACGGATTGTTTTGGCGGGCCGCACGCCGCAATAAAAATAGCTGATAAACCTTTTTGTTACGACGCGAATGGTAATTTAACGCAAGATGATCAACGTACTCTGCAATTTAATAGTGAAAATTTATCCACGTCGATTCGTCATACAAATGGTAATGCCTCGCAGTTAATATATGGTCCAGGCAAAGAATTAGTTGTTCGTCGTGATACCGATCCAATGGGTGCGCAAACTGAAGTAATTTATTTGGGTGATGTTGAAATTATTAAAAAATCATCGTTGTCTGATCAATATCGTTACCGAGTTGGTAGCGAAGTGGCTTTAACCTCCAATGCAAATTCACCTACGACTATTCAATCTAAATTTCAAATTCTTGATCATCTTGAATCTGTGATTGCAATTCTTGACATAAATGGAAATATTGAAAATAAATACAGTTATGATGCGTGGGGTAAACGTCGAAATATTAATTGGCAACCTAGCTCAAATATTCTTTATGGTAATTGGATAACGGCTGCTGGATTTACTGGACATGAACATTTGGATGCGATCGGCTTAATTCATATGAATGGTCGAATTTATAATCCCACGATAGGACGTTTTGTTTCAGCAGATCCAGTAATTCAAGCTCCAACTGATTTGCAAAGTTATAATGGTTATGCCTACGCCCGTAATAATCCTCTGAAATTTACTGATCCCACTGGATATAGTTGGTTAAGTAAACAATGGAATAAATTTACCAATTTTCTCGATAAACATTGGAAAACTATTATTATTGTCGGAGTGACATTTATGGTTGGAGGGTTAGCTGCAACAAGTTTTGGTGCAGCAGGATATGGGAAAATTTTAACAGGCGCACTCGTTGCGGGGATTAGTAGTTTTACTGCAAATATTATTGGAGGATTGTTGCATGGAGCAAATATGATTGATTCTTTTAAAGCAGGATTTTCTTCTGTGCCTAAAGCTATGGCAATGGGTGCTGTTATTTCTGCTACGTTAGAAGCAATATATAGAGCGGTAACTCCGCATATTAATCAAGAAGTAGAATTATATGATATTACAAATAAAAAGCCTATTAAGCTGGATCCAACCACAATTAACAATGAATCTGCTGTTATTTTTGCAAGTGGCCAAAACAATTCATTAGAGTATGCTGCTGGATTAGCAAAAACCTATACAAATAATCAGGCAACTCATTTGATTTATAATCCTACAGTCAGTGGGTTTGCTGATACCGTCGAATCAGTATTAGAAAAATTGACAGGACGAGGTCCAGGGTCTGAAAGCTTTGCCAATAATCTTAAAGGTTTTAATTTAAAAAATAGTACGCTCTATGTTCATAGCCAAGCCGGAATTACCAGTAGAAATGCATTAATGCTTTTGCACACACAGGGCGTAGATGTAGCAGGCTTAAAAGTTTCGATGCATGGCGCTGCAGTGAATAAAATTTCGACTCAAATTCTCTTTAACCGCATGGATGTGAATATGATTGGGTTTAACGCACATGCATTAGATGCGGTTCCAAATATATTGGGTTACAACGCGCTCACTATACCTAACCCCTATCGTCTAGTTGGGTCAATATTAGCTTCACCTTTATTATTTAAAGGAGGTGAATGGAGTCCTCATACCAATCCAGGTGGTGGTAAAAATTTAAATATGTTTCCTAGCTGGTATTAATATATGAAAAATATACTCTTAATATTGCTTGTTCTGTGTGCGGTGGGCTGCATGAATTTTGATACGGATGTTAGCCATTATAATCAATATAAAGATATGATAGGTAAGACCGTTTATCTGTCAGAAGATCGTTGCTTTTATAAAGCTGATAAATACCAGTATTCTTACAAACCTTATTCTATTAGCCATTACACTGGTTTATTTCCTTGTGTACATAAAGGAAAAGGAAAAATTCCTGATGTCTACTCACCCATTGAAATATTACCTAAAGGCAAACCACTAAAGATATTGAAAGCAATGAATGAAAATGCGTCTGGATTTATTTGGAGTCACGTTATTGGTAAGGTTTACAGCAAAAAATTAACAAAAGAAGTGGAGTTCGAATACCATTTGGGATTTGCTCATAAACCCGATCCTATGCCTTGGAATTTAGAAAAGCCTAAATAATAAGCAAATACTTTTTTTAACAGATTACAAAAGTAACTATTTTTATTTTGATAAATACTTGCTAACACAAAATTATTTGGAATGAATAATTGATGAAAAGAAAAATAATTTATCTGCTTTTCATTTTTGAGTTTGCTGGATGTACGTTTTTGCATCGAGATATAAGTAATACGCATCCTTACTCAAAATACATTGGGAAAAAAGTTTATCTGTACGAAGCAGTATGTTTATATCGATCAGGAAAAGGACGTTCTACGTTTTCTGAATTTCGCATTAAGCCCCTTTCAATAAAAAATACAAACTCTTGTAAAAAAAATTATTCTCCTGAAGAAAAAGATGAGCCTATTGAAGTTTTGTCGCTTGGTACAGAAATTATGGTGATCAAAGCGATGCAAGAAAGGGAACCTGGTGGTTATAATTGGGATTTTATTATTGGCTCTGTTCATAGTAAATCGTTGAAGCAAGAAATTGAGTTTGAATATCTTCTGCACTTACCTAATGAATCTGGATTAATGCCTTGGTTGTTGACTCAACCGTTCAACAAATAATTAAAGTATCTAGCGTAATTAAGCTTCTAATACGGATTCAAAATAAATTGCTTAAACACACTGTACAGAATTCGAAACATTACCACCCTTAATAAATGTTGTCTTGCGCATCCCCCCTCTCTATAATCCCACCCTCGCATTTATAGACACGTAGCTCAGTTGGTTAGAGCACCACCTTGACATGGTGGGGGTCGGTGGTTCGAGTCCACTCGTGTCTACCACTTCTGCTCGATTTCTCGCCTGAGATGGATTCCATGGTTCACATCACTTTACCCGATGGCCGTATTTTAGATTTCCCGACATCAACTACCGCGCTTGAAGTTGCTGCAACAATTGGTGCTGGTCTTGCGAAGGCAACTATTGCTGCTTATGTTAATGATGTTTTACAAGATGCACGCTTACCCATTACGACAGACGCAAACATCCGAATTGTCACAAACAAAGATCCTGCCGCATTAGAAATTATTCGTCATTCCTGCGCGCATTTATTAGGTCACGCTGTAAAACAAATATTCCCAAATGCCAAAATGACGATTGGTCCGGTTGTTGAAAAAGGTTTTTATTACGACATCGCTTGTTCAGAAAGCTTTAGTCCCGACACATTGGATCAAATTAATAAACGTATGGCTGAGTTGATTGCGCAAGATTACGATGTTGATGTTCGTGTCGTTACGCGTGACGAAGCACGTCGCGTTTTTAAAGAAAGAGACGAGCCGTATAAATTAGAAATTATCGACAGCATTCCTGACGGTGAAACGATCAAGTTGTATTACCACCAAGAATACATCGATATGTGTCGTGGCCCCCATGTACCTAACACGCGTTTTCTAAAAGCGTTTAAATTAATGAAACTTGCTGGTGCCTATTGGCGCGGCGATTCTGAAAGAGAAATGCTGCAACGGGTTTACGGCACTGCTTGGATAAATCAAAAAGAACTAGATCAATATTTATTCCAACTGGCCGAAGCTGAAAAAAGAGATCATCGCCGCATCGGAAAACAACTGGACTGGTTTCATACCCAAGAAGAAGCGCCAGGCATGATTTTCTGGCATCCGAAAGGTTGGTCAATGGTACGCGTATTAGAAGACTATATTCGTACATTGCAAATTGAAAACGGTTATCTTGAAATAAAAACGCCGCAAATTATTGATCGTAAGCTCTGGGAAAAATCTGGGCATTGGGAAAAATTCAAAGACGATATGTTTACTACGTCGTCCGAGCATCGCGAGTTTGCAGTCAAGCCAATGAATTGCCCAGGCCATATCCAAGTTTTCAATCAAGGTATTAAAAGTTATCGCGATTTACCTATTCGGTTTGCCGAATTTGGCGCCTGTCATCGTAATGAACCATCGGGCACGCTTCATGGTTTAATGCGAGTTCGACATTTTACCCAAGATGATGCACATATTTTTTGTACGCCAGACCAAGTACAATCCGAAGTCTCCGCATTTATTGATC
>JAZKFP010000325.1:0-5801 GCA_040386355.1 Pseudomonadota bacterium | reverse complement strand
GGCTTCACCACTTCGTTTTACCTAATTTTCATTCGCTACGGGTATATACCCGTAGTATTTAAGAACAAAGGCAAACACTATGGGTTTATATGAAACGCAATCTATTAAGACATAGGCATCCAAGGAAACTTGAATTTTTAAGAAATGTATTAGGAGGATAATTCTTTAATGGCAGATTTTTTAAAAAACATTATGACAATGAGTGATTCAATTCTTGATACAGACGATGGGCGATCCACCATTTTACTACGTGATCCATCATCGAAGCGGGCTGGTCAACTTGCATACGATGCCATAATTCTTGCAAATGTATTTGTCCATCTTGCCCTAGTATTTCGGTAATTTTTTTCGCATAGGTTTTAGTAGAGAAAGCTTTCAAATGCTCCTGCTTTAAAAAATTAAACCACGTTTGAGGATTTTTATTAAGTGTTTTTAACGGCGCAAGAGATCTCGATAACCACTCTTCTTCCTCGGTTAAATCATGACCGAACGGATAGGAAACTAACGGATGCAAATTGTTCAATTCTTTAAATATTCGATTCAGATTATTGGGAGTATTAGCACGATGGTATTCTGGGATTTGATAATCTCTAGGCAATTTATTACTTTTTTGCGCAAATTCAATTAATTCTTTTTGGAAACGTGAATCAGCAATCCGAATCAATGCGTCACAAATTTCTGCATCTGTCTTTCCACGTAATTCTGCAATTCCATATTCTGTAATGACTACATCGCGTAAATGTTTAGGAATCGTAATATGTCCGTACATTGTACGAATATTTGAGCGTGCATTACTTCCTTCACCTAGAGTGCTTCGCAAACAAATAATAGAACGTGCATTTAATAATTCATGTGCCATAGCGACAAAATTATATTGTCCTCCTACTCCACTAATTACAGTTCCATCTTCTAAAGCATCCGATACCGCTGCACCGGATAAAGTAACCATCATTGCAGTATTAATAAAACGCGCATGTTGGCGTTGTAATATTTTTAAACGCGATGATCCATAAATTTGATTAATAAAACCTACACTTCTCATCTGAATCTTTTTCAAATCTGCTACTGACATATTGCGGAGCTTTTCATACATCGCGTTAGGACCTAGAAAGAATCCAGCGTGTAAACATGTAGTTCCAAAAATTTGATTTCCTAAAAGCACTACACAACTATTATTTTTTAAAAAATCTTGAAGATCATTCCATAAAAATTTTGAATTATTCCAAATTAAACCTTCTACCGAATACTCAACATCAGATTTGATTAATCCAATCTGTTGCAACCAAACAAATTGCTTTTTGGTAAATGGAATGGTTAATGAATTATTTTCAATTAATTGCAAAATAATTTTTGAAACTGTATCAGCATTTAAATGCGATTCATTTAATGGCGAAATATCTGTTGTTTTTTCAATTATTGAACAGGCTTGTTGCAAAGGAAAATCATCAATAACATTTCGTTTTAAAATTCCAGCGTCTATTAAATGCAAGAAACCGTGAACTAGCATTTCGCTTGAACCGTATAAGCCGCGTTGAAAAACGTTTGTATAAATTTGATTTGTATTAGGCTCAAGACGCTCAATACATTGGCGATAACTGGAATTATTATGTTGTCGAACAATTAATGCATTCACAATTGCATCAGATAATGCACCAATTCCAATTTGTAGTGTTCCACCATCAGCAATTAACGCGCTGGCACGTAAACCAATACAATGTTCAGTTTCAGAAATTGGAGTATTAGGGGTACAAAATAAATCAGACGTGTCATGATTTGCAGGAATTACCCAATCAAATTCTTTTGCAAGAATCTCGGCTTTACCGTACATATAAGGTAATTGTGGCTGCACTTCTGCAACTAATAAAACTTTTGATCGATCAATGGCGTAAGCAAAATTTGGATCGAATAAATCTAGGGTAATGTCTGGATTACAACTAAGACTTATTTTATCGGGATAGTTTGAATCAACGGCAACCCAGTGTGCGATTAAATTTACTCCATAAGAATGTAAAGCTTGCGCAACATGAGTGTAGTTGACTGAAATATAATCTTGTTGGGCTAGTGCACTATTTTTTGCTGATCCAGCTTTGACATAAAACTCACGCACCCGAATATTTTTAGGTAATTTTTTTTGGCGAATGAGGCTAATGTATAAAGGTTCTTGATAATTTTTAAAAAGACGTTTGATGATTGGGGAAGCTAAACGCTTTTGCAGACCAGAACCTGCCTGAGGTTTTTCCAAAGACAACGCGGTGATAATAGTTAGGTCAATAGTACGATCTTCATTTGCACGTTTGACTAACGCATTTAAAAATCGAAGCGGTTTTCCTAAACCTAAGGGTAAACCGAGTACAATTTTACCATTAAAGCGTCGAACTATTTCATCAATTATTTGTTCAATCGAATGCTGCATTGATAATTATTTTCCATCGATTTTATGGTAAATCATCAATTGCTGCGCTTTCTTTATCCATAAAATCATCTTTAGATAATTTTTGTGTCATTAACAAATTACTAGCGATGTATACCGAAGAATAGGTTCCAAAAAACGTTCCGATAATTAATGCCAATGCAAAGAAATATACTGCTTCACCCCCGACAAAAAATAATGCAAATAGTACAAGCAGTACCGTTGTAGATAACATGATCGTTCGAAACAATGTTTGGTTTAACGACAGATCAATGATATCACCAATATCTTGCTCTGGGTCTGCAATAAAGTTTTCACGAATTCGATCAAAAATAACAATCGTATCGTTAATTGAATATCCGATAACCGCTAGTACAGCAGCAAGGACAGTTTGATCAAAAGGTAATTCAAAAAGTGAAAAAACTCCAAGCACAACTAACGCATCATGAAATAACGCAACCACACCCGCGAAAGCAAATTTAAATTTAAATCGAAAACCGATGTATACCATCATGAGTAATAATCCCACAAACATGGCAAGTGCACCTTCGTACTTCAATTCTTCACCCATCTGCGGGCCAATAAAATCATTTCTCTGCAATTGCGCATCAGGGGCACGCGTCTGAATTGCTTGAAAAACTTGTTGTCCTAAATTCGTATCACTTGCGGCCTGAGCATTATTTTTTTGTGGAGGAATTCGAACAACCACTTCATTTGATCGACCAAATTGTTGAACTACAGCCGATTCATATTCATCTTCCATTAACCAGCTACGAATTTCTTCAAGATTTGCATCTTTAGAAAATTCGATATTTATTAAAGTACCACCTGTAAAATCCAAACCAAACGACAATCCTTTAAACATTAAAGAGGCAATACACGCAATAGTTAATAATATTGAAAACATATACGCCGGTCGGCGTACTTTCATAAATTTAATATTTGAAGTTGCCATCTGTTAACTCTTAGAAAATTTTATTAAATATGTACTTTATGAATGGATTTTCCGCCATACACTAGTGAAACCAAAGCCCGTGTTACTACCACTGAAGTAAACATAGAAGTTAAAATACCAACACCTAAAGTCACTGCAAAACCTTTAATTGGGCCAGTACCAATAACGAATAAAATTAGTGCAATAATTAACGTAGTTAAATTTGAATCTAAAATTGTTATAAAAGCACGATCATAACCCGCTTCAATAGCTTCAAATGCTAATGCACCCTTACGTAATTCTTCTTTGATACGTTCATGGATTAAAACATTGGCATCGACTGCCATACCCATTGTCAAAACAATGCCCGCAATTCCAGGCAAAGTGAGCGTCGCTGAAAATAACGATAAAATTGCTGTCATCAAAACTACGTTAAGCAGTAACGCAATATTGGCAAAGATTCCAAAAATGCGATAAACCACTAACATGCAAAGAAAAACTAAAGCCGCGCCTAAAGCAAAAGATTTTAAACCATCATTAATATTTTGTTGACCCAAACTAGGTCCAATAGTGCTTTCTTCAATAAAATACATCGGAGCAGCTAGCGCACCTGCTCTTAATAATAAAGCTAATTCCGAACTTTCTTGCGGGCTATCTAAACCGGTAATTCGAAAACGATTTCCAAAAACACCTTGAATATTTGCTTGGTTAATAACTGTTTTTTCTTCAGTAGTAATAGGTTTTTGTACCCAGCCACCATTTTCTAAGGTAGATTTTAATTCGGTTTTTTGTTCAACGAATAAAACAGCCATTGCATCACCAACATGTGCGCTGGTTATACGCTGCATTTGATTACCGCCTTTAGAATCTAAATTAATGCTGACTTCAGGCTGACCATTTTCATCAAAACCAGACTGCGCATCGAGAACTTGATCACCTGTTGCAATAATGCGTCTTTCTAAAACCGTTTTTTGATTCGGTGCTTGACGTAATGGAAAGGATTCACCGCTTAATGAAGAACCACTCAATGAAGCATTTTTATCAACTAAACGAAATTCTAAATTTGCAGTTCGGCCAATAATTCGTTTTGCCTGCGCAGTATCTTGTACACCGGGTAATTCAACCACAATTCGGTCACTACCTTGTTTTTGCACAAGCGGTTCACTAACGCCTAATTCATTAACTCGATTACGTAATGTGGTTAAATTTTGAGAAATTGCATGTTCACGAATACGTTGGATAGCTTGCGGGGAAATTTGTAATTTAACTTGAGTGTCTAATAATTGAATTTGAAATTCACGTAGTGTTTTTAAAATTTCCACTGCTTTTTCAGCTTGAGCGGTATCAGAAAACGCAACCGTAATCAAAGGCAAACTCGCGCTTCCATCGTCTTGCACATTGGATGAACTGGGTTGAGATACTGAACGATAACGAATTCGCTCGGCTACTAATAAGTCCGCAATCTCATCTCGATACGTTATTAATCGTTGGTCTAACGCTTTTTGAATATCCACCGCTAATAAAAAGTGCACACCGCCGCGTAAATCCAAACCTAATTTCATTGGGGTTGCACCTAGAGATAACAACCAATCTGGTGTTTTTGAAACAAGGTTTACCGCGACAACATAATCTTGTGCCAACGTTTTTTGAATAATATCTTTTGCACGAATTTGCTCAGGTACCGATTTGAAAATTAATGTACCAATTGTTTTCTTTGGATTAACTTCGAGAGAAACATCAGTGATTTCGGATTGCGCTAGTGCATCCTTGGCTTTTTCTAGTGCGTTAATTTCAACCGGCTGTCCAACTAGAACACGCGTGATTTGAACAACGGGTTGATCCGGATACAGATTAGGCAACGCATACAATACCGAGAAAAATAAAATGAGCGCGATAATTCCATATTTCCAAAGGGGGAATCGGCTTAGCATGCTGTCCTCAATCGTACAATAGATAAATTTTTATAAAATTAAATTTAATAAATAAAGTAGAAGAAAATACTACTTTAGGAATGATATTTATTTTTTAGTTTGAATAGATTTTAAAGTACCTTTAGGTAATGCAGAAATAACCGCCGATTTTTGAACTCGCACTTCAACGTTTTGTGCAATTTCAAGATTTGCGTATTGATCGTCTACTTGAGTAATTCGACCTAATAAACCGCCACCCAATACCACTTCATCGCCTTTTGTTAAATTTTCGATTAAAGCGCGATGTTCACGACGTTGTTTATTTTGTGGGCGAATTAATAAAAAATAAAAGATCAAAAATAAACCGGCCATCATTACGAGTTGAATCCACGCAGCACCAGCTGGCGGAGTAGCTGCAGCAGTTTCGGCGTAAGCAGGACTAATTAAAAACATAAAAACCTCTCATGGATACCAAACATGAAATAATTTTTTCGCAAAATGCCGTTCGCAAGACAGTAAATGTCTTGCGAACGGCATTTACAGCATT
>JAZKFP010000324.1:0-9555 GCA_040386355.1 Pseudomonadota bacterium | reverse complement strand
GCGTTAACGATGGGCGCTTCTCCAGCCGCGTAAACATCTAAAATAAATAATTCTTCTACGGTTGATAAAACACGAACAAAATCTTCGTATAAATCACGGGTTCTCGTAAAACGATGCGGTTGAAAAACCATAAGAATTCGTCGATCAGGCCACGCTGCACGTGCTGCAGCAATCGTTGCTTCGAGTTCACGTGGGTGATGACCGTAATCATCCACTATTGTGCAAGAGTTTTGTCCCAACATGACATCAGGATACACCTGAAAACGTCGACCTACTCCTTCAAACTGCATCAACGCGCGTTGAATAACATCATCGGTTACACCTTCTTCGCTTGCTACTGCAATCGCAGCCAGTGCATTTAAAATATTGTGACGTCCAGGCATATTTAATTCGATGGATAAATCCTCTTCAACTTGACGACGACGCACTTTAAAAAATGTTTTTAAACCACGCATTTCAACATCAATTGCTTGCACATCGACGTTGTCAGAAAAACCGTATGTCAATAAAGGACGATGAATTTCCGAAAGTACATGTTGCACACCCAAATCATCTGCACACATTACCGCCAATCCATAAAATGGCAGATTATGAAGATATTGCAAAAAAGTTTGATACAGAATTTCGGGTTGACCTGAGTAGGTCTCCATATGATCAAAATCGATATTGGTAACAACCGTGATCATGGGTTGTAAATGCAAAAATGACGCGTCACTTTCATCGGCTTCTGCTACAAAAAATCGACCTTTACCTAAACCTGCATTAGAAAATGCACGGTTTAAACGACCACCGATTACGAAAGTTGGATCAAATCCGGCTTCAGTTAAAATGCTTGCAATTAATGAAGTCGTTGTGGTTTTACCATGCGTTCCTGCGATCGAAATTCCATAGCGAAAACGCATGAGTTCGCCTAGCATTTCTGCACGCCGCACTAAAGGAATATGTTGCTCTTTCGCTGCAACGTATTCGACATTGTCAGTTTGTACTGCGGAAGAATACACAACGACATCTGCGCCTTCGACATGACTTGCCGAATGATCAATAAAAATTTGAATACCGAGTTTTTGTAATCGTTCAATAGTGGGTGAATACTTTAAATCGGACCCAGAAACGCGATATCCCTGGTTACGTAATACTTCAGCAATACCACACATTCCAGAACCACCGATTCCAATCAAATGAATTCTTTTAATGCGTCGCATCGCAGGCATATTAAAAACCGTTACGTTGGAAGGAACTGCAGATAAAGGATGTATAGAACGTTCAGGAGCAATTACTTCAGTTGATAACACAGTTTCGTCCTTTTAATTATTGTGGTGAATTTTTAATCATTAAATTTTAGCGAATCTAAAATTGCTGTAACCATTTTTGGACCAGCATCATGCGGCAACGCAGCACGCGCCGCATTGGACATACGTTGAAGACGTTGTGAATCAAAAAGGTTCTGTAACGCTTTCGCCAATGATTGCGCATCTAATTGCGATTGCGGTAATAACAACGCAGCACCAACATTTACTAAATATTGAGCATTCGCGGTTTGATGATCATCAACAGCGTGCGGAAAAGGCACAAGGATACTGGGCTTTGCTGCTGCCGCCAACTCACTCACCGTTAATGCACCAGCACGACTCACTACTACGTCAGCCCAAGTATATGCAGCTGCCATATCATCGATGAATGAATCCAGTCGATAAGGTGCTATGTTTTGCTCTTGGTAAAAAGTACGACACTGTTCAATATGATTAGCACCCGATTGATGCCAAACTTCTGGTCTTTCCTGTTCTGCAAAAGATGCTAATGCTTTAGGTAAACATTGATTTAATGCCTGCGCTCCAAGGCTTCCACCAATAACTAATATTCGTAATTTTCGATTTAATTTTTCGCAAGAATTATTTGTAGTGCTTTCCTGCTGATCTTTGGCCGGAGAACTATTTAAATTAGAAATAATAGCGGCGCGTAATGGATTACCAATAAATTGCCATTGTGGAAAACGTGACAAGCTATTAGGGAATCCAGAAAAAATAATGCGTGCACTGGGCGCTAACCAGCGATTTGTCATACCGGCAATCGAATTTTGTTCATGTAAAAATAATGGGATATTACACAATCGAGCGGCTAAACCAACCGGACCTGAAACATAGCCTCCCATCGCCAAAACTGCAGCAGGACGAGTACGTTTTAAGGAGCGGCAAGATTGCAAAACTGCTCGTATTAATCCAAAAGGAAATTTCACATAAGTCAGAATATTTTTACCACGTAATCCGGCAATTTTAATATGTTCTAATGCCAGACCTGCTTGAGGAACCAGTCGATTTTCAATGCCTTGCACTGCACCAATCCATCGAACAAGAACACCTTGTTGTCGCAACAATTCTGCAATTGCGAGACCTGGAATGACATGTCCTCCAGTGCCGCCCGCGACAATTACTATTTCTAACGTTTTTTGCAAAGTAAATCCTCTATCGTATTTTTTTAGAAAATTCCGGCAGCAATATATAAATAGGCTTTGACTAAACAACGAAACAACGATTTTAAAAATTGGAAGAGAAGTCTATACCCGTGGCAAATGACCTTTGTTGTTTAAAAAGGGGTAGGTGTTTATCATGATCTTTTTTTCCGCTCGCTGTGTTGCTTGTTCGGACGCGTCACAGCGTTCTCACTGCGTAAAGCGTTGGCTACGCTGCGTCCCCAACGCTATTAATCAACAGCGTTGTGTGCGATCGAAAAAAATCTTCATGCTTCACCGTTGCACTTGACCGGCCGCTGCCTTTAGATGCGGCGCGCAGAGCGCCCTAATTATCATTCGCTACGGGTATATTTTAGCTTACTCTTGCATGACGATTGGAATTTTCTAAATCAACACGCAACACTATGGCAATCATCATCAAACTTGCCATAAGACTGGAACCGCCATAACTAATTAAAGGAAGTGTTAAACCTTTGGTCGGTAATAACCCCATATTTACCCCTAAATTTAATAGCACTTGAACTGCAAAAAAAATTGCAATTCCCATCGCCACAAATCCTGCAAAGGGGCGTTGCTGTTTTAAGGCTTGTTGTGCAACTGCGAGGATCACAAATACTAGTGTTGCATAACCCACTAACAGGCTAATTATACCGAGTAAACCGAGCTCTTCTGCGATAACAGCAAATACAAAATCTGTATGTGCTTCTGGTAAATAAAATAATTTTTGAACGCTTTCACCCAAACCAACACCGAAAAATCCACCGCGGCCAAATGCAATTAAGCTTTGAGTTAATTGATAACCGCTATTAAATTGATCGGCCCACGGATCGAGAAATGCGGTGATTCGTTGAAAGCGATACGGAGCAGCAAGAATCGCAATCGATCCTAAAATACTAATGACCGCAAGTACTAATAAAAAAGATCCCCAAGGCACGCGCGCAACAAATAATAAAGTAAACATCGTTGCGACGATTACAACGCAGGAACCAAAGTCAGGTTCAGCTAGTAATAAAATAATATAAAAAACCACTAATATAAAAGGTTTTAAAAAATCAAAGGAATTATGGGTTAATCGACGATGACGCCGCACAATATAATCTGCAAAGAAAAATAAAATACACAGCTTGGCAAATTCAGACCATTGCAATCGAAAAAATCCTAAATGAATCCAGCGCTGACTGCCATTTACCTCTACCCCAATTCCTGGAATTAGAACCACAATTAAACCAATTAATCCTACGATTCCAGCTGCTGTAGAATAATTTTGAATTTTTGCTATTGAAATACGATAGGTAATAAAAGCGGCAACTAAAGAGATAGCAATATAAATAGATTGGCGTGTTAAAAAATAAAATGAATCATTTAACGTGCGTGCGGCTCGATCTGCAGATGCAGAAAAAACCATTACTAAACCTAAGGCCATTAAAGCCACGACACTAGATAATAACCACCAACGGTACGTTTTACGAAATGCCGATCCATAGGTAACAGTAGTCACTAAAGAACCCTATATAAAAAAAGATTTTTTAAATTAATGTGTTGCCAGAAAAAAGTCTTTGACAAGTGAATTACGCGTGTTGCGTGATAAATAATTGCTTTAGTGCTTTAATTTCATGGGCAAAGCTTTCGCCTCGATGTTTGTAATCTTTGAACATATCAAAGCTTGCACACGCAGGAGATAACAATACCGTATCACCGAAAGTTGCTAAAAAATGCGCTTTTAATACCGCTTCTTTCATGGAATCACAATACAAAAAAGGTACATTATGTTTCGACATAACGTGTGCAATTTCTTCACGATCTTCGCCAATTAATAAAGCTACTTTTACACGATCCGCAGCTACTAAACCTAAAGGTGAAAAATCTGCGCCTTTTCCAACACCGCCTGCAATCCAAATTACATGATGCTGACCAGGACGCGCTAAGCCACGCAACGCAGCCTGAGTCGCACCAACATTAGTACCTTTTGAATCGTCAATCCAAAGAATATCGTCAAGTTTGGCGATTGGCTGGCAGCGATGTTTTAATCCTGAAAAATTAACTATTTCTGGTAGTGCTTTTTCAATTGCAATGCCGGCAGCCGCAACTGTTGCCATGACGGCTAACGCATTTAATTGATTGTGGCGGCCTTGCAATTTAAGCGAATCAACTGGTACTAACGGCACAATTCCACGTGCAAAAAAATCACCTTGTGCGCGTTTTAAAACACCCCAATCTTGCATGTCGGCTGGGCCTAATCCAAAACTTAAACTCTCAGCGGGTGAATGCAGTAATGGACGCGTCAATGGATCTTCGCGACACACAATTCCTAGCTCTGCTTGTAAAAAAACACGTTGTTTTGCACGCCAATAATCTTGCATGGTTGGGTATCGATCTAAATGATCTTCTGTCACGTTTAACAACACAGCAATCTTTGCTTGCAATGAATCAGTAGTTTCTAATTGAAAACTCGATAATTCTAAAACTACCCAATCAACATCTGTAGGATTACATAACCATTCCAAAACAGGGACGCCAATATTTCCTAATACTGCAACGCGATGACCTGTATTACGCAATACATACCCAATCCATTCAGTTACGGTACTTTTTCCATTGGAACCTGTTATTGCAATTCGCGACGCCGAATGATGACGACAAAATAATTCAATATCACCAATAATTGGGATATCACGATCGTGTATTTTTCGAAGATTTGGATCATGCAATGACAATCCAGGTGATAAAATAACTTCGTCAACGTCTACTAAAAAATCCTCTTGCAGTTGCTGAAGCTGCAAAGGTATATCAGGAAATTGTTTTTCAAAATCCGCTAATTTTGGCGGCTGAAGTCGCGTGTCAAATACTCGAACTGAATAAGATTGTTGCTTTAAATAGCATACTGCAGAAAAACCTGAGATACCTAAACCTATAACTAATTTGGCACCACCACGCTGAATGATGTTTTCCATCATACCGAAACCTTTTTAGATAGTTTTGTCGACGAGATGACCAATAATCTCCCGACCTAAAAATTAAAGTTTAGGTAAAGAGTGAAAAATTTAAAGAAAATTAACGCAGCTTTAAGCTGGCCAAACCTACTAGTACTAAAATTACTGTAATGATCCAAAAACGTACAATAACTTTAGGCTCTTGCCATCCTTTCAGCTCAAAATGATGATGCAACGGCGCCATTGCAAAAATTCTTTTACGACGCAGCTTGTAAGAAGATACTTGCAAAATAACCGATAAGGTTTCTAAAACAAAAATACCACCCATGATAAATAAAATGATTTCTTGTCGAACCATTACGGCAATTACGCCTAAAATTGCACCTAAAGCTAATGCGCCGACATCACCCATAAATACTTGAGCTGGGTACGAATTAAACCAAAGGAAACCTAAACCTGCTCCGGATAAAGCACAACATACGACGACTAATTCTCCGACGTGCGGTAAATACGGCAGCATTAGATAACTAGAAAATTGCGAATGACCCGTAACGTAAGCAAAAATTCCCAATGCGCCTGCCACTAAAACTGTCGGCATAATAGCAAGTCCATCTAAACCATCCGTTAGATTAACCGCATTACTCGAACCTACAATTACCAAATAGGTCAGTACTACATAAAGTGCACCTAAATGAATAACAGTGTCTTTTAAATAGGGAATAATTAATTGAGTTTCATTTGGCAGCGCAGACCAATACAAAATCAAAGCAGTTAATAAACCAACCACAGACTGCCAAATATATTTCCAGCGTGCAGGTAAGCCTTTAGAATTTTTTTGCACCACTTTGCGATAATCATCAATCCAACCAATTGCACCAAAACTGCCTAAAACAAATAATGAAATCCAAACATATTTATTGGTAAGGTTTCCCCACAATAAAACCGTTATAAAAATAGAAGATAAAATCAGCACACCGCCCATTGTAGGTGTGCCTTGTTTAATTAAATGGGTTTTTGGACCGTCATCACGCACCCTCTGACCAATTTGCAAATGTTGTAGCCAGCGGATCGTTTTCGGTCCGAATGCCAAACAGAGAAACAACGCAGTTAAAACACTGAAAATTCCACGAAATGTCAAATACTGCACCACGGAAAATCCAGAAAAAAACTGGGTTAATAATTCCGCAAGCCAAAGTAACATAGAGATCTCTCTTTATTTATTGTGTGAGAAATTAGTGTGATAGGAATTAACGTATTAGTGCGTTTACAACCATTTCCATTCCAGCGCTGCGCGATCCTTTAACGACAATCACATGTGCATTGGGAGAGTGTTGCAGCCAGTGCGAGTTTTGCAATGCTTCAATCAAAGATTTTTTATCAATAAAGTGTTTTGCATTTGGCCCAAAAGCTTCACTGGTAACAGCAGACAACGTACCACAGCTCCACAGAGCTTTAATGCCTTTTTGTTTTGCTAATTGTCCAACTTGCGCATGCCATTTATCACTATCTTCACCGAGTTCTGCCATATCACCAAGAATAAATAATGTATTGGCATCAACACTTGATAACCACAGCATTGCTTCTTCAACAGATCCTGGATTTGCGTTATAGGTGTCGTCAACCACAACAAGATTTTCAGAAACCTTATGAGGATACATGCGACCTTTGACAGGTCGATGCTGTGATAAATGCGCAACAAATTGCTCGATATTTAAATTTAGGCCCAACAATGCTGCTAACGCTGCGCAAGCGTTCAGAGCATGATGATTACCTAATAATTCCCAGCTCCAACGATAAATTAATTTTTTCGTTGGAGTCGCATTTAATGCTGGGTTTAATAATGCATCGACGGTTGGTACTTCAATTTCAATGTGAGTTTGGTACATTCCAGATTGTACGCTGAGCAAACGAACGTCTGCTTGTGTATGCTGACCAAAGGTTATTAGCCGTAAACCATATTTAGATTGAGCAGTTATTTTCTGATGATAGGTTTGCCAGTTATTTTTTAATTGCGGAAATGCTTCGTCGTCACGATTTAATACCATGACTCCACCATCTTGTAATTCCGACATAATTTCTGATTTTGCAGTTATGACACCTGCAACCGAACCGAAACCTTCTAAATGTGCAGGACGAATCGTCGTAATAATAGACACGTGCGGCATTACACATTTAACCGTGTCTGCGATTTCACCAATATGATTTGCACCTAATTCCGCTACACCGAATTTATGGTGCGAACGCAAACGTAAAATATTTTGAGGTGCACCAATTTCATTATTAAAATTTGCCTGCGAGGCTAATGTGGGACCAATTTCAGACAGCAAACGTGCAAGCAATTCTTTTACGGAAGTTTTGCCACAACTGCCCGTCACTGCAATAAAAGGTGTTGAAAATTCTTTACGCCAAGCGCGTGCTAAATGTTGCAATGCTTTTAACGTATCAGGCACTAATATTAATGCCTGATGCGAAAACTTATTTTCTAAATATACTTGCTGATTTTTTTGGTGTGCAAACGTTTGAGCAGATGCAATAACTCCGGAAGCGCCTTGAGCAAATACGGCTTCTATAAAATTATGGCCGTCGAAACGTTCGCCTTTTAATGCTAAAAATAAATTCTGTGCTGAAATTGCACGCGAGTCAGTAGATAGCTTATCGAAAATATGAGCTTGTTTTATGGGCCAAGCTAAAGAGCCGCCTGTAGCTTGTAGCACCCATTCCAAAGTCACATTTAATGGTGATAATTCTTCTGGATTTGATGAATTAAATTCCATAATATGATTTTCCAAATGAAAATTATTTAGCATTGAAAAAATTTTAACTAGCTTTTTAAAATGAGCGCTTGTTCTGCAACGGCCACATCATCAAAAGGTATTTTTTTTCCAGAAATTTCTTGAAATTTTTCGTGACCTTTTCCAGCAATAATAACAATATCATTTTCATTAGCATGCTGAATCGAATAATGAATTGCCGTTGACCGATCAGCGCATATAGATAAATGATTGTTTAAATGGTGCATTTCATCTATTAAAAAATCTTTTGCAATAAAACTCTGTATTTCTTCTAAATGCGATAGTCCAGCAAGCATATCTTTTATTATTTTAGTGGCAGACTCACCGCGTGGATTATCCTGCGTCATAACAATCTTATCCGCTAATTCTGCAGCTGCACGCATCATAGCAGGTCGCTTTGCTCTATCACGTTCGCCCCCACAACCAAACACAATCCATATTTTTCCTTCACACCATGTTCTTACGGATTCTAAAACACGTCGTAATGCATCAGCAGTATGAGCGTAATCTACTAAGACTGTTACTTTCGAACTCTCTGTTTGTACCGGTTGCATTCTTCCTGGTGGCGCTACTAAATTTTTTGATGCATGTGATAATTTTTCTGAGGAATATCCTAAAGCAAATACTGTTGTTACTGCTGCCAAATAATTTTCTTGTTGAAAAGAACCAAATAAATAAGGTGCTTCAAGATATATTATCTTATCTTCATATAATACTGAGGTACGCAAACCAAATTTGCCAGACAGCGAGTTTTTTGCAATAACTGGCATTATATGAATTGGGCTTTTTATGTTTATAAAATACGTGTTTGGAGAATTCGCATAGCCCCAATTATTTTTTGCGGTTGAGGTCATTAACCATTTTTGGCCATACGCATCAGATAAATTAAAAATTGCGGTTGGCAAATCTTTCCACATAAATAGTTTAGATTTAGCTGCCGCATATTCATCAATCGTATGATGATAATCTAAATGATCTGAGCCAAGTTGCGTCATTACCGCTGCAGTGAAATCACAGCCATCAACACGACCTTGAATTAAGGCATGCGATGAAACTTCGGTAATTACACCTACAAATCCTTGCTCGCACAATGTATTTAACCGCCGATGAAATTCGATAACTCCTGGCGTGGTATTTAACGTCGGCTGTAAATTATCGAGCGAACCCCAACCTAATGTTCCAGAAATAGCCCAGACATTTTTTCTATAGGTAGAGTTTTGTAAATTTTCAGATAATTCCATCGATGATAAAAGTTGCGTTAATAACCAAGCTACGCTGGTTTTACCATTGGTGCCGGTAACGCCGATAACTTTTAAACGCTGTGAAGGATAATGATAAAACTGAGACGCAAAATTTCCGAGCTGTT
>JAZKFP010000323.1:0-4450 GCA_040386355.1 Pseudomonadota bacterium | reverse complement strand
AATTTTAACGAGATGAGGAGGATGAGCTTATGTTCCCATCTCAACCAGCGCAAGTCTTAAGAATTCATCCAACCCATCCACAGCAACGATTAATTCAAGTCGCCGTCGATATTCTAAACCGTGGTGGAGTGGTCATCGCACCGACCGATGTTTCCTATGCATTGCTTTGCAATTTAACAGCAACGAAAGCATTGGACCAGATCAAACGAATTCGCCAGTTAGATGATAGACATCACTTTACCCTAATTTGTCCTAATCTGGCGGAACTAGGTAGCTATGCGCAAGTTGATAATCCGACATATCGATTTCTTAAAGCACATATCCCAGGTCCCTATACATTTTTACTTACAGCCAATCGCCAAGTGCCCCGGAGATTGCAGCATCCGAAGAAAAAAACAATTGGATTAAGGGTACCTGAACATCCCATATTGCATCAGCTGTTAGAAAAAATTGGCGAGCCAATCTTCTCAACCACATTGAAAATGCCTAATGAAGAAGAGCCGCTTGCAGATCCAGAAGAAATTATTGAACGGCTAGAGAAACAGGTCGATTGCATTATCGATGGCGGATGGTCGCAGCCTGGAGTTACAACCATTATAGATTTAACTGGCTCTAATCCAGAATGTGTTCGTGAGGGTGTAGGAGTTTCACCGTACTTTAAGTGCTGATTCTTAAATTAATTTTTAACATTTAAATAAAGAAGGACAGAAAATGATCTGTCCTTTAACCGATTTTCAAAATAATCAAATATCAAGCGGTAGAAGGTTGACGATGAGTATGTTCACCCTCACAAATTTCTTCAGTAGTTTTTCGAATAAATGCGGATAAATCATTCGGCGTTCTACTAGTAACTAAACCTTGATCTGTAACAACTTCCTGATCTATCCATTCTGCTCCAGCATTAATTAAATCGGTTTTCAATGATGGAAACGAGGTTAGCTTGCGTCCCTTTACAACATTCGCTTCGATTAATAGTTGAGGGCCGTGACAAATCGCTGCAATTGTCTTTCCATCATTAAAAAATTCTCTTACCAACGCAACGGCTTTTTTATCCTGACGCAAAGTATCAGGGTTCATAACGCCGCCTGGCAATAACAGAGCGTCATAATCCTCAAGATTCACTTCAGCTACAGTAAGATCTACCTCAAATGTATTGGCCTTCTCGTCATGATTCCAACCCTGAATTTTGTCTTTTTTTAACGAAATTAAATGAGTCGTAGCGCCTGCTAATTCAAAAGCATCACGTGGAGCAACTAATTCTATTTCTTCAAAACCATCGGTTGCGAGAATGGCAATTTTTTTCCCATTTAAAGAATTTTGCATTATAAAGTCCCTCGTGGTTTTTAAATAATTAAAGAATGATTAGTAAATCCGCTGAATTCAAAAACTGTTTTTTAAAGATAGATAAATACAATATTCAAAAAACAGTTATAAAAGGGGACATGCAGAGAACTTTAAAAGTTCAGAAAAAAAATGACTTGTTCCTAAAATTATTTATTTGGCGGCTGAGCGAGAATAAGCGAATTAATATCAAATCCTTTGGACTTTGCAATATCAAGTAGCTTTTGCATACTTTGTTTATCTAATTGAGGTTGCCGTGCGAGTATCCAGAAATAATCTTTAGAGGGTCCGCTAATGAGTGCGTATTCATAATTAGGAGATAATTCAAATACGATGTATGAACCATAAAATGGTCCAAAAAAAGAAACTTTTAGTTGGCCAATATTATTTTCTTCAATGAAATACGCCCTGCCAATTGCTTCTTCCCATTTTTTCTTCTTGATATTAAATCCACGGTTAATAACTTTTACGCCGCCGTCTTCGCGTAATGAATATTCAGCCGTAACTTGTTCAAGATCTTCTTCAAATGAATGCGGTAAGCGCGCGATTTCATACCATTTCCCTAAATATTTTTGCAATTCGAAATTCTCAACCGGTTCGATACCTTTTGGTATTGAAGTACAACTCGATAGCAAAAGATAAATCGACAAGAGCAAAAATTTCCATGGGTATTTCATATTAAATATTTCCTACAAAGAGTAAAAGCAGAATCAATTTTGGCGTCATTCCCACAAAGGTGGGAATCTAGGTAAAACGAACTACCAAAGTATCAGTCACCTGGATTCCCGCCTTTGCGGGAATGACGCCAGGGGCAATATTGCATTTTAACGAATAACCCTTACTTAATAGTGTTTTATTATTTACCCCATAAATTGTTTAATCGATTGTCACGTCCACAGCTGCCGCGATAGAACTTATATCGAATGGGATTTTTTTGGTAATAATCTTGATGATAATCTTCTGCAGGGTAAAACTCTTTCGTTGGTAAAATTTCAGTCGCAATTTTTTGATTTAATTTTTTGCCGATTTGCTCTCGACTGTTTTCAGCAATTTTTTTCTCTTCATCATTGGAATAGAAAATTCCACTTCGATACTGATCGCCTCGATCACAAAATTGTCCGTCACCGTCGACAGGATCAACATTCACCCAAAATAGTTCGAGCAATTCTTGGTAAGAAATTTTACCGGGGTTATAACGCACGCGAATTACTTCGTAATGCCCAGTATTACCAGCACTTACTTGCTCGTAGGTTGGATTCACTACAGCGCCGCCGGAATAACCCGATTGCGTTTCAATAACTCCGTCTTTTTTATCGTAGGGCGGTTCCATACACCAAAAGCATCCGCCAGCAAAAATAGCTTCTGCAGTTGTAGACGATGATTTACTAGATTGATCTTCAGCCCAGCTATTCATGCTGAAACCAAATAATCCAAACATTACAAGAAATTGCAAAGATATGGATTTGGGAATTCGTTTTGCGTAGTCAGTATCAAATTTCATAAACCTTTCCTTGATGAAAATTCTTTTTGGGCTTTGGCGCTAAAAATTGATGATAGATGGGTACATATACCTCAATCTCCGAATTTTAAATGCTCATCAGAATCTTTTTTCAAAATCACATTGTTGCATTTCCTTGCGTAATGCCATGCTACGCTGCGTCAATGCGGCTTGTGCTTTTGAAAAAATCTTACTGCTTAGCCACTGCGCTTAACTTAAAACTCAGACGCTGCGGGTATATACTGCCGCCTGTCAATGAAATGTAATAAATGAGTGAGGTCTAGGTGAGCACGTTTAATTCTCAGCAACGGGTACTTTCCGGAATGCGTCCTACCGGGCAACTCCATCTCGGACATTACCACGGTGTTATTAAAAACTGGTTAGTTTTACAGCATGAGTACGAATGTTTTTTCTTCGTCGCTGACTGGCACGCGCTCACTACACATTACGAAGATCCACGTCATATTCAAGCGATGTCGTGGGAAATGATCATGGATTGGTTAAGTTGTGGTGTAAATCCAGGCTCAGCGACTATGTTTATTCAATCGCAAGTGCCAGAGCATGCGGAATTACATGTGTTGCTTTCAATGATGACGCCATTATCCTGGTTAGAACGTGTGCCTTCGTACAAAGATCAGCAAGAAAAATTAAAAGAACAAGATTTATCAACGTACGGCTTTTTAGGATATCCACTATTACAAAGCGCCGATATATTGGCGTATCGCGCAGGTTTAGTTCCAGTGGGAAAAGATCAAGTGGCGCACGTAGAAATTACGCGAGAAATTGCACGCCGATTTAATTTTTTATACGGCAAAGAAATTGGATTTGAAGAAGCAGTCGAATCTGCTTTAAATAAAATTAGTAAAAAAGCTGCCACACTCTATCGGGATTTGCGTCGGCGTTATCAAGAGCATGGCGATACTCATGCATTGGAAACCGCACGCGCACTGGTGAGTGAGCAGCATAACGTCACCTTAAATGATAAAGATCGATTATTAGGAAATCTTGAAGGTAGTGGAAAAGTAGTTTTGCCTGAACCGCAACCATTATTAACAGACGCTTCAAAATTACCAGGGCTCGACGGCCAAAAAATGTCAAAGTCGTACCGCAACACGATCCCATTACGTGAAGAGCCTGATGTGATCGTAAAAGAAATTCGTACCATGCCAACCGATCCAGCGCGTATTCGTCGAACCGATCCGGGAAATCCAGATGTCTGTCCAGTGTGGGGTTTTCATGAAGTATATTCGAATGAAGAAACGCGCCAATGGGTACGCGAAGGTTGCACCACCGCAGGAATTGGTTGCGTAGATTGCAAAAAACCAGTGATAGATGCGGTGTTTGCAGAACTTGAACCGATTCGAAAACGCGCAAAAGAATACGAAGCCGATATACCTTTTGTACAAAATTTAATTGCGGAAGGCGTTGATCATGCGCGCGAAGAAGCAAAGCAAACGTTGATAGAAGTTAGAAAAGCGATGGGCCTAAATTACGAATGATATATAGCTAACGCGTAATATTTTTCCATGGTGAAATGTTTTATGAAAGATGTTTTGTGGGAAAGTACATGCGGGCGAATGATTATTCGCCCCTACGGTATCCGTTAGAAAT
>JAZKFP010000322.1:0-3483 GCA_040386355.1 Pseudomonadota bacterium | reverse complement strand
TAAAAGTGAACATCGCTAATGAAAAGCCTGCACGAACTGGAACCGGCGGTTCTCGATCACGATGGTAGAAATAAATAGAATTATCTCCAGCTTGCATTACTGGTGATAATTCTATTAATAAATTTTTACTATTCAAAAGGGCAATTTCAAAAGTTGCCCTTTTGCTTAAGAGCGTTTTTATTAAGAACTACAGGATAACATCGAACATCCTGTTTTATTACGAGCCCATTCAGGACGTTTTTGACTAAATTCCTCTTTGCCTAATTGCTCATCGTATGGATGACGTATAATTTCAAGCAATTCATTCATATAATCATATTCACCTATTTCTGCTTTATCTATTGCAATCTGAACTAAATAATTTCGTAAAATAAACTTTGGATTGGTCGCATTCATAATTTTTCTTTTTTCTTCAGGATTTTGATTATCTGTTCTTAATCGAGCTGCATAATTATTAAGCCATTGTGATAAATCGAGTTGATGTTTTTCTAATAAATTTAATCGATAAAATGCAGTTTGAAAAATTTCAATTTGAGGATTTTCTATATCAATTAAGGCAAGTCTACGAAAGAAAATAGTCATATCAATTTCCATTTTCTGCAGTATCGCAAACGCTTGCTCAATCCATTTTGCATCTTCTGTTTTAAAATCTAATAATCCAAATTTATTCGCAAGCATGCGTAAAAATTTGGATTCGTACACAGAATCATAATGAGCAAGTCCTATTTCAAAAACATTTTTATCTGGTAAGAATTTTAATAATGCTTCTGCTAATCGCTCTAAATTCCAGCGTCCAATTGCAGCTTGTTGCGCAAAACAATAACGGCGTCCATTAGCATCCGTTATATTAGGTGTCCAGCTAGGATCGAAATCTTCCATCCAACCATAAGGTCCATAATCTATTGTCAATCCAAGAATCGACATATTGTCAGTGTTCATTACTCCATGAACAAAACCTACTCGAAACCATTCCACCATTAACATTGCAGTGTGTTCACAAATTAAATGAAAAGTTTGGGTTAATCGTTCACGAACTGATCCTTGCAGCTGAGGAAAATCTCGATTTAAAGTGAATTCAATAAGCTGTGTTAATAATTCAATATCATTTCTTGCAGCTGCAATTTGAAAGTGTCCAAACCGAATAAAAGAAGGCGCTACTCGACACACAATCGCGCCAGGTTCTAATTTTGGATTGCCGTCGTACAACATATCTCGGCTAACTTTATCTCCGGTTTCTACTAAACACAGCGCACGTGTAGTAGGAATTCCTAAGTGAAATATTGCTTCACTGCATAAAAATTCACGCATAGAAGATCTTAAAACTGCACGCCCATCAGATCGACGAGAATAGGGAGTAGGGCCAGCGCCTTTTAATTGTATTTCCCAACGCTGATTTTTTTTATTAATAATTTCACCTAAATAAATAACTCGACCATCACCTAACTGTCCGGCCCAATGACCAAATTGATGCCCGCCATAACAAGTTGCATAGGTTTGCATGCCAGGTAATAAAATATTTCCTGCCATTATTTGTGCAAACTCTTTGGTATCCAATATGGAATCGTCAATATCTAAAGCTTCAGCAACTTCAACTGAATACGCAATTATTTTTGGATTACTGACCGGTGTGGGTATAGCTTCAGACCAGCAAGAGTCAAACACTTGTCGCGATTGATAAAAATCTGAAGACGAGTCTCGCGGAAGCAGATGGATCCACGAATTATCAAATTTCCATATATTATTAAAACGCGAGATTAATTGGGATTTCATTTGGAACACCATTTCATTTTTTTAAAAAAATATTATCCATTCTCACAAGGCAATCTGAATCACGTTATAGTTCAAGACTCGTTATAAATATTTGCTAAAAGAGAATGTATGCATGCCAGATGATATTCCTTTAATTAGTACTATTGCAGCAGCATTAGGGTTGGCGCTTATTTTTGGATTTCTCGCCGTAAAATTACACCTACCTGCTTTGGTGGGATATTTAGTGGCAGGCGTAATGATTGGCCCTTTTACGCCAGGATTCGTTGCAGACGCACATCTTGCAAGTCAGCTGGCAAAAATTGGCGTAATGTTATTAATGTTTGGTGTAGGACTGCATTTCTCGATAGATAATTTATGGTCGGCACGAAATATTGTTATCCCTGGCGCTATTATTCAAATTTTAACTGCAACCGGTTTAGGTGTTGCTTTAACTAATTTTTGGGGATGGGATTTAAATGCAGGAATTATTTTTGGATTAGCCCTTTCTGTTGCAAGTACTGTTGTTTTGCTGCGTGCATTAGAAGATCAAGGAGTTTCAGATTCTAAAAATGGACAAATTGCAATTGGTTGGCTAGTAGTTGAAGATTTAGTAATGGTTTTAGCACTGGTATTAATTCCATCGCTTGCGGATTTAAATCCTAGTCACAATAGTAAAATTTTTTCTGAAAATCCATTAATTATGACATTGTTACATACAGTAGGTCGCGTTGTCGTTTTTGCATTAATTATGTTTGTGGTAGGTCGACGATTATTTCCGTGGTTATTAACAAAGATAGATGAAACCGGATCTAGAGAATTATTTACACTTTGCATTATTGCAGCAGCTGTTGGAATTGCTTATGGCGCTGCTGAATTATTTGGAGTCTCCTTTGCATTAGGCGCTTTTTTTGCGGGAATGGTATTAAGAGAATCTAACTTTAGTTTACGCGCGACTCAAGAATCTTTGCCCTTTCGCGATGCATTTTCTGTTTTATTTTTCGTATCCGTTGGGATGTTATTTGATCCACAGATAATAATTCAATCACCTCTTCAAGTGCTTGCTGTGGTCGCCATTATTGTAGTTGGAAAATCATTAGCTTCATTTTTTCTAGTTTTATTATTTCGATATCCATTTAAAACTGCGCTTATTGTTTCTGCGAGTCTGGCACAAATAGGTGAGTTTTCATTTATTTTAGTTGGATTAGGTGTTTCATTAAAAATGTTACCCGCTCAAGGACAAAGTTTAATATTGGCAGGCGCATTAATTTCAATCGCTATTAACCCTTTATTATTTCACTGCATTAATCTAAAAAAATGCTTAAAGGACTAAAGGGGATTTCTTTATATGCAACCTGAATCTAAACCAGTTTCATTACTAAAAAGTATAAATTTTCTGCCTTTCTTCTTAACTCAATTTGGAGGAGCTTTAAATGACAATTTATTTAAAACCTCATTATTGATGTATTTTACTTTTTCCGCGACGCACAATGTAAGTCTATTAAATAATTTAGCCGCTTTATGTTTTATTTTGCCATTTTTTTTATTTTCTGCTTGGTCTGGCAAAATGGTTGATGCAGTTGAAAAATCGTCCTGGATTCAAAAAGTAAAAATATTAGAAATTATTTTAATGATTTGTGCGGCTTTAGCATTTTGGCAAGATTGGACTTGGTTGTTGCTTACTTTGCTTTTTGGAATGGGAGTTCATTCCACCTTATTTGGACCAGCAAAATACAG
>JAZKFP010000321.1:0-15008 GCA_040386355.1 Pseudomonadota bacterium | reverse complement strand
TCGAACATGAGCCAAACGAAATCGACGGCCAATTAAACGACATTGAGAAAATAACGCATTAATTTGTTCAGGGCGAGCAGACGTGGCAATGTCAAAATCTTTTGGTATTTGATTGGTTAAGCTATCACGAATGCATCCACCAACAAAATACGCCTCAAAACCTTTTTTTTGCAGATGTTCAACAATTTCATAGCCGCCAGAGCTGGTAAAAACAGTTGGATTTAACCCTAGATTTTTTGCAGAAATCCAATTGAAAAGTGGTTTTTCATCGGTATGTGGTGCTGTCACTCAGTATTCCGGAAGTAAAAATAAGAAGATATTGTGCGTACGAACTCAAAAGCATGAAAAATGAAAGATCAAAAAGTTGTGCGAAGTCTAATCGATGCGAGCCAATGACGCCACTATAGGTGCGAAAAGCAAACTCTAGTTAGAGAGTCAAACAAAGCTAACAAACAAGTACCTTGAAATGAAAAACGGCGAGCACATGGCTCGCCGTTAGATAACTGTGCTGATTTTATTATTATGAATATTGTTATTTTCTAGTCTTATTTTTATTAGGGTAACTTTTTATTTCTATTTTTCAGTAGAGACTTGCTGTGTTGAACTGCCGAAACTTTTTTAAGACAATTTCATAATCACTTTGTAAGATAAGCATTTATGAAATGGTCTTTTACACTTCAGATTGCAAGGTAATGGCCAATCCGTGGCCCTGCTTGATCTCGATTCTGGTTGCTTTTTAAGCAATCTTCTTATGTGAGATCTTATAAATGTCGTTGTGACGACGAGTTAAAAATTATTTTTCTTTTCTGCAGGGGGTGCTTCACTATATTTTTGTTATTAGCGTGTAAGCACCCAACGTCTAAGACCTTTATTTATTATTGTTGTTAAGGTCTTTCTGGTTTGGCGTGATAATTTTATTTTTGTTATCTCACGCTTCTTCTTATTGTTGAACTTATTATTTTTATTATTTATGTACTCTATTTTTATTCTTATTGATCTTATTCTTGTTGTTATTGGTGATCGTTATTGACTTTTCTTATTATTATTTTCATATTCCTTGTTTGTTCTTCTTCTAATTCCAGCTCAACTCTTGTTCTTCTTTTTATGTTTGTTCTTATTATTATTCGTTGAGTTGTCTTCCGTTTGTTCTTACGTGTTGCTCTTTCTTGTTATACATATAGCGAATCTTGTGCCAATTCAGACGAAAATAATTTTTTTGTTAAAAATCAATAACTTATGTTTTATTTTAGACGGGAAAAAAAATATCTGCTGACATTTAACTTTCAAATACCAGCAGATTGTTACGAAGATCGGAGAGGGTGTTACCAAAGGAAACACATTTGAAAATGCTATTCGCCGTCCTTAGAGACTTTCTTACGCGGCAGATTAAATTTTTGGCGACGTTCCCATAAACATTTACGACTGATTCCTAAGGTTTGGGCTAGTTCTGTTTCTGTCATTTGATCTTGGTTTTCTAAAACAAAGCGCTGAAAGTAATCTTCCAAGGATAAGTCTTCACTTGGATCTAAAAAAGTATCGTTTTCTACAGGAAGTGAGTCAGCGTTTGCATTGTTTGAAAATGCAGGCGCATTTGAGAAAGAATCCAATGGATTTTTAGCAGGTGGAATTTGATTAGTATTAGGTGGATTTTTTTGGATGGTTTCTAATACATCGCGGCCTAACAGAGACAATGCAATTTCAGATTGCTCAGACAAAATTACTGCGCGTTCAATCGCGTGTTGTAACTCACGTACATTACCTGGCCAAGAATAACGATTTACTGCTGCCCAAGCTTCTTTAGAAAGACTTCGCGTATCTACTTGGTGTCGTTTACTAAAAAGTTGTAGAAAGTATTCAGTTAGTTCAGCAATATCTTGTTCACGCTCACGTAAAGCAGGAATTTCTAAATCCAGCACATTTAATCGATAAAATAAATCTTCGCGAAAACTTCCATTGCGTACACGCTCGCGTAAATTTCGATGTGTTGCAGCAATTAAACGAACATCGACAACACGTGTAGCAACCGAACCGACTCGGCGAATTTCTTTTTCTTGAAGTAATCGTAGAATACGTGCTTGCGCTTCTAATGGTAATTCACCGATTTCATCTAAAAATAAAGTACCGCCGTCAGCAGATTCCACCAATCCTTTTCGCGCTGCATGTGCACCCGTAAAAGAACCTTTTTCATGTCCGAATAGTTCCGATTCAATTAAAGTTTCAGGTATTGCTGCGCAATTCAATGAAATTAACGGACCAGCGCTGCGCTTACTTTGGCTATGAATAGCTTGAGCAACTAATTCTTTACCAGTACCGGATTCTCCTAAAATTAAAATAGTACCCTCAGTGGGGGCAACTTTGCTGATACGGCGCATTAGGGCTTTCATTACGCTGCTCGAACCAATAATTTCGGAACGTGCCCCCTCAAATGCTGGTGTACTCAATGAAGCTTGTTTTTTATGTTGATGTTCTGAGTTAATTAATTTTTCAACAAGCTTGAGCAATTCATCATGATCAAAAGGTTTAGCAATATATTCAGCTGCGCCTTGCTTCATCGCTTCTACGGCAGATCGAAGACTTGCATAACTTGTCATTAACAAAATTGGCGTTGGTGCAACTTTTGAGATAAGAGCAGTACCAGGTTCGCCAGGTAAACGAACATCACTAATGACAAGTTCAAAAGTCGATTGTTTAATAAGAATTAACGCATCTTCAACGGAACCTGCTTCGGTAACAGTATAAGAATTTTTTTCCAATAACCGACGCAAAGCCGCTCGAATAATTACTTCATCTTCCACTACTAAAATATGCGCTTTTGTCATAGAGACTCCTCGACAGGGCGCGGTATAAAAACGGTAACGCGCGTGCCGATGTGTGAACCACTTATTAACTTAGGTTCGGTTACTGGGCTTTCAATCCGAATTTCACCACCGTGTTCTCGAACAATACTGTAGGTTACTGAAAGTCCCAGACCAGTCCCTTCACCTGGAGGTTTGGTAGTAACGAATGGGTCAAATACCTTACCCAACATGTCCGGAGAAATACCTGTTCCCTGATCTTCAATAGTGAAGGCCATGAAATGTTTCTTGGTTTCACTTGATATGAGGATTTCACCATCGTATTTCGAGGCGTCTGCCGCGTTAGTTAGTAAATTAATTAACACTTGTTGAATACGTTGCGGATCTCCTAAGACTGTATGTTCTGGAGCAACCGTACTGTGAAAATTGGTCTGTTTATATTTGGGGTTGAGTCGTAGTAAGTTGATAACTTCATCGACGCACGGTGCTAAATGCACGTCAATAAATCCTTGACTGATGCATCCATGACCACGGCTAAAATTCATCAACGATTGCAGAATTGATGAAATACGTTTGGTTTGACCCAGAATTTCTTTACCCAGTTGCTGGCTAATTTTTGGATCGTCTTCGTGTTGCAATTCCTGCGCAAGACAATCAATGCCCGTTAAAGGATTTCCAATCTCATGGGCAACTCCTGCTGCAAGTTGACCAATTGACGCTAATCGTTGACTGTGTTGAACCTGCTCTTCAAGCAATTTACTGTCGGTAATATCTTCAACAACCAACAGTAGCATTTGAGTTTCTGTTGGAGCAGGATGATCCAGAAGCGCTTGATGAGTAACGATCCAACGTTGCCGGAATTGAGTTTTTAAACTAATCGGACCTGCATGATTTGATGCGTGATCCAAGCACGAACCAAAAGCAGAACTCCATGGATCGGGTAATGAAGACAACTTCGATCCGACTACATCAGTTGCTTGAATTTCTGTAATTCGTTCAAGTTCATTATTCCAACTAACAATTTCTCCACTCGCAGAAACAGTACTGACACCTACTGGAAGATTTTGCAGAATTTGTCGATGAAAGCGGCGTAAGTGATCAAGTTCAGCAGCAAGTCCAGTGAGTGGCGCTGCTTGGGATTCAATGCGATCTTCAATAAAGTGAATATCTTCCCAATCGTCACTATGTCCATGCGAAGCATAAGGCAATGCTTTATTAATAACGTCACGCGCTACAACAGGACCCATTAATCCTGACAAATTTGCTTCAATTTGATCACGCAATCGTCGCAGCATGTAAGGGCGCGTTTCGGAAGCATTCATCGATAAATCTTGCAACGCTTGAGTGACTTCACGTTGCGCAATATCTGTCCCGAGCGTGCGACTTAATTGCTGAATAAAATCTGCAACATTTGCGGTTTCTAAGGTCCATTGATAAGGGCGACGTAAATCGGTAACACAACAACTTTCAGCGGCGGCTTTTTCTTCAGTCGACTGCTGACTTAGTCGAGAAACAATAAAAAATAAAACACTGTTAAAAAATATGCTGAAAAAAGTAGGTGCTTGCCAATTGCTTACTGACGGCGTAAATCCAAGATCAAATCCCCCAAAGGGCAAAGCATCTACACGTGCGAGCATAGGGAGTAACATGCTAAATGCCCAAATAATAACGCCTAGCATAAGCCCAGATAAAAAGCCGCGTCTAGTTGCCCGCGACCAGTATAATGTCCCCATTAATCCTGGAATAAATTGCAACGATAAAACAAAGGCAATAAGCATAAGCTCAGTTAAACCCACATCGTTGTGTAAAACTAAAAATACACCAAAGCTAACAGCGATAACGATTAACAGAACTAAACGCTTAGTTTGACGCAACCACACATAGAGATTTTTTTCAGCGGGTGGAGCGTGCCAGGGTAAAACAACATGATTAATAATCATGGAGGAAATGGCTAGCGAGCCAATTAACAACACACTAATTGCACCTGCGATTGCTCCGATTAATCCAATAATTGCAAACAGTGGCGAGCCAAGCGAACGCGGTACTGCAACCAAAAAAACTTCTGGATCATGTGCTACCTGAGCCTGAATTCCACTCCACAGCAAAGGTGGAATACACAGCGCCATTAACAAGGTAACAATGGGAACTGACCAACTGGTAGAGCGAATTCCTTTAGGGTTTGAATTTTCGGTGAACAACAAGTGGTGCATGTGCGGCATTAAAATACTGCCTGCAAAAAACGTCAGCAGTAATGCACGCCAAGGGCCTTCAGCAAGGGGTTCATACAAAATATTGGTGGCTCCTGGATGCGTAGCAAGCCAACTATCGATTTGAGAAAATCCACCAATACTATTTTTTACTGCGTAAAAGGTA
This sequence comes from Pseudomonadota bacterium, assembly GCA_040386355.1. GTDB lineage: Bacteria > Pseudomonadota > Gammaproteobacteria > Pseudomonadales > UBA6940 > JAZKFP01. The sequence goes on along the minus strand of JAZKFP010000321.1, from coordinate 9,840 downwards.
ACTGCTCCAAGACACACAAATGTAACCGCGCCTTGTACACCTACCCAGATAATCAGCATGCGATGTTTTTCTCGTTGATTGGTATGTTGGGTACCAATAAGCCAACTAACACCGACTACAAGAACTGCCAATAAGGCACAAATACCGATAGATACATTTTCAGAAAGAATTTGCTTTAACAGTTGATGAATGCCCTGAAATTGCAAACTTAAAAAAGGCAAAATTCCAATAAGCATTAAAAGGGAAACGAGCGTTCCAACAGTACGACTGCAATAACGAAATGCAAAAAGATCCGCTAACGACGATAATCGATAAATTTGAGTCAGTTTTAAAATGGGGGCGAGCACAATAGGAGCTAATAAAAACGCACCAGAAAAACCCAAATAAAATGTTAAAAAATTATAGCCTTGTTGATACGCTAAACCGATTGCGCCGGTTAATGCCCATAAGCTTGAGAAGGTTGTTAAGGCGAAGGTTTGTGCGGCGGGATGATCTGACCAACGTTCTGGTACCCAATGATATCGTCCAGCAACTGCCAACAGCACGGAAATAATTGCATAGCCAAAAATGCCGGAATAAAGCAGGGTAACTTCAAAGCTCATTCAAATCCCTACTTCGTGTTACCCAAAAGCTAATTCCAATAATTAGTGCCCACATTGCGTAGGGACGATACCAGCTAGCGCCAGGCGTGCTAGCCCATTCCATAATGGCTGGAGATACAATGTATCCCCCTAAAACAAACATTAAAATTAAGCGATCAATGTACACGGATTTATCCTCTTATTATTTTTATTCACTTTGAAATGCGCAGACCAAACAGATATTGATTTTACCTTAGGCGTATGCGTAGTAAACCCGCGCCTACGGTAAAATCAATATGCGTTCGGTATATTATTTATTCCAATTTTCGGCCGTAGGCAATATAGCCTGTTCAAGGCACGCTGATAAGCCATAGCGTTTAGTTTGTTGTATCGCCCAGTGAATTTGTGATTCCGGACTTTTCTCAGTGGTTGGAGGATGCAAACCAATAATGTTTAAACATATTTCAACTGCACATCCAATATTTTGGGTAGTTAATGCTTTCGATGCTGCACTTTTAGATAATTTAGAAAAATCTGAATTAACTAAAATTGGATGATGGGCAGTAGGAATACTTTTGTGATTAAAACATTGGTGTAGAAATAATTGACGAGGTGTCGAGGGAAGTAAATCCACGCCTCGAACGATATGCGTAATTCCTTGATCGGCATCATCCACTACAGTACCAAAATGATAAGAAAAAAAACCATCACGACGACAAACAATAAAGTCACCGACGTTGACAGCCAAATTCTGCTCTAGCAAAGGCTGCCAACGATCATCTATTTTTATTATACGATTTGGAGTTTGAATGCGAATGGGCCGAGCATCTTCAAATTGGTGTACAGTATTTTGACGACAATAACCGGGATATATAGAATATTTAGCCCAACTTTGACGGGAACAATCACAATAAAACAAAAGTTTTTGTTTCGCCAATATGTGCATGTGTTTTGTATATAGGTCAAGGCGCTCAGACTGTTTTACGATCGGTCCATCGCTGCACAAACCAATGTCAGCAAGTAAATCGACATAAGTTGGAATAAATTCATCTCGAGCGCGCAGCTTATCTAGGTCGTCAATTCGGATAAGCCATTCACCATCATGTATCTTAGCGTCTAAAAAACTAATTAACGCGGAAAACAAGGAACCAAGATGCAGTGCGCCTGATGGTGTAGGAGCGAAACGTCCTCTGTATCCCATAGTTCTTTTTTTAAATGGCGTGTTGAAATCAACATTAAAAAGAAAAAAGCTTGAAATACTCATCCAAAAAAATTGAATGAATTTTTCAAGCTTTCATAAATGGTTAAGTTCTAAATTGTTTTTCACGAATTTCATCAAGCGTTTTACAGTCAATACACAAAGTTGCAGTAGGGCGTGCTTCGAGTCGACGCAAACCGATTTCAATACCGCAACTGTCACAAAAACCGTAATCATCTTGACCAATGCGTTCAAGTGTCTTATCAATTTTCTTAATCAGTTTTCGCTCACGATCACGTGTTCGCAATTCCAAGCTGAACTCCTCTTCTTGAGAAGCGCGATCCGCCGGATCCGGAAGATTGGTAGAATCGTCTTGCATGTGATGAACTGTTCGATCCACTTCTTCCATTAATTCTGATCGCCAATCTTGAAGTATCACTTTAAAGTGATCACGCTGCGGAAGACACATGTATTCTTCATTTTTTGCTGGCTCATAAGGCTCAAATTTGCCACGAACTAAGCTGCCGGACTTGACCTCATGCACTGCATCGGCCGTAGATTTTTTGGAAGAAGTTTTTTTGTTCACGTTGTTAATTCCTTTTGATACCTTTTGGTAAAGCGTGGAAGTGTATGACATGCGAGTCTCATTCACCCCTAGCGACCACCGCGTGCGATGTTTTACCAAGAAGTTTGAAGAGGTGCAACGTTCAGACTCAATTCACACCAAATTAAATACTCTTATAGGGTAAAAACAGGTCAAATTTATAGGAATTTTGTATCATCACTACAATTTTGAATCGAAGAGGTCAATTAAAGCATAAAAATTACGTAGTACTAGTTCAAAATCCCGAGTGTGCTATACCTTCTGCAAAATGATTTTCCAGGTTGTTGCAGCAATCTTCACCTGCTCACATCCTCTGCTTTAAAACAAAAGGGAGTATGCTCCACGGGATTCACTCCTACTGCGTCTACTGGAAATTTCATTCGCTACGGGTATATATAAATCGCTTTGATAGTTTTAATGAACTAAAAATCCCAAATTTTGCTTTACTAATCCATCCAAGAATCCATATGGAAAATTAAGATATGCATTTTTTAATTTGTTCTCTGAAGAAAAATCTTATCGTATGTAGTATTGCCTCTGTAATCGTCACATCTCCGTTAAGTGCTCAACCTTTAACACATGATAAACAAAATGTGCCTCCAACACGATTTAGCGATTTGTGGCGTTACGCCCAAGAATCAGATAAACAATGGCTGCAACAACGCAAAGAATTCGAAGCAATTCGTCAACAAGAAAAAATTGATCGTTCAAATTTAGGAACAACTTTAGCGCTCAATGCAGATGCAAGCCGGGTTTACGCTGACGTTGAAACAGAAACTGATGTTGAATCTACAAATTACACCGATAAAACTTATGCAGTGCAATTAGAACAGCCGCTTTACAACGCACCTGCTTGGCATCGTGTAAAAGCAACTAAAGCTAATATCGAAGCAAGTCGATTTGATTTAAATGATCAACGACAACTTTTGGCACAACGTCTTGTTCAAGCATTAGTCGGTCTGTTAAATGCTCGCTCAGAGGTGACTTTTGCGCGTGCTGAAGAAAAAGCAATCGAAAGACAGTTCAATCAAACTGAGCAGCGATTTGAGGTGGGTTTAGTTGCAAAAACTGATGTATTAGATGCAGAAGCCGCACAGGATTTAGCAAAAGTTAGGGTATTAGATGCTGAAAATGCGCTGCAGCAAGCTCGCGAAGAATTACGAATTATAACTTCGGTCAATGCCATGCCTGAATTTGATTTGAAATCAAATCTTACATTATTGGATTTTAATCAAAAGCAAGAAAGTCAGTGGGTAGAAAAATCATTAAATGAAAATTTGCAATTAGAAGCACAAGAAGCGCGTTTAGAAGCGTTTGAACATCTGATTGTCGCGCAACGACGAGAGTGGATGCCAACGGTCGATGCGTTTGCATTGTATTCGGACTCCGACACTTCTCGAGTTGTCGGTTCAAGTTTTGCGGGGGAATCTCGTTCCGTGGGAGTTGGTTTAACCTGGATTCCGTTTCAAGGTGGGAGATTAAAAGCAACATACCAACAAATTCAGCTGCAGCGTGACGCTACCCTGGCACAGCAAGCGCTACTGCAAGAACGAGTAACAACCGATTCACGTAATTTAGTGCGCGATTTGCAAACCGGTGAACAACGTATTGCTTCGCGTGCGACTGCAATTACATCAGCAAGATCAGCACTAGAAGCAACGGAAGAGGGTTATCGATTAGGGACCCGTAATGTGGTGGATGTTTTAAATGCACAACAAATTTTATTTCGCACCCAATCGGATTATGCCAATTCTAGATATCAATACGTGCAAGACTTAGTATCTTTGTATGCGATAACCGGTGAGTTAACCGATCAGCAACTCAATGAATTAGATGCATGGTTTGAACCGGCGGAAGATACGCTGTGATTTTCTAGTACGTGAAATATATACCCGTAGCGAATGAAAATTAGGTGTTTATCATGATCTTTTTTTCCGCTTGCTTTGTTGCCTGCTCGAACGCGTCACAGCGTTCTCGCTGCGTAAAGCTTTGGCTACGCAGCGTCAAGACGTCGTGCAACCGAAAAAAAATCTTCATGCTTCACCATTTCATTTGTCCGGCCGCTGCCTTGAGTCGCGGCGCGCAAAGCGACCTACCATTTTTTAAAAACAAAGGTCATTCGCTACGGGTATATAATATCTGTGTGTGAATAAAAAATATTAAAATGCTGTAAGCAAATTGTTTTTACAATTTCTGAAAATTCTTAGTTCAAATCAAAAAACGCCCTCATGTGAGGGCGTTTTATTTTTCAGGGTTTTTCTATTAAATTTTATTCTTACTGTGCAGCAGGCTCGTCCTGCGTCGCTGGAATTTTTTGTTCTTCCAGTCGAGTTGCAGTGACATCGGTAACCGCGCGACGGTTCTGACTACGGCCTTCCTCTGTTGCATTGTCCGCTACTGGACGGGTTTCACCAAAACCAACAATCTTCAGACGCTCAGGCTTAATTCCAAACTCACCTACTAGCAATTCACGGACTTTATTTGCTCGTTGTTCAGATAAAGTTTGATTATAAGGTTCTGGACCCATGGAATCAGCATGACCTTCAACCGTGACGATTGTATCTTCATACAATTTCATAAACGTCGCTAATTCTTTAACGTCTTGATAAAACTCTTCTGGTAATTGAGCGGAATCAAAGGGAAAGTTCACATCAAGTTCCATGGAAACTGTTTGCTCTAATTGAATAGGGCAACCATTTTCATCCACCATAACGTTTGGATCAGTGTTGGCGCATTTATCATTCGCATCAACAACGCCATCCATGTCGGAGTCATTTTGTGCAACTTGTTGTGGTTCAGCTTCGACGGTTTCCGCTACTTCGATTTCACTTTCACTATCGCCACCGATCATAGCTCCACCTAAAGTCAGGTTTAAACTTAAGGTTGCAGCAGTAGCTGTTGTTTCATTATTTAAGCTGTTGACCGCTCGAACATCGCCTCTAAAAGACAATACTTTATTGAAAAAATAGCGAGCTCCAATGCCTGCATCGACGATAGTTTCATCCGTTTCTAATGTGGAGCCTAAATCACCAAACTCGTAAGAATTCTCACCTGCACCGGCAGTTATGAAAGGTTGGAATTTTTCTTCAGGACGAAAATAATAGTTTGCGTCTAAACGAAGTTGTTCAAAATCAAAAGGTAAGCCGTTTGGATTATCGACGTCGTCAGCAGCGGCATAGGTAAATTCAGCTGCAATATTAGGTAAGAAGCGATATTCAAGACCAATTACTGGAAGTTGCTCGTCTTTCAAACCAAGTTCACTGTCAAAGGTATAATACATGGCGCCAGGATTAATGTTGAATCCTCCGCCCAATACTTCTGCACTAGCAAATTGAGAGGCACTTAGTCCAATCACAGCGCAAACTAACATTTGCAATTTTGAGCTTCTCATATGTTTCATAAAATAAACCTTTCGGGTAATGGATGGATCAGTTTTAGCGGTAGATGATCCAAATAAAAATATTTGAACGGTCGCTTTAATTTACTAGTGTATTAAGACATTAATAAATTAAAGCATCAACGTTTTTACCACTCAATTTATACTCATTGCTAGAGAGGAATACACTGCATATATCACCGTACTGCAAAAATTGTATGGAGTCTTAAACGTTTGTCAAATGTTCTCAAACATTCCAAACGCAAGTTAAAAGCCCGATTTATTCTATTTATAGGCTGTGAAAATACAGCGTAGTAAAAATAATTTAGTCCAAACCTTTACTAACAACGTTTATTTGCCATTTAATAAACGTATCGTGTCATCAATCTCCTTTTTTGCTAACCGAATAGCCTCGATGCTGGCTTCAGGTGTTAAATCCATGCGTTTAAAAGCGGGTACATTTGCCCAGCTTACTTTTGCCAACGGATGGGAAGTGCCGCGAAACGTATGCAAACGCGCAACCTGTACGAGATCTGCGTAATTAATTGGTCCACTCATTTCTGCATTTAATTTTTGAATAGTAATTGGAATGCTTGATATTTCCTCACCAATATTCCAATTTTCCAATATAGACTGGCTAAGTTCTGGTTCAAATTTAAGAAATGCATGTTTGATAAGTTCTTCGGCATGCGCCGCATATTTTTCTTGCGCTAAGAAATTTAGAATAGGAATAGTGCCGATATTGTGAAGTAGTCCAGCGATCAGTGCTTGAGAAGGTTCAAGTTGCCAATGGCCTCGAGCAAGTACTTCACAAACGGCAGCAATTTTCATATTGTTCTGCCAAATTTTTTCGAGTTGATTTTTAACGAATGGTTGACCTTTCACGTTAAAAATTTGATTTACTGAAAGACTAACTACTAAATTTCTAACGCAGGTTAAACCTAAGCGGGAAATAGCGCGTTTCACATCATCGATGCGATTTAGTCCTTGAAAAATTGCACTATTGGCAACTTGAATTAGTCTTCCAGACAGCACAGGATCTGTAGTAATTATGCGTGCGACTTGATCATTATTAACATTACTATCGTTAATTGCATGGCTCACTCGCTGGGCGCTATCTGGAAGAGCAGGCAAAGAAAAGTCTTTCTTTGCAATTTGCTTTTCCAATTCCTGAAGTAATTCCGCTAACTGTGCGTCCTGACTATCCATGTCTTCTCTCTTACACAAGAGTTAATTATCTGATTTAAACTATTTTACAACGAATTAAAAAAGAAACAGACTTTAGGGTGTGTTATTAAGTCGGCTACAAGTGTTTAAAGAGGCGGCTCATTGCGCTAAAAAACAATAAAAATACTTATGGATTAAAAAATACACTCCGTTTTTTATTGTTTTTTGCCTTATGTCTCATCCTTTTTAATGTCTTTTATATCGATTGCCAAAAAATTAACACACCCTAGTGTAGAACATCTTTTTACCACGTGGTTTGATAGCTCAGCATAAATAAAAGAGCTGTCAATTTTATGTCGCCTTGCTGACCCAAATACGGGTTATAAACAAAATTATCAATTTCTTCAGAATTAAAGTTGGTACTTGAATTCGGTTCTATCGAATATTTGGATTGAACTAGACCAACTGCAATATCAACAACCGTATCTTGATCCCATTTATAACCAGCACCCACGCTAAACACATCGATATCTGCAACGGGTACGATGAAATCAAGTTTGTCGTCTGGTATATGACTTGGACGATGCTCGTATCCAGCGCGTAACACTAACTGATCTGAATATTGATACTCACCACCAAACGAAAAATTCCAAACACTTTTATAACCGCGTGGAATCACGATTGAGTTACCGCGAACTTCACTAACGCCAATCACAGAAAGGGGCAATGAAAGTAAAGCCAACACATCTACCGTTTCATCGAATTCCACAACCCATTCATCCCATGCACTGGTATCCGTCCATTTAGCATCAACATTTAATTTCCATCGTGGTAAAAGCTGCATACTTACGCCGGTTGCAAAATGTTGTGGATAGTCGAGATCAAGTTTACTTTTGACAGTTTCTTTTGTGTAATTAAAATCAGGAAACAGTGCAGCTAGCCCGGGAACACTAGCAAAAAAATCTTGAATACCAGGAGCGTACTCAATCGTAACATCGCCTTCTAATGAATCGGTTACGCTGCTTTGATAGGTTAAGCCCCACGTTAGCCAGTCATTTATATCCCACAATAATCCTAAATTAAAGGTGGTAGACATATATTCTTCGAGCACTAAATCAATATTCGCTACAGAATCCACAGTATTTAAACTGCCTGCGCAGGGAAAAGTTGCAAATCCTAATGCTTGACAAAATAGTTGCCGAAATCCTTCTCCGCCTGCAGCTAAAATATTTGGAAAACGAACATCGACGTCAGCGCCAACGCCAACATAAGAAACACCAATAGAACCTCCAACGGATACTCGCTCGTTTAATTCAACACCAATACTGGGAGAAAAATACGTAATACGAGTTGCACTTGCGTCAGTGTATGAAAATTGACCTGGATCATCGGGTGCACGATAAACACCTCCGATTAATGGAGAATAAGCAGCAGTTGCAAATACAAAATTTGAATTATCGGGTTGAAAAGAAAGCCCACCTAAAGGCGCAACAATGAAAGGTAAATGCGTTAAACCTTGGCCAGGTAAAACAATGGAAATTCCTTCAATTTCACTTTTTCGATTACTTACAGAGTCGGTAATTCCAAGCGTATCTAATAAATCGTTATAGCTTTGTGAGGGAGTAAACTCCGCTTCTAAATCTACTGTACCTAAAATAAATTTAGCTTGATACTGTCGACCTTTTAATCGAGCCAAGCCTGCTGGATTAAAGTGAATAGCGTCAATTCCTGGAGGATCTGCAGTCACAGCGTTACCTAAGGATAAGGCTTTTGCATTTCCAATAAATAAATTTTGACCAGGCTGACTGAAAGCTGCTTGTGAATAAAAATACAGTAAAAATCCAATTAAACCAGTTAGTAAAAATTGAGCTGTCTTAGTTTCTATCCATAAATACGAAATATTGTTGTTATTGTGGTTGGGCATGAAAACTCCATGAGATGCTAAGCTATTTTTATATCCATAATTAACCCACAGAGTCTAAGTTATTGCTGCAACTTAAAACTCCAACACTATGGGTTTAGATTGCCACGGCAAAATACTAAATTTTCTACCCTGGTTTAAAAGCGGCCTTAGTTTACCCAAAGTTGTATGCTTACCAAAGCTTATTTCTTGCCAAATCTTGCATCATTTGAATTCTTTTACTACAACAAATTGACAACTTGCTTTTTTTCCATGTAAAAGTAATCATGAACTGCGAAAAATAATCATGATTTTTTGCAATTGTGCGTTTTTAAAACTAAGAATTTTGGTTGCAAACTAAACTAAGAATTGAATTCAAATCTAAAAAAATAAGCCCATTAGAATAATAAAAATGATTGGGGGCGTGAATAGTGAGCAATCGTATTGCTGATTTTTTCAATAGTAATTTCAAGCATCAAAAGTTTCAAACAGTTCAACAGAATTTTGATAAATACTGTTTTTCCGCGTTGAAATTTTTCAAATTCTTCCATAAATTTTTTAAATTCCTTTGCTCAACCATTTTTTTCGGATTTCTTTTAACAACTCAAGCATGTATGCATACACCCGTACGTACAGATTTTGAGCCACATTCTGCTGCATTATTAAAAGCACGATATTTTTCTGTCGACATTCCCTCATTTGACGGTACACGTATACGAGCAACCGTTTATCAGCCTGCTTTAGCTCCAAAAGATACCGCGCCTGTAATTATTCACGCGCACGCATTTGGTTTTTTTCGAATGTCACAGCCTAAAAGTTTATACGGGCGTTATTTATATACTGGAAAAACTGCTATTGAAGCTTGGCGGCAGGGTTATTGGGTAATTAGCTACGATCAACGAGGACATGGCGCAAGTGGCGGAAAAATTGGATTAATGGATCCTGAGTTTGAAGTGCGTGATTTAAGTTACATCATTGATTGGATTGAAAATAATATTCCAAGACTTTCTTATC
>JAZKFP010000320.1:0-5896 GCA_040386355.1 Pseudomonadota bacterium | reverse complement strand
AACGTTTTACGTTTGTTCATCGCACATTTCTAGGAGAAAAGCATGCGAGTCTTTTTAAATTTTATGCGTGTAATCCTGTTAACTGGGATGATGATGGTTTTGACAGCGTGTGGCTACAACGCATTGCAAAGTTTAGATGAACAAGTAAAAGCGAGTTGGTCTGAGGTTCTAAATCAATATCAACGTCGATCTGACTTGATTCCTAATTTGGTGAGTACAGTTCAAGGATTTGCAAAACAAGAACAATCTATATTAGTGCAAGTTACAGAGGCACGATCTCAAGTAGGATCTATTCAAGCTACGCCAGAATTGGTCGATGATCCAGAAGCTTTTGCAAAATTTCAAGCCGCTCAAGGTCAGTTGACTAGTGCCTTATCACGTTTGTTAGTCGTTTCAGAAAATTATCCGCAGTTAAAATCAGATGCTAATTTTCGCGATCTCCAAGCGCAATTAGAAGGTACTGAAAACAGAATTACAGTAGCGAGAAACCGATATATTCAATCGGTGCAAGAATATAATGTTCAAATTCGTTCTTTTCCTACAAATTTAATCAGTAAAATGTTTGGCTATAAAGTTAAACCAAATTTCAATGTGGAAAATGAACAGGAAATTTCTAAACCACCAACAGTCAATTTTGATCAACCAGCAAGTAGTGGAAGTGGTTCATGAATATACAGGGCACAAGGAAAGCGCCTGCGCACATTTTATTTTTCTTAATATGGATGTTTGGTTTTTTAACTTCAGCTCAGGCTGAAGTTGCAATTCCTGCATTGAAAACGCGTGTTACGGATCTAACGCGTACATTAGAGCCTTTTCAAATTCAAGCTCTTGAAAATAAATTACAAGAGTTTGAAAAAATAAAGGGCAGTCAATTAGCGATTGTTATTCTAGCAACAACTGCACCTGAAACTATTGAACAATTTGCGATTCGGTTGGCCGATAATTGGAAACTTGGACGCGAAAAAGTTGACGACGGTGCTTTATTAATTATTGCTAAAAATGATCGAGCGTTACGCATTGAAGTGGGATACGGTTTAGAGGGAGCCATAACTGATGCAACCAGCAAAAGAATTATTGCTGAAGTCATTACTCCCTATTTTAAAAAAAATGATTTCTACGGTGGTATTACGTCAGGTATTGATCAAATAATTGCAGTCATTCAAGGCGAACCATTACCACCACCTGAAATTTCTTCAGAAACCTCCAACTCTAGTAATTCTTATCTACCGATTCTTTTTTTAATAGCTTTAATTTGTGGTGCTGTGCTTCGTACTATTTTTGGCAGATTCTTTGGTTCTTTATTTACCGGAGGAATTTTAACTGTTGTTGCTTGGATATTAGCTGGCAGCGTTTTTATCGCATTGTTGGCTGGATTTATCGGTCTTCTTTTTACATTGTTTGGTGGAATGCGCGGTGGGTTTTTAGGCGGCGGTATGGGTTCAGGAGGGTTTGGACGCGGCGGCTTCGGTGGAGGCGGTGGTGGTTTTGGCGGCGGCGGCGCTTCAGGAAATTGGTAGTAATAGGTAAATTATTATGAATCTTAACCGTGTTTTAAAACATTTAATTCGCAGTCCCTGGGCCGCACAGCATATTTTTTCCAAAAATATTTTAGAAGCCATTGATACTGCAATTCATAAAAGTGAAATCCTACATACTGCAGAAATTCGATTTGTGGTGGAAGATAATTTAGATATTTTTGCAGTACTTCAAGATCAAACAGCTCGACAACGTGCGATTGAAGTTTTTTCTGATTGTCGATTGTGGGATACAGAACATAATAATGGAGTTTTAATTTATGTATTGCTTGCAGATAAAGATGTAGAAATCGTGGTTGATCGTGGTGTAAAAGCTGTTGTAGAAACTAAAGAGTTAGAAAGAATTTGTCATTATATGGAAGATGAATTTAAAAATAAGAGATTTAAGCAAGGTGTCATTATAGGAATTGAAGAGTTAACCCAGCAGGTGATAAAACATTTTCCTGCGAATGGTGTTAATCCAAATGAGCTACCGAATAAACCTGTTATCCTGTAAGTGTTACTCAAAGAAAGATTTGAAATGTTTCGGGAAAATATAAATTTCAGGTCTATCTTGAATTTCGGATAGAAACTTTCTCACTTCAAAACTTATCCCCTCTTTATTAAGACTTATTTCACAAGTTTTAGGAAGTATTTTTATATTATTAGAAATAACACTTGTTACATTGCATGTTGAATTTAGATTTTCCAAATTTATTAATTTATGAATATTTTTGGATATTTCTTTGATGTTGTTGTTCGCAAGGTTAATTGATCGTAATGTTGGGATATTTAATAAAGCACGTGGAAATTCGGTAATCATGTAGTCATTAATACATTTTTTCCAAACAGAAATTTTGCACAGAAGAATTAATGTTTAATCTTAAGTCTAGATAAGGATCATGTACAGTTCTTTTTGGTTAGAAAATAAAATAATAATTTAATTTAACAAACAATTATTTGGCGATGACGGTGGAATCAACTTTTCCGAGATAGCTTCAAAATCCTGGTGAGTATTTAACGTTTTATTTAAACCAATTTTTACGCAAGAACTAGGAGACGGTTGAATATTAGTTTTGAAACATGAATTACAGTGTAGATAATTGAGAATAGAAAGCATATAAAAATCTTTTAGCGAAATTTTTAAAATTCTCATGAATGTGAATTAACAATATAATTTATTCTTTTGTATTTCCATGGAAAACAGATGCGACAGTTGAAGTTCTTTCTTATGAATGATGTTGTATGTTATTTGTAAAAAAAATTAAAGCGGCTTGCCGAAGATCGTGCGAGATTGTTGCTGTGATGTTTGTATTATATACAGCAGACTCTGATACTAATCTATATAGTAAACCATTTTTTAAAATACTAGCTTTTGCTGAATTAGAATTAACGTTTTCTATATATCCGTAGGGTTTGAAAATTAGGTTAAGTGAAACGGTTTAGCATGAATATTTTTTTTCGATCCCCTTTTTATAATAAGGGTGCGCTTTGACGCTGCGTAGCCAAAGCTTTACGCAGCGAGAACGCTGTGACGCGCTCTTGCAGTCTTAACGCAGCAAGTGAAAAAAAGATCATGATGCACACCTAAAAATCAAACGGTACGGGTATTTAGGGTCTTCCAAGTTTTACCACTTGTACTGCTGCAATTACTTCTTGAGCTAACACTTTTTTAACGGTAAGTTCATCAGTAAATACAGACCAATAGACTTGGGTAAGGTTGATACCATATGGAAGATTATTGACGTCTAAAACTTGATGAGTGTGGGTATTAAATGTGGAGGCATAATCATTGACTTCATGAGGCGTTTGTTCAACATCGATTGCGACCATATAGATGAATGATGTTGAAATTTTTATATCCATCGGGAATAAAATTGTAGAAGTAAATCGAGCACTAGGACTTATTGAAAATTTACCATCATATCTCCGCTGCAATTAGGCCTGGCAATAAACTTAATGGGGCCGGAAAATTGAGATGTAAAACCTTCTGTAAAAATTGTTGTCGGTTGTCGAGTATTGGAGCGAAAAGTAATACGATAAGAAGGCATAAATTTTTATTTTTGAACTTTCACTACTAATTTAGTAGCTTAAAGATATCACTAATACGCTTTGCCTAAAGGCGTAAATTTTATGATATCCCTAGAAAAAATATTCATTTGCGATTATGTTTAATAACTTAAATAGTTTTTCCAAAACTTAACGAGAATCAAAGCGCATGCTTTTCTATATCAAAAATATTTCAAAGTTTTTATCTGTTAGCTTATTCAGTTTTCTTTTAGGTTGTGTGATTGCTGACGATGTGAGTCATACTCAAGAATACAATACTTTAGTTGGAAAGAAAGGTTATCTGATTGAAGAGCGTTGTTTGTATTATGCAGAGCCTGGACAATTTTCATTTGAAGAAAACATATTGGAAGGGGTAGTATCGGCTAAGTCAGAAGTTTGTATAGAAGATAGTCCTGAAGATGATTATTTAGCACCTATTGAAGTTTTGCCGATAGGAACACCTATTACATTTTTGAAAACATTACGTCGTAAAAATAAAGAAGATCAAATGATGGATTATGTTATTGGTGTTGTGTACAGCAAAACTCAGAAAAAACAAATGCGTTTCGAATATGTTATTAATCCAGAAAATTCTAAAATAATTTTACCCTGGTCACTAATACCGCCTAAAAAAGATAATGTTTCTTTGAAAACATAATTAATTCTGTAGATTTATAAGAGCTTATTTTATAATTATAAAATACATTTCCGAACTACGTATTTTTATAAATATTTTGGTTTTCATTTGTTAAATGCAAAATTTTTTCTTCATTCTGATAAATCTTACTTCTTGCTTTGTCGCGTTTCTCAATTCGTTCTTCTATATTATCCAAAGCAGTTGGGTCAAATTTAGTATAAAGTTGCTGTTGAACTAAGAAGAAATCATTTATCTGCTTAAGTTCAGGTGGTTTGTTAGAATGACACGCTTTATATACTTCAAATAATTCAATGTATGACCAATCAAATGTTGTATTAGTATGAAAATTAACAGGTAGCTGAATGCTCGCATGAGAAATTTTTAATCTGGATAAACTTTTTTCCCATTCATTTTCAAGAGCAATTTTTTTTTCATTTTGCACTGCATTTAATTGGTATTTTTGCTGCAATGTTTCATGTTCTTCAATACCTTCTTGCATTTCTTTTTTAAAACCACGTTTAGCGCCCACCATTAAAATTGTGCCGACTGCCGCCATGGCAATAGTGATGGGTAGCGCTACAGGTGCTGCAAAGGTATGAATCGCAAATATAGTTCCGAATCCAATTAAATAACTGAAGGTCATGATTCCAACATTAAGTGCCATTTCATAGGCAGACATGGGTTCTTGCAAATCAACTTGTTGCTTTCGTAATTCAGGATCTTCATTGACAACATAACGCAAAGCGCCCCAAGCCATTTCTTTAAACTTGCTTAATGTTTGACATACGGCAATTGCTACTCCTAAACCAATGACACCCCAAGCTGGTCCGCCTACAATTAATAAACCAATTGCGCCTATGGTTGCGACTCCAGCGATAAAATCGTATTTAGTCGAACTAATAATTTGTTGTGCAGATTTTTTCTTGGATAATCCTGGAGAAGGTTGGTCTGAGAAATCTAATGCGTTATGAATATGACTTGCTGCAATTCGAGCTTCGCGTCGCTCAGTGGCCATTCGCTGATTCCAAACTGCTGCAACAATTAATTCAGTTGCACGTATTCCAAAAGGTAGGACCCCTGCAATAATTGGATTCATTCCCAATGCTGCTAAGCCAATCCCTGCAATTGCAGCGTTGACCAATCCATCACCGGTTTGGTTGATTTGCAAACGTCGAAAAGGATATCCTCCAAATGGTAGCTTTTTGCGTAAATTGCGCACTTCTCTAATATCTTTTACAGTGTCTTGCCATCCTTTAGATAGTCGATATTTATTTTTTGAATTTAAATCCGTTGTCGTGTTGTTTTCTTTTAATAAGGAGGCACCGCGCGAGCTTTTTAAATTTTTAAATGATTCAACAATAGGCGTGAAAGCGCGACTACATGATTCTGAAATATGTTGAAGTAAGCCTTTTTTACTTTCAGAGGATTCACTTGAACAGCGCGTGTATCGATGGTGCAGAGGAAGTAAACTATTAATCATGTTATGCCAACTATTTTTACAATATTTTTTTATGAAAATTTGGGTTGAGCATAATAAATCATATTGAATAGATACGCAGTAAAAATATCCGGAATATGCATCTAGTAGAATACTAATTTTTTAAAAATTATGAATGAACTTCCCCCCAATTAATAGACACTTTTAATCAGGAGGATTGATAATATAACGCTTCATATTGCATCGGTGTTTTATATT
>JAZKFP010000319.1:0-2196 GCA_040386355.1 Pseudomonadota bacterium | reverse complement strand
ATTTTTTTTGTTCAATTGCTAAAGGAGTTATTGGGAAATCGATACGAAATTCATCCGATAAAACATTTTCCAGGCCCTTAATATTCCACTGAATATAGGGAGTATTTGGTGGTAAATAATCATCAACTAATTCTTCAACTACCTCATCGTATAATTTTTCAATATCTTCTGCTAGGTTTTCAGCAGCTAACACTTCATCGCGTTGATGGTAAATTGCTAATCGTTGTTTATTAGCAACATCGTCGTATTCTAATAAAGATTTTCGAATATCGAAATTGCGACTTTCAACTTTACGTTGTGCATTTTCAATCGATCGTGTCACCAAACGATTTTCAATCGCTTCACCCTTTTCCATACCAAGATTTTGCATAAATGATCGCATACGGTCGGTTGCGAAAATCCGCATTAGGTGGTCTTCAATCGATAAGAAAAATCGCGAGGATCCCGGATCACCTTGACGTCCGGCGCGACCGCGCAATTGATTATCAATACGACGAGACTCATGGCGCTCAGCGCTTAAAATATGCAATCCACCTGCATCAATTACTTTTTGATGATTCTCTTTCCACTGTTGTTTAATTTCCAGAATTTGCTGTTCAGTTAAGTCATTACCTTGAGCAATTTGAGATTTATAATTGCCACCCAACATAATATCGGTTCCACGACCCGCCATATTAGTGGCAATCGTTATAGCGCCTGGTTGGCCCGCTTGTGCAATGATTTCAGCTTCTTTCTCGTGAAATTTAGCATTTAATACTTGATGCTGAATTTTTTCTTGTTCTAATCTCTTTGATAAAAGTTCTGAACTTTCAATCGAAGCAGTCCCTACTAATACTGGACGACCTAACGCAGATTCTTGATTAATTTCTTTAACAATTGCGTCATATTTTTCATTCATCGATAAATAAATTAAATCATTATGATCTTTTCGTATCATTGGTTTATTAGTAGGAATTACTAAAACATCGAGACCATAAATTTGGCGAAATTCAAAAGCTTCAGTATCTGCTGTCCCAGTCATACCTGAAAGCTTACTGTATAGACGAAAATAATTTTGGAACGTAGTAGAAGCATGAGTTTGATTTTCTTGTTGAACGCTTAGCCCTTCTTTTGCTTCGATTGCTTGATGAATTCCTTCAGACCAACGACGACCTGGCATTAGACGACCAGTGTGCTCATCGACAATAATGATTTGACCATTCTGCACAATGTACTGATCATCTTTTCTAAATAAGTGATGCGCTTTTAACGCAGCATGAACGTGATGTAATAAATTTAAATTATTAGCTGCATATAAAGTTTCACCTTCTGCTAATAATTTATTTTCATATAATAATTTTTCAGTGATTTCATGTCCTTGTTCTGTTAGTTCAATTTGACGCTGTTTTTCATCCACTAAAAAATGGCCGTCATATTCAGGTTTTACAGAATCGGATTCAATTTCTACAGCGCGTTTTAAGTTGGGAATTAATAAATTAATTTGTTTATATAGTTCTGAACTTTCTTCGCTAGGACCGGAAATAATTAGAGGCGTACGCGCTTCGTCAATTAAAATAGAATCGACTTCGTCGATAATGGCATACGCAGTACCACGTTGAGCTTTATCTTCTAATCTATACACCATGTTATCGCGAAGATAATCAAATCCTAATTCGTTGTTTGTGCAGTAAGTAATGTCACAAGCATATGCCTTTTTTTTCTCGTCCATTGGCTGGCGTGAAGTAACAATACCTACAGATAAACCTAAAAATTCGTATAACGGACGCATCCACTCCGCGTCACGTCGTGCTAAATAATCATTTACAGTAACTACATGAACACCTTGTCCAGTGAGTGCATTTAGATAGGCAGGCAATGTTGCAACCAATGTTTTACCTTCACCCGTACGCATTTCAGCGATTTTACCTTCATGCAATACAATTCCACCGATTAACTGGCAGTCAAAATGTCGCATTTCCATAATACGATGACTTGCTTCACGTGCTACCGCAAAGGCTCGCGGGAGCAAACTATCAACAGTTTCCCCTTGCTGGAGAAGAGCACGAAGTTTCTGTGTTTGTGCAGAAAGCTCTTCGTTTGATAACTCTTTATACTCAGTTTCCAATAGATTTGTTTGCTGAACGATCTTGGACATACGCCGTAATTCACGATCGTTTTTGGTTCCAAATAAAAAACTAAACGCTTTTCCTAGCATGC
>JAZKFP010000318.1:1488-11535 GCA_040386355.1 Pseudomonadota bacterium | reverse complement strand
TGCGTTCAATAAAATCTGGTGGGGTCCAACCTGCAGCGTGTATAAAACGATTCCACTCATAATCGCTGTCTGCTTCGATTAAGGTGTGATCCAGATCAAATAAATACAAAGCCACGCAGGCCTCCTCTTAATTAATGATTGTGAATACTTGACCGATTTTAGTCGCTTCCATAGACTCGCCTAATTGAATAGGTCATTGATCATAAAAACTAACGTGTGTTGCCGCATGATGAAACATGGATGTGTTGAAGAACAATACGCTACTAAAAAGAAAATGAAAAAATTTAATTATTATTAAACAGGTATGGGGCAATAACCCGGTGGAAGCGTTAATTGATGAAGATGGATTTAGACATAATATTGCTTTAGTGCTGACGCATGCGAGCGCACGCGTATTATGGGCTAAACGTCGAGGCATGGATGCATGGCAATTTCCACAAGGTGGAATTCATCCAGGTGAAAGTCTACACGATGCAGTGTATCGAGAATTATGGGAAGAAGTAGGACTTGAATCGCATCACGTTTCTATTTTAGGGCAAACTCGCCATTGGCTGCGTTATCGTTTACCAAATCGGTCTAAAGTAAGAAATCCTGAGCAACGTTGTATAGGTCAAAAACAAATTTGGTTTTTATTGTCACTGACCGGCGATGAAAACGATATTCATTTGGCACGTCATGACGAGCCTGAGTTTGATGAGTGGCTGTGGGTGAATTATTGGTATCCCGTTAATCATGTGATTGAATTTAAACGCAACGTTTATCGGCGCGCTTTACACCAATTACGTCCAATATTTTTTGAGCATTTTTCAATAGCTGATGAAACACAATCTACCTTGGTTTCTCAGCAAGGCGCGCCTTTATGCTAGAGACGTTAAGGCGAATTGTTCAGGAAGTAAATTCCGCGCCTAATTTAGAAAGTGCGCTTGAAGTTCTGGTATCGCAAGTACGCGATACGATGAATGCTGAGGTTGCTTCTATCTATTTGCTTGATTATTCGCAAAAACGTTACATCCTCATGGCGTCTAAGGGTTTAAATCCGGCTTCTATTCGTGAAGTTAGTTTAGAAATATCAGAAGGCTTAGTAGGACTTGTTGGTGTTCGCGAAGAACCTTTAAACCTTGAAAACGCTAGCGCGCACCCCAAATTTCGCTATTTTGCATCCACTGGTGAAGAACGTTTTCAGTCGTTTCTTGGTGTACCCATTATTCATCAACGTAAATTATTGGGTGTGCTTGTGACGCAGCGCATTGAACAAAAACGTTTTGACCAAAGTGAAGAAGCTTTCTTAATTACTATCTCTGCACAGCTGGCCGGTGTTATTGCAGCGGCTGAAGCTACCGGTGCAATAACAGGTATGAATTTGGGTAGTGAAGATAAATACGTTAGTCGATTTACGGGCATTGGTTGCGCGCAAGGTGTTGCTTTAGGTACAGCTTGGGTACATCGTCCTAAAGCACAACTATCTAATGTGCCAGATAAAGTCACTGCGGATATTGAGGGCGAGCTCGTAAAAATGGATAACGCGGTTGCGGATGTCCATGACGAATTAGCTGCGATTGCAGCAAAAATTGCGACGTCACTTTCACCGCAAGAGCATGCATTGTTTGATGTGTATGCGCAAATGTTGCAAGACCAAGGATTGGTTGGTGAAATTAAATTGCGTATTCAAGCGGGCAATTGGGCAGAAGGTGCTTTGCGTTTTGTGATTGAACGTCACATTAAACAATTTGAAGGTATGGATCATCCGTATTTTCGTGAACGTGCTTTAGATGTTAAAGATCTTGGCATTCGTATGTTAGCCAAACTACAAGCGAAAGCCGATAATTTTATCGTAACTCAACCCAGTATTTTGGTGGGTGAAGAAATTACCGCTTCAGTTTTAATGGATTTTCCAAGTGAATATTTAAAAGGTGTTATTTCGATTCGCGGTACAGCAAATTCCCACATGGCAATTGTGGCTCGAGCGTTAGGTGTACCTTGCGTGATGGGACTTTCACTTTTACCCATACGCACTCTCGGCGGATGTTTTGCAATCGTGGACGGTTATCGCGGTGAAGTGATTATTAATCCTTCTGTCGATTTAAAACGTATCTATGAGTCAATTGTTCTGACCGATGCTGAGTTAAACGTTAATCTACTTTCAGAACAAGATGAACCGTGTACCACATTAAATGGCGTCGATATTAGCTTGTTGGTAAATACTGGAATTTCAACAGATGTTGCTTTGGCAAAAGATCGTTGCACCGCTGGTGTTGGATTGTACCGTACAGAAATTCCTTTCATGGCGCGTGAACGTTTTCCTAGTGAGCAAGAGCAAGTTGAATTTTATAGACATCAATTAGCAGAGTTTGCTCCACGCCCAGTGACCATGCGCACGTTGGATATTGGCGGAGATAAAATGCTGCCCTACTTTCCCATCATTGAAGACAATCCATTTTTAGGTTGGCGTGGTATTCGTGTCACGCTAGATCATCCCGAAATTTTCATGGTGCAATTACGGGCCATGTTAAAGGCAAGCGTGAACCTCAATAATCTTCGCATCTTATTGCCCATGATTGGTAACGTTTTTGAAATTGAAGAATCATTACACCTTATTCATCGTGCGTATTTAGAAGTACAGGAAGAAGGTTTTAACGTTCAAATGCCACCCATTGGTGTCATGATTGAAATTCCCGCAGCGATTTATCAAATCGGCAGCTTTGCCCAGCGCGTGGATTTTCTTTCTGTAGGTACCAATGATTTAACGCAATATTTATTGGCAGTGGATCGTAATAACTCACGCGTTGCGGATCTGTACCACGGCTATCATCCTGCAGTATTGCAAGCATTAAAAAGTATTGTGAAAGATGCAGAAAAGCATCGCATTGAAGTTAGCGTGTGTGGTGAAATGGCAGGTGATCCTGCATTAGCAGTTCTATTAGCGGCCATGGGATATCGCTCATTGAGCTTAAGCATTGCGCATCTATTACGTGTCAAGTGGGCGTTGCGACGTGTTGATTTGCAACAGATGGAAAAGCTGTTGGAAGAAATTGATTCAATGGACAACGCTGAAGTTATTCGCAGTTATGTTGAATACTCGCTCTGTCAATCCGGATTAGATCAAGTTATTCGTTTCAATCCAGGCGTAAGAATTTCTAATGAAATTTAGATGACAATTCACGATTTCTCTTCTCACTCATTTCATCAGTGCTAAGCTATTTCAATAATATAAAAATTATCTTACTAAAATATAATTGATACCAAACTCACAATGATTTTCCCGGTGCAACGTCTTGAGAACGGCATTTTGCGGGAAAATCATTGTGAGGAGGGATTATTTCTCGCGCATTTGAAGAGGCGACTTAGTGAAAGGTTCAGTTCGCCGATGGCTTGCAAGCATTAGACAGCATAAAAATTTTCATGCAAATCCTCGCTTGATTGCTTGGCTACAAAATCCTTTTTTCTCTCAAATCAATAAACACAGTGTGGCTGGTGGGGTTTTTATCGGATTGTTTTGTGCGTTTATTCCATTGCCTGCGCAAATGCCTTTAGCAGCAATTATGGCAATTATATTTCGAGTTAACGGTTTAATTGCGATGATAGGTACATGGGTTTCTAACCCCTTTACTTTTCCACCATTAATATATGTCGCTTACCACATCGGAGCTTTACTGATTGGCGAAAAACCTCACGCAGATTTTGAAACTGTAGAAAGTGGAGTTAAATTATTGCCGTATCTAGGCCCAATATTTTTAGGATCGTTGTGTTTAGGAATGGGATCTGCAATTTCGGGATATCTTCTAGTGCGGATTTTATGGCGATTAAGTGTAATTCGACAATGGAAGTTGCGCCGCGCTGGGCGACGCCTACTTAAAAAAATTGTGCCATCAAATACATTTCATAAAAATAATTCAATTTAATTTATAAAATTAAATTATAACAAACCATAGCGTAACGGCTCACGTCGCATAGAACCAATTTCAACATCATGCATTTGACCATTATTCACTGCTGGAGTTGGTAATAAACGATCGTATTCACTTCGAACAACACCATAACATTCACAACAAGTGTCTTCTAATTTGGCACGATCCAAGATAGTAATATGACCGCGACTATAAGAGATGATTTTAGCATCCTGTAATTTACCAGCCGCTTCTGTTACGCCCTCGCGTCGTACGCCCAACATATTTGCAATCATTTCTTGCGTCATATTTAGTTCATTAGCTGGTAAACGATCCAAGAAGTGCAACATCCATCGACATAATTGTTGGTGTACAGAATGGTGCCTATTGCATACCGCGGTTTGTGCCATTTGAGTTAGTAACGCCTGCGTATAACGTAAAAGCAAACTCATCATTTCACCGTGACGTTCCATTTCTTCTTTTAAAAAATGGCCTTTTAAACGATACGCTTCACCTGAACATTGCACTAAAGCTTGACTTGGAGTGGTTTCACCGCCCATCACTAGTGGAACACCAATCAGACCTTCATTCCCTACAACAGAAATTTCAGCAGATGCACCGTCCTCTACAACATACATCAGAGACACAATGCAATCGACCGGAAAATACACGTGTTGCATGACATCACCGGATTCATAAAGTACCGTACCCTGCGTTAAATGCACTGCTTCAAGATTTGGAAAAATGCGTTCTTGCTCATCAAAATTCATGGCTGCCAACAAGCTGTTTTGCTGTGGGAGGTAAAAATTTGGCATAGTTTGATTCCTCAGTTGCTATGGTGTTAGACAATTTCTCTCAATTCTAATGAACAGCTTTGAGAAGTTAACCCGGCAAAAAAATGAAAAAATTAAGCCAGTATGCAAGTACTGTATTGAAATCAAATGAAAATAAATAAGTTTAAGAGCGTCAAATTAAACCCCCAATAATATTATTAATTTATGAAAAAATTTCAATAGGGACACTATCATTATTTTTTTAAAAAATTTGATAAGACAATTTTAACAATCAACTTACTTATTCGGTTCACAAAAATATCACTGATGGTAAGACAACCTCAGATCAGATTTAAAATAGGTTTGGTTAAATCGATTTAAGAAAAATCATGCCTTATTAAAAATATGTGTACCTTGACCGCAATGTGCACAACATTTTGAATTCAGTGCGTTAGAGTACATCTAACTACCAATTAACTTTTTCATTTTAAGGTGTTTAATGTTATGCATAGTGATTGCAACACCGTTATTGACTGGAAGCAGCCATTGAAGTTCAATTTTTTTTCTTTAAAAAATTTTAAGCGTCGCACGGTCTGTACATTATTGATATGCGCTTCCGTACCATTGGCTGCTTGTGCAAGCACAGGAAATACCGATATGAAACCTTTGGAATCCAATATTCAAGTCGATTTGAATCGATACATGGGAAAATGGTGGGTAATTGCAAATATTCCCTACTTTGCAGAAAAGGGCAAAGTCGCTACCGCAGATGAATATAAATTATTAGCCGATGGCAAAATTGATAATATTTATCACTATCGCAAAAGTTTTAATAAATCAGAAAAATCAATTCAAGCTACAGCAGAAGTTGTTCCCAACACTGGAAATGCAAAATGGGAAATTGGTTTTTTATGGGGAATCATAAAAGCTGATTATTTGATATTAGAAGTGGCTCCAGATTATTCTTGGGCACTGATTGGACATCCAAAGCGTAATTTGGCTTGGATATTTTCAAGAGAAAAAGTAATGGATGAGAATCTCTATGTAACTTTACGAGAAAAGTTTCGGAACTTTGGATACAACCCCGATTTAATCTTACGAATCCCACAATTCAAGGAACAGATTGATAAACCAGGATTTCAATAAATTTATCATTCATTTATAAAAGCCAAGCTCATACCGAATGGACATGAGCCTTCCATGATCAAATGTTTTATGTTTTGTAGGAAGGCACATGCGGGCGAATGATTATTCGCCCCTATGGTATCCGTTAGAAATTGAGGTATTTTTAGGAAAGTAATCATTATGTGTAGGGGCGAATAATTGTTCGCCCGTGTTGAACGTTGACTGTGAAGGACTCAATATTAGAAACGTGTTTAGGAAATCCCATCTGCGTTAAGTGTGCTTTTATTAACTTTTTCCTGGTGGCTTTTTTACGTTTTAATATGCGATTCAATTAAGTTAGGTGAATCTTCTAATACTTCTTCTACATACAACTTTTGAACAAGTACCATTACGACAACCATTAAGGGTGTGGCAAAAATAATTCCTGCTAAACCAAACAACAAACCAAAAATTACTGCTGCAGTTATACCTAACACGGGTGGCAATTCTACTGCCCAACGCTGGACAAAAGGCATTAAAATATTGCCTTCAATTTGCTGAATAACAATGCAAAGAATAGCCACATAGAGTGCTTTATCGGGTCCATCCATGAATGCCAACATCACAGCAAGAATTCCAGATGCGATTGGCCCAAAAAATGGAATGAACGCAAGTAAACCAGCAATCACACCTATGGATAAAGCTAACGGCATACCGAGCACCGCTAAACCAATAGCGGTTGCAGAGCCGACGAATAACATTGAAATATATTGTCCTAATAACCAACGAGATAGTGCATGCCCAGTTGCAACAAGTGCGTCGTCGATTTGATCGCGATACATGGGCGGAATTAAGCGAACAAACCCTTTACGATATAATTTTGGATCAGCTGCTAAATAAATACCGACAACCACCATCAAACCAGCACTACCTATCGCACTTATCGTTAATGTTGCTACGTTAGTAATTCCTGCCCAAGGTACAGAACTATCTTTTTTCGTATCTTCCCATACTTCTAAAATACTAATACCCAAGGGATGCGAATTAATCCAAGCCATCAACGCTTCTTGTGCTTTTGGCAGTCGCAATCGGATGCGATCAATTTGATCAACTAATCGATCACCGATTAGCCATGAGCCTAAAACAATCAAAACTATTAGGAAAATGACGGAAACTACAACCGAAAATCGGGACGACCAATGAAAATGTTTTTCCATCGGAGTTGCCATTGCTGTTAGCAATGTCGCAGTAATAATTGCGCCAAACAATAAAAGGAAGACACTGGATAAGCGCCAGATTAAGAATGCAAGAATGGCTATCGCTACGACTAAAAAGACACGTCGCGCATAAGCAGTTAAAGGTGTAGTAAAACGAGAGGCCATAAAAAAACTATCTTCAGCCATAGGAATTGTTCGCTTTTATAGAATTTTTTGAATAAGTAATTCACAACATCCCTAGGATAAATCAGATCTATCCTGAAAAGTTAAAATTATATATTTAAATCCTAGGACACAAAACTTAAGCAAACAAACCAATTCTTCGTAAGTTGCACCTACAATTTTGAAAAAATTAAATTTCTACAATCTACGCCCTTGTAAGATACGCATAATCAAAACCATTCCTGCAAGCAACAGCAAAATATGAATGAGTCCACCCATGGTATTTGCTGAGACCACTCCTAATACCCATATCACAAGCAAAATGATAATGACTGTTTGCAACATCTCTATATACTCCAACCTTATTTCTTAAAAACAAAAACCTCAGGGAATTTTTAGTCATTTTCATCATCAAAGCAGCGTAGATTCAAATCTGTGCGCTAACGCACTAAAATAAAAGTGCATTTCAAATTTATAAGTTAGGGTGGAAAATTATCATGTCTAAACAATTATCCTTGCAAGCTTTTTCCTTAAAATTATTTTTCGTAGGTATTTTAAATGTATTTTTGCTAAATAACTTAGCTTTTGCAGAAGATTCTTTGACACAAAATATTAATGACGCCCGTCGAGAAGCACAAATTTGGACGACTTATGCATTAAATCGAAATTTACAGGCAAGTGAGTTGAGCGTGACGGTTCACGGTAATAAGGCGACTTTATCTGGCAAAGTCGAAGAAGGCGTTAGTAAAGAATTGGCCGAACAAATTGCATTAGGAGTTGAAGGCATTAGTTCGATTGACAATCAAATTGTTGTCGATGCTGATTATACGTCTAATTCAAAACCAACTAAGAATCGTGCTTATGGCAAGAAAATCGAAGACTTCACGATAAGTGCCACCATTAAGTCAAAACTATTATGGAGTAAACACGCTGATGGTTTGAGTGTTGCAGTTGACACTAAAGATGGGGTAGTAACTTTATCTGGAACTGCACAAACTGACGCCGCACGTGATTTAGCAGAACAACTTGCAAACAATACAGCAGGTGTTGTTTCGGTAAATAATCTTTTAAAAATTAAAGGTCAGTTAGGGCAATCTCCTTCACAACAAGCCAGTGAAAAAATTTCAGATGCCTGGATAACCACTAAAGTAAAATCAACTCTTTTATATTCTACTGAAGTAAAAGGTTCAGCCATCTCAGTTAAAACTGAAAATGGCATAGTTACTTTAAGTGGAAATTTACGAAGTGATATTGAGCGTGATCTTGCAATTCAACATGCGAAAAATGTTCGCGGCGTAAAAGAAGTGGTCGCGAAAGAACTAAAAACGCCTTAATAACGTTAGAAATTAAACACAGAACTGCATTAACAGATGCTATGTGTTTTCGCTATGTTCCCGAAATCATGATCACCCCCAGCGTCATTCCCGCGAAAGCGGGAATCCAGGCAAGATGAATCTCAAAAAGACCGTCCCCTGGATCCCCGCTTTCGCGAGAATGACGCCGAAATAGAGTTATTTTATAATTGTCTACGGTGTTTAATTCCGTTCTCTAATAAATCAGATCAATAATCTAGGAAGGCTTTAATTAAATTAATCCCGTTTTTACCGGTGTTATTTAGGTTAAAAAATAACTTCAAATGAAAATTTGCCATGACAGTTCATTGAAAAAATACTTAATACTATATTTAAAAAGTTATTTCTAAAAATCAAATAACTCTCCTAAAAAACCACCCGGTTTTTTCTTTTTGTAATGACGGTCATCATGATGTTTGCGTTCTGAATACTCTCCAGAATGACGTGACATATCGCGTGCAGCCGGTTGTGAAGTAGATGAAAATTGACTAGGTGCTACCGCACTTGAACGTTCAATAATCTTATCAAGTTCGCCTCGATCCAACCAAACACCTCGGCACTTTGCACAATAATCAATTTCTACACCTTGCCGATCGGTCATCACTAATTTTTCATCACTGCATACTGGACACAACATAAAAATATCCTCACCCAAACATTTTATAAAATTTTTTTTTCACATGGCACTTAGGTTTTATCTTTTTCTGCAGTCAAAATCAAATTATATACGGTATTTTTTGCTACTTTAAATAAACTAGCCAATAGTTTTGCACGATCACTTATAGATAATAATGGCTGTAATGCTTGCGTTAATTCCTGTGCATTGAACTCGCGTTTTATATTTTCTAAATTGTCTGTCACTGTAGATCTTTGTCCTGCGCCTTGTATTAAAACAACAAATTCGCCACGTTCCATAATATCAACTAAGTCATTTTGCGCTAACTGCTGGAGAGTGCCGCGATAAAACGTTTCATACTGCTTAGTGATTTCACGCGCCACACATATTTGTCGCTCAGCTTCCAACACATACGATAAATCAGCAAGCACTGCTCTAATTCGATGCTTGGATTCGTAAAAGATCCACGATTCTATGCGATTTTTTTGTTGTTCAATCCAATGTCTACGTTCTTGTTGGCGTGAGGGTGCGAAACCTAAAAAACTAAATTCAGAAGTAGAAATACCTGAAGCAATTGCAGCTGTTAATGCAGCACAAGCACCAGGAATTGGAATAATCCGGATATCAGCATCTAATAATGCACGTACAACAGGAAATCCAGGATCGGAAATTAAAGGCATTCCTGCGTCACTCACGACTGCTAAACTCAATCCTTGCTGTAACAAAGAGAGCAAATATGCAGCTCGTTCTTTTTCGTTGTGATCGTGATTAGAAATCAAACGTGAATGAATATTATAATAATTCAGTAAACGTGCAGTGATTCGCGTATCTTCTGCGGCAATACAATCGACAGAATGTAGAATAGATAGCGCACGTAAAGAGATGTCTGCAAGATGTCCAATTGGCGTAGGTACAAGATAACAACATCCTGATTCTGCG
>JAZKFP010000318.1:0-1478 GCA_040386355.1 Pseudomonadota bacterium | reverse complement strand
AGCAATCAGTTCTTTCTTGTTTGCTTTTGAAGTCATCGATATGCTTCTCAATCAGTTAGGAATTAAAAATATAAGAGTAGATTGTGACCAGCATGATATACCCTTAACGAATGAGTTTTAGGTTAAATGTAATGGTGAAGCATGAAGATTTTTTTTCGATTGCACGGCGCCTTGACGCTGCGTAGCTAAAGCTTTACGCACGTAAGAGTGCTGTGACGCACTCTTACGGTCTTAACACAGCAAGCGAAAAAAAAGAGCATGATGAACACTTACTCTTTTTTAAAAACAAAAGGTCATTTGTTATGGGTATGAACCCATGTGATTGGGAACATTAAGCTGATTTTCTTAAATCAAGTTAAAACATTAAAGAAAAATTGAATTAAGACGACATAAATAAATTCTAGAGAGGCACGAGTGAATTTTAATAAGCAAAATAGTGATTTGTCTTTACTGCGTTTATCAATAAAATATCTTTCATCGAATTTTTTGCTTAATTGCACAAGAATATGCGCAATTTCATTATTCTCTTTACTTGCCTCTTGTGCGTCTTTGGAAGAATTCTCATCAGAATTTCTGACAAAGCCTCATGCTTCACAGGCAAGTAGTTCTGACTCATCTGCCCTGAACGCAACAAATTCCACAGATTTATCTTCACCCAATGTTGTTGGAGCAAGCCAGGGTCTTGCTACGTTATTAAAACAAGCTCAACAACTACCATCTCCAGAACAAGAAAAACAATTACTCAAGGCGACTCAGATTGCAATTTCACAACAACGCTGGTCTGAAGCCGATCTAATTCATAGCGTTATTCGTTCAGCAGAATTAAAAGAGTTGCCAGGCTTTCTTTATTTCTATCATCGATTTGGTGCTGAAATTGATTTACAAATGGACCGCTTATCTGAAGCACGTGTAGATTTAGAAGCACTTGATTTACTAACAACCAATGAATCATTAGTACTTAATACTGAACAAACCAATGATTTTGCAATGGTGTATGCGCAGTATTATTTAAAAAATAGTGATCCAAAATCCGCTTTAACAAAACTTTTAGAATCGATGGATGCGTCACTTGCTCCAGAACGCATTCAACAATCGAATGATTTAATCTGGCAAGCCATGCGACTTGCAACACTATTTGATTTGGCAGAGTTAGAAAGTGCTGCCGTTCCAACTATTCCAATTAACGTAATGACAACGCTTCAACCTTCAATTAATCCATTAGAACTTGAAGCGTGGCTTGATCTATTAAAATGCTTGGATCAACCAAATCAAAATCAAATTTCACCTAACATTATTTCGCGAAATAAAAATTTAGATTCGCCAACATGCACACTAAATAATTGGCAGAAAAAATGGTCAAATACGTTAGCTGCTGCTCATCCACCTAGCATATTAGGTGTTGCGCCAACATTTTCTGATCCTAATTTTGAATTAATCGGAGTTTTATTACCACGTTCTGGTAATTTCACCGACGCTGC
>JAZKFP010000317.1:0-8802 GCA_040386355.1 Pseudomonadota bacterium | reverse complement strand
TAAGTTGCGCGGATTCTTTCGAGGTGTGCGTCACATTAAAGATCAACTGCATGTTCTGACACCTTTAGTGATTCCTTTTTCTTGGTTTCCAATGCGCGAGCAAGCTAACAAATTGTTCATAAAGGCACAGATTAGTTGGGCGCAAAAAAAACTTGGGATGATGGATTCAACCCTCATGGTTTTTTCACAAAACTGGCTGCCTTATGTCAAAACAGTTTCTCAACAATGTCTTGTTTATTATTGCGTAGATGAGCATTCAGGCTTTAAGGGTGTTGACACGTCGAATTTTCAAGCTTGGGATGAAGAAATGACACGACAAGCTGATTTAGTTTGTTGCTCTTCTCAAACCTTGGTTAGTGCTAAAAAACGTTTAAATCCAAATACTGTTTACACACCACACGGTGTTAACGATACATTGTTTCGCACTGCGCTTTCTTCTTCCACACCTATTGCTGACGATTTGTTGGAATTACCAACACCTCGCTTATTATTTTTTGGGCATATTTCATATGATTGGGTTGATGTAGATTTATTAAAATATTGCGCCAAACAAACACCCGATTGGTCATGGGTTTTAGTTGGTCGTTATTCATTAAAAAACGATGAATTTGCCGATTTTGCAAATATTCATTGGTTGGGCGAAAAAGAATTTGAAATTTTGCCACAGTATTGCAAAGGTGCGACACTCGGTCTCATTCCCTTTGTCGATTCCAAACTTACAGAAAATTGTCACCCTTTAAAATTGCCAGAATATTTTGCTGCTGGTTTACCCGTGGTTTCAACGAATATTCCAGCGGTGCGCGAGGATTATTCGCAATGGACAGAGATTGCAGTATCGAGAGAAGAATTTCTGGTAGCGTGCCGAAAAATAGTTGAACTTTCAACTCACCCTTTAGCTCAATCGTTGTCGCAACAGCGTTCTGAAGCAATGAAAAGCAAAAGTTGGGCTGCACGCGTCGATGATTTATTAATATTAGTTAATAAATCACAACGATCTACATATACCAAACGCATATGAGTTTTCCCGGTTGTTGCATAGCTCACTCGCCTGCTCACCTATATATTTATAGGCTCCGCGGGCTTATCTCGCATGCGCCTACGGGAAAACCAATCTGCATTCGGTATATACTCGCAACAAATAATTTAAGTAGATCACGCAGTTAAAAATTTAATAAAAATATGGATGGAAGTTTATAATGAATCAATACTTAAGCACAAAATTAAAAGTGCTTTCATTGATGCTAACTGTATTAGTTGTGTATTTGCATTCTTATAATGTAATGATCAAATTCGACAATGAAATTATCGAACTCAACAAAGGCTACAGCTTTTTTATTCAAGAATTTTTAAGCCGTGGAATAGCAAAAATTGCAGTGCCTTTATTTTTTGCTATATCAGGCTATTTATTTTTCTTGAATACTCAAGGCACTTTAAATGAATTTATTGTAAAAATTAAAAAAAGGGTAAAAACCGTATTTATTCCCTATCTTGTATGGTCACTTTGGGGAATTTTAATTTATTTTATTTTACAGGCACTTCCTTTTTCAAAACAGTTTTTTACCAAACAAATTATTACAGACCATTCTTTTCAAGAATTATTTCATATTTTTGTATTCGATCCGATACCGTATCAATTATGGTTCTTACGCGATCTTATGATTTTAAGTTTACTCTCACCTCTTATTTATTATGTACTAAAATATCTAAAAATTTTAGCGCTGTTGATTATGGGAATAATATGGTTTTGGAAAATTGATTTATTGTTAATTTCGAATGAATCATTACTATTTTTTTGTGTTGGCGGCTATTTAAGTCTTGAAAAAAATTCCGTACTTCATGACGATTATTCTAAAAAAGCGTATCAGTACTTGATTTCTTGGCTTACAGTGATTTTCGCTAAAACATATATAACGATGGTTGCACCGCAAAACAATATCACTCTTCTAGTTCTACTGAAACTAAGTATTATCCTAGGCATTATCACGATTTGGTTAATGTATGATAAGTTTTATCGAAATACACAACGTTCCATTTCTAATGTTGTTCTTTTTTCTGCTTCTTTTACTTTTTTTATTTACGCATTTCATGAACCAATTCTTACTATTTTTAAAAAAGGATTTTTCTTCTTTATTGGTCAAGGGGAATTGGCTTCACTTATTATTTTTATTATTACGCCTTTATTAACTATTACTCTAGGCATTTTTCTAGGTTTTTATATGAAGAAGTTATGGCCTAGTTTTTATGGAGTTATGACAGGACAAAGATAAATTAAAAACACATACCTGTATCGTATACACCCGTAGCGAATAAAAAATAGGCGTTCATCATGATCTTTTTTCTCGCAAGATGCCGTTTGCAAGACATTTTGTATGTTGCTTTTCCTTGCGTAAAGCTTTGGCTACGCTGCATCAAAGCGCCGTGTGATCGAAAAAAAATATTCATGCTTCACCGCTATGCTTTACCTATTTTTCATTCGCTACGGGTATATTTATAAAATAGGTGCGGGTTTTGGCTGTTCCGGTAACGGAATAAATTCATTTGCATCACCTGGAATTTTTCCAAATTTCCCCTCAACCCAATCACGTTTTGCTTGTTCAATGCGTTCTGGTGAACTTGATACAAAATTCCAAAATATATGTCTTGGTTCGGCTAATGGCTCTCCACCAAGTAACATAATATGCGATTCATGAGTTGCTGTAATAGTAGTTTTACCCGGTTCAATTACTGCAAAATGCGATGCTTGAATCGGTTTACCATTTATTTCGATATTACCTGAGACAACATAAATAGCCCTTTCAGAATATTGGTCTGGCACATCTAAAAATGCATCAACTTCCATATGAGCTTCTACATAAAATAATGGACTTAATGTTTTTACTGGCGCTTTTTTTCCATAAGCTTCTCCGGCAATAACACATAACTCCACACCCGATTGATGAATACCCGGTAATGCTTCAAGCGGATAATGAAAAAATTCCGGTTCACATTCTTCGAATTCTTTTGGTAGCGCAATCCAACTTTGTAAACCATGTAGTTGATGTTGGTGAGCGCGTTCATCTAAACCAGTGCGCTCGGAATGCGCAATACCACGTCCAGCAATCATCCAATTAACTGCCCCCGGTGTAATTGCTTGCGTGTAACCTAAAGTATCACGATGCATAATTTCACCAGAAAATAAATAGGTTAAAGTTGCTAACCCAATATGTGGATGCGGTCGTACATCAATACCGTCTCCAATTTCAAAATTTGCAGGTCCCATATGATCAAAAAAAATAAACGGACCGACCATTGGTATTTTTTCATGCGGCAAAATACGTTGCACGCTAAAGCCACCTAAATCTTTTTTCTTACCAGCAATTAAATGTTGAATTACATTCATGACGTTCATCCTTTCTAAATTTCATTAATACAGCTGTGGAGAACGATGCTGCCAGCGTTTCATAATTTCAATAATTTTTTGCGATGGAAAATGTTGCATTTTAATTTTTCGTTTATCAATGGGTTGTGCAATATCTTGATAAATAAAAGCATCTGAAAATCCGATATTTTCTGCATCATTCCGAGTTGCAGCAAAAACAATACGTGGAATATTTGCCCAATACGCTGCAGCTAAACACATTGGACAAGGCTCACAGCTACTGTATAAAGTAGTGTTTGCTAAATGAAATTGTTTAAGTTGAGAACATGCGGCTCGAATTGCAACCACTTCAGCATGGGCTGTTGGATCATTATTTTTAATAACATGATTCCAACCCTCACCCACCACTATTAATTCATTGCTATTGTTTTTTGAAGCTGTAATCACAGCACCAAAAGGACCACCGTCTCCTAGTGAACTTCCTTTGTCTGCTAATTCTAAAGCGCGTTCAATCCAAATAAGATCAGTTTTTTGCGTCGGTGTTACTACGATTTCTTTCATAAGCATTGCATCCTTTTATCTAAAGCAACAGATATTTTTGATTTATGATGACCTCGATTTGAATTCACATTGCGACAGGGTTGAATTTAGCATGTGCATACTGACATGCAATTGATTGAAATTAGTCTATAAATACACCCGTAAGTAATTGTCATCAAATCGAAATAATTATTGGCAATACTACGTCGCGAATTATACAGGGTCGATGCATCACGATTTGCAAGAAGTTTTATCGGGTAATCGTATATCACTTTGTTTTATTTTGAACCGCAAAATATCTGTACCTATTTAGGAGCACTCAATGAATCAACGCCTTTTAGCCTTAGTGATTGGATCGGTTGTCGCACTTCCTGCAGCTCCGATTCTCGCAGAGGGTCCGACTGTATATGGTCGATTGGATGTTGCACAAACGTATGTTGATGACGATGCAAATGACGACAAACTTTGGGCAGTCGATAGTTACTCTTCTCGTCTTGGAATCAAAGGTGAATTAGAAACCGATTCTGATTTAACGATTGTTTATCAATATGAATTAGAAATTGATCCAGAAGAAGAAACTTTAAACAGTTCCGACGATGAAAATTTTCTACGAGCACGTGATCAGTTTGTAGGTCTGCAAAGTAACTTCGGTTTATTACGCATTGGCCGCATGGAAACTCCATTAAAAGATTCTCAAGGTAAAGTAGATATTTTTAATGATCATGAAGCAGATTTTAAAAATTATTTCGCCGGTGAAAACGGTGAAAATCGTTTTGGAAATTCCGTGAATTATACTTCGCCAGAATTTGGTCCTTTAACCGCACAAGTAGCTGTTATTCAAGGTGAAGATCCAACGGGTGAAGATAATGGTTTTGCTGATGGAATTTCTACCTCTCTTGCGTTTACCCAAGATAATATTTACGCAGCATTTGGCGTAGACCAAGAAGTTGATGGTTGGGATTTATACCGATTAACGGGTATAGCAACACTCGGAGATTTTGGTGCTGGTGCTTTATATCAAATGGGTGAAGAATCCGAAGACAGCAGTGTTGAAATGTCTGGCTGGTTAATTAATGGTTTTTACAAACTCGAGAATAACATTTTCAAAATCCAGTACAGCCAAAGTGAAGAAGAAGAGGATGGTGCTTCTGTAGAAGACGTAGATATGATTGCTGTGGGTATTGATCATAAATTATCAGATCCAACTAAATTATATTTAGAATACACCATGGTAACGAGCGATACTGGCACAGAATCAGATCGCAATGTTCTTGCTGGCGGTATTCAACATAATTTTTAATTAAATATTATTTAGTTAAAAAATAGTTAAGATTTTAAAGGCCGTTTCTTTAAACGGCCTTTTTTTATTTCAAAGTATTGTTATTTGATTCAATTTATCTGTTCAAGACGGGCGAATGATTATTCGCCCCTACGAAATTACCAGTTTCTAAAAAACTATTACTCTACAAATTTTCGCGCTTTCAAATGTTTAATCGCCACTTTTCTAAAAAACCAGCAATCTCTACGTTGTCGTAGGGGCGAATAATTATTCGCCCGCATGTAATTTTCCACAACTCACTTGATTACAACCTGGAAAATTATTCTGTATTTGATATTAAACGCCACAACATTTTTTAAATTTCTTCCCACTACCACAACTGCACGGATCATTGCGACCAATCTTTGGACCGGTACGAACAACCGGTTTTGCTACTGGATGATGATGCCCGTGACCATGTCCATCTTCGTGCGTATGGGAATCGCCATCGACAAACAACCAAATTCCATCTGCACTTTTACGAAATTGTGAAACTTCATGGTGTTCAATTTTTTTACCGTTTTGTTCATAGGTGGCGGTAAATTCAACGACACCTTTTGTATCGGCTGGTGTGCCTTTTTTTACCTCAAGAATTTCTAAACTATGCCAGGTTACCGAATCGCTCCATTTTTTAATTGACGGCACATCAAAATCGTTTACAGATTCAGGTGCTAAGGTTTTTTTCAAATAATTAATGTCTTTCATGGTATGCGCGGTGTAGCGCGAACGCATTAAAGCTTCAGCGGTTTTAGGATGCATTTCACCTTGAATAAAAGGTTTGCAACAAACTTCAAATGTTTTTTTGGAACCACAAGGACAATACATATTTTTAACCTACACAAAAGAATTGAGAATATTTTATTTAAAATTTAAAAGCGGACAATAAATGTTTTGCTAGAAATATTATCTGTATTTGCATAGAGCACAGATTGATTTTCCCGTAGGCGCTTGCGAAATAAGCCCGCGCAGCATACTGAAAAGTATGTGAGCAGGCGAATGAGTGAGCAACAACCGGGAAAACCAATTTGTGCTCGATCCATCATTTCCGATGTACTTCAAATACATTAGGCAACTGACTAATCCTCGCCAGCACTCGACTTAACTGCCCTAATGATGATGTCTCAAGCGTTAAATGCATACTTGCAGTACCATCACGTTTATTAGACAAGGTTTGTACTTCAATTACATTAATTTTTTCTGCTGCTAACAAAGCTGAAATATCGCGCAATAATCCTTGTCGATCGTATGAACGAATCGTAACGTTTACTGGATAGACGCGTTGATCACCGTGAGTCCAATCGATTTCAATAACGCGTCTCGGCTCTGCAACTTGTAGACGAGTTATTTCTGAACAATCTTGTTGATGCACAATAATTCCGCGTCCAACCGATACGTAACCTAAAACTTCGTCGCCTGGAACGGGCTGACAACATCCGGCAGTACGTGATAATAAATCGCCAACGCCATCAACAATAACTTCAGCGCCCCCATGCAATGCTGGAGGAGAATCACGTTTGTGCAATAATTCTTGTTCAGAAATTACAAGCGGATGCGCATCTTGCAATGCATTTAATATTTGACCAACTTTTATTTCGCCACGTGCAAAAGCAACACATACTTCATCGCCAGATTTAATGCGTAATTTTTCTGCAATTTGCTCAAAACTAATATCCGACATTGATAAACGTTGTAATTCATGCTCCAGCATTGCTCGACCATCGCGAAGATTTTGCTCGCGATCCTGCAATTTAAACCAATTTTGAATTTTTGCACGCGCACGACTTGTTGTGACATAGCCTAAATTTGGATTTAACCAATCCCGACTTGGATGATTTTCTTTCGCAGTAATAATATCAACTTGATCACCAGTTTTTAACGGGTGATTTAATGGAACGATGCGTTGATTAACGCGTGCCCCACGACAACGATGACCTACTTCGGTGTGTACGTGATACGCAAAATCCAACGGTGTTGCACCTAACGCCATATCAACAACATGTCCATCGCGGGTTAACACATAAATGCGCTCTTCCAAAGAATTATGCGCAAATTCCGACATTAGTTCGGAAACACTGGTTTCGCCTAATTCTTCGTGCCATTCCAACACTTGACGCAACCAAGCAATTTTTCCTTCGTGGCTAGAAGTTGGTTGACCTTGTGTACCTTCTTTATAATGCCAATGCGCACAGACACCGAGCTCTGCTTCTTCATGCATATCACTGGTACGAATTTGAACTTCAATGACGCGTCCAGATGGACCTAATACTGCCGTGTGTAATGAGCGATACCCATTCTCTTTTGGACGCGCAATATAATCATCGAATTCTTTTGGAATATGCTGCCAGGTTGCATGCACTAACCCCAATACTGAATAACAATCACGAATACTGGGTACTAAAATTCGGACAGCACGAATATCGTAAATTTGGCTGAAATCAACACGCTTTTGCTGCATCTTTCGCCAGATCGAATAAATATGTTTGGCTCGTCCAGAGACATTTGCTTGAATATCATTTTTCTTTAAAACATCAGTTAATTCGTTAACCACTTGATCAATATAATCTTGACGAAGTAAACGACGTTCATCCAATTGCATTGCAATTTTTTGATAGGGTTCAGGGTGTAAATAACGAAAGGATAAATCTTCTAATTCCCATTTAATGTGGCCAATACCTAAACGATGTGCAAGCGGTGCATAAATTTCAAAAACTTCGCGCGCAACACGTTCGCGCTTTTCAGCAGAAGCATGTTTTACAGCACGAATTGCGCACGTGCGTTCCACCAATTTAATCAGCGCAACCCGAACGTCGTCGACCATTGCAATCAGCATTTTTCGTAAATTGCCGATTTGATCAATACTTTGACCCAGTACTGGGCGCGGGCTGGCATCCACAAATGAACTGATTGCAGCCATTCGTAATACACCTTCCACAAGATGCGCAATCGTTGAACCAAATTTTTCATGCACCATCGGCAGTGCTAATTGACCTTCGCGCACAGGTCGATACAACATGGCAGCAACTAACGCATCCATATCGAGGCGCAAATCAGCCAGTAAATCCACCATATTTAAACCCGTGTTAAAACACGGAGTACCCGACCAAGCATGCCCACTATTTAGTGAAGCATTTTGCGTGGAGCGACATAATTGGGCGGCTTCTAATAATTGATGTTGATTTTGTAAATTAGGAACACGTTTTTC
This sequence comes from Pseudomonadota bacterium, assembly GCA_040386355.1. GTDB lineage: Bacteria > Pseudomonadota > Gammaproteobacteria > Pseudomonadales > UBA6940 > JAZKFP01. Next base: position 384 of record JAZKFP010000317.1, on the reverse strand, counting down.
AATTCCTTTAATCCATTGCGATAAATCAACTTGACCATCTTCTGTTTGAGGTAAATCCTCACGCACTTTAACCATGTACGGTCCTCATTTTTTCCGCAACAACACCATCGTCTCGATATGAGAGGTATGGGGAAACATATCCAGCAGACCAATTTTTTCTAGAACAAAACCATTTTCTGTAAGCGTATTTAAATCACGCGCCAAAGTTGCAGGATTACAGGACACATAAAGAATGGTGCGGATAGTTGAGGCTTCAATAATCCAAGGTAATACTGGCTCCGCTCCTAATCGCGGTGGATCCAATAAAACTGCATCAAAAGTGCCAAGCTGTAACGCATCTAAATGATTTTTTACAGCCACTGATAATAAATCAGCCGCATGAAA
>JAZKFP010000316.1:0-2095 GCA_040386355.1 Pseudomonadota bacterium | reverse complement strand
AGGCGGCAATTTATTTCTTTCGAAATATTGACGATTATTCGAGTGAGATTGCATCCATTATGGGTGGTGGTTTTCACATCCGTGACACCTAAAAATCATACGCTACGGGTATATACCTATCCATTTTCAGTGCCTTATGCCACAATCTCTGGCCCAGTCCCACTCACACATAATTATCTATTTTTTATATCATGGAAATTCAACAACTCATTGCTCAAGATATTTCTGCTGAACCACGTCAAGTACAAGCAGCCATTCAATTACTCGACGACGGCGCCACAGTGCCTTTTATTGCTCGTTATAGAAAAGAAGTAACGGGTGGTCTAAGTGACACGCAATTACGTTTATTAGCTGAACGTTTAACATATTTGCGAGAACTTGATGAACGTCGACAAAGTATTTTGAAATCGATTCGAGAACAAGGGCATCTTACGGCCGAGCTTGAACAATCTATTCTTGGACAAACTACTAAACAATCTTTAGAAGACCTTTATCTTCCGTTCAGACCTAAACGTCGCAATAAAGCAACCCAAGCACGTGAAGCTGGATTACAACCTTTTGCCGATGCGTTACTTAACGGTCAAATAGAAGACCCTGAAGCTGCTGCTCAATCTTATATTGATGCAGAAAAAGGCATTGCTGATAGCAAGTCTGCGTTAGAGGGCGCCCGTCACATTATTATGGAGCAATTAGCAGAAATTCCTGAGCTAGTTTCAACATTACGAGAACGTTTAAAAATTGAAGGTTGGATTTTTTCCAAAGTTAAAAACGGTCAAGAAACGAAAGGCCAAAAGTTTAAAGATTATTTTGCATTTGAAGAGAAAATTTCTACCATTCCTTCGCATCGAATTTTAGCGTTGTTCCGTGGTCGACGTGCTGGTTTTCTTGATTTGCACATTGATATGAAATGGCAAAACAACGAGCAGAAAATTCACCCTTGTGTAAATGAAATTATTCAACGTTTTCCATTGCCAACCGAGCAACACGCAGGTCATGCATGGTTATTACAAGCGTTTGAATGGACTTGGAAAATTAAACTGTATACAAGTTTGCAAAGTGAATTATTTATGCAACTTAAAGAAGAAGCTGATAGCGAAGCTATTCGTATTTTTTCTAAAAATTTAAAAGATTTATTAATGACGGCACCGGCGGGCAATCACGTTACTCTTGGTTTAGATCCAGGATTAAGGACTGGCGTTAAAGCGGTAGTGGTTAGTGCAACTGGTGACATCTTAGAACATTGCAGTGTTTTTCCGCATCCACCGCAACAGGAAGTAGAAAAATCTTCTGAAGAATTAATTCGTCTTTGCAAAACACATAGCGTAACTTTAATTGCAATTGGCAATGGTACTGCATCGCGTGAAACGCAGAAATGGGCAAACACAATTGTTAAATCGGCTGATATTGCTGCGCAAACGGTTGTAGTGAGTGAAGCCGGTGCTTCGGTATATTCCGCTTCCGAATTTGCTTCTAAAGAATTACCAGATTTGGATGTGAGTTATCGTGGCGCTGTATCGATTGCGCGTCGATTACAAGATCCATTATCAGAATTAGTTAAAATTGATCCCAAATCCATTGGTGTAGGTCAATACCAACACGATGTACGCAGCCAACGTTTATTAGCAAGTTTAGATGCTGTAGTTGAAGACTGCGTAAATGCTGTGGGAGTTGATTTAAATACTGCCTCTGAAGCGTTATTACGCTATGTCGCTGGATTGAATCCAATTATTGCTCAACAGATTGTTCAATATCGGTCGGAACACGGTACGTTTAAAAATCGCAACCAATTACGTGAAGTACCGCGTTTAGGTCAACGAACCTTTGAGCAAGCTGCAGGATTTTTACGCATTCGTGGGGGTGATCAACCTTTGGATGCTAGTGGCGTTCATCCAGAATCGTATTCCATCGTCGAAAAAATTGTTGCGTCTGCAAACATTACATTAAATCAGTTATTAGGTAATGCAGAATTACTTCAAAAATTACCAATCAATGATTTTGTGAATGAAAATGCTAGCGAAATTACGATCAAAGATATTTTGTATGAATTAGAAAAACCAGGTCGCGATCCACGTCCTTCTTTTAAAATGGCGCATTT
>JAZKFP010000315.1:0-23178 GCA_040386355.1 Pseudomonadota bacterium | reverse complement strand
ATTATGTTGGTGAAGTTGTCGAAGCTACTCCGGAAATTTGCGCACAAACTTTACACGTTGCAGTTGAAAATTTTTCCACGTGGCAAAATATCTCTATAAAAAAGCGTTGTGAATATTTACTGTTAATTGCACAAGATTTAGTTAAAAAAGAATCGGAGTGGATTCATTTAATCATTCGAGAAGTTGGTAAAACTTGGCAGGATGCACGCACAGAATTACGTGAAGCTATCGATTTTTGTCGATTTTATGCCGAACAAGCCAGAAATAATTGGGGAAAAGAAATAATTACACGCGGCACTAGCGGAGAGTCTCGATATTTAATTCGTGAGCCACTAGGTATTGTATGTTGTATTAGCCCTTGGAATTTTCCGTTAGCAATATTCGTTGGACAAATTGCAGCAGCATTAGTCACTGGAAATACTGTTATTGCAAAACCTTCATCACAGGCTAGCTTAATTGCACAGCGCGCTGTTGATACATTTCATCGTGCTGGTGTTCCAAAAACAGCCTTACTGTATTTACCTTGCTCGTCTTATGTTTTTGAACATCATATTCTTACCAGCTCACATATTCAGGGCATTGGTTTTACAGGATCGAAAAAAACAGCTGATAAAATTTCAACTGCATTAAATCGACGTATAAATACACCTTTCCCAAGATTTATTGCCGAAACAGGTGGCATCAATTCAATTGTCGTTGACAGCAGCGCTCTCATTGAGCAAGCCGTTGAAGGAATTATTGAATCGGCTTTTAATAACGCAGGCCAACGTTGTTCCTCAGCGCGTATTGTTTTTTTACAACAGGAAATTGCAGAAACCGCGATTCAATTAATTAAAGGCCGAATGGACACCTTAAAAATTGGCGATCCAATAAATGTAGAAACAGATATTGGTCCAGTGATTCACGCCAAGTCATTACATGATATTCAAACGCATATTGAACAACATCGGCAAAAAAATGATGTCGTTTATCAACCAAGCTTTGCAGCCATACCATTACACGGCAATTTCATTGCACCCACTTTAATTCAAATAAATGATTGGCAATCATTTAATCATCGAGAAATATTTGGTCCGGTATTGCATTGTTTATTATTTAAAGAATCTGAACTCAATAAAGTCGTTGATTATATTAATCAACTTGGACATGGTTTAACTTTTGGATTCTATAGTCGTATTCAAACGCGTATTCATTTTATGAGTCGTACTATTCGTGTGGGTAATATCTTTATTAACAGAAACATTATTAACGCAACGGTTGAAGCACATCCCTTTGGCGGTATAGGTCTTTCAGGAAATGGGCATAAAAGTGGCGGTCTTGAAACATTAAATGCCTTTAGTAATCAAAAAACAATTGTTGAAAATACTTCCGCACTAGGCATCAATCCGGATTTAGTTTCGTAAATACAGTAATTTACAAAAGGCAACGTTATCCCTGTATTCAAAACTTGGCAATCCGATGATACTCGCCTTGAAAATTAAGCCAATCCAACTCAAACCATTTAGTGAATTTATTATTTACTACTTGTAGTCATAATATTTATCCTCAAAAAAAGTGTCACCAATTTGCTACGCACTGAAACACTCAGTTGGCGTACTCTGATTGCGTTTGGACAAAAGGCCTTTTAAGTTCTTATCAACTCGTCCATACAACTGTCCTCAGACTTGGAGAAAGTTATGAAAATTAAAGAATCAATCCAAAAATTTTTACGTGACGAAGAAGGTTTAACAGCGGTTGAATATGCGGTGGCTGGTGGATTAGTTTCACTTGTTGTAATTGGTGCATTTACAACTTTAGGAACACGCGTAGGAACATCAATTACAAATTTAGCCAATCGAATTAATGTAGGTTAATAATTTAAACCATTAAAAATGAGCAAATCATTTAAATGTTAGATATAAACCTTTCATCATATGGCGACTACTTCCCAGTCGCCTTTTTTTCTCTGCTGTTTTTTTCAGCATTATACGATCTTAAATTTCATAAGATTAAAAATAGTATTGTACTTTTCATTTTCATTCTAGGTTTTACCTATCAGATTTTATTTGGCAAGGGATTTTTTACTTCTTTTTTCGGCGCATTAATTGGTTTTGCTATTTTTTTACCCGCTTATATTTTTAAAATTACCGGTGCTGGAGACGTCAAACTCATAGCAGCGACCGGATCATTTCTTGGATTCGATAATGCCCTAATTTCCATACTCGCAACACTTATAGCAGGTGGAATATTTGGTGCGGCCATTATGCTAGTCAATGGCCGACTCTACCAACTCATAGAAGATTTTTATTTTGCAATATTAAATTTTCAAAATGGTTTAGGCGTTAGTGCTTTCAAAATTCAGCATCGCAATAATCATTCCTTACAGACGCATCACGAAAAATCAGGACAATATAAAATACCTGAAAAACGCGTTCAAAAATTTCCTTATGCAATCGCAATTGCAACGGGAGCTTTTATTGCTTGGAAGTATTAATAAAAATATTCACTAATAAAACCAATCTTGATAATAAAAATAGTTCGATTAAACCCTGTAAAACTATTTAATTAACCTTGATTAGAGTCGATATAGTTATGTCTCTACCCCAGCAGTCAAAGAAATATATGCCTGATAATTTACAGTTGGATGATTCTGGTTCTATTCAATATCAACCTCTACTAACTAAAATTATTTTACAGGCGCCCAAAAGCATTAATGATTTAGATATTGATATTCTATTGGTTGAAAATTTAATAATTAAACACATTCATCATAACCGTTATTTAAGTTTTCATGAAATCTGTCAACAAGTTGGTTTATGTGGACCAATTTGTGAATCCATTATTGAAATACTTCGTGAAAAGCAAATTGTTGAGTCAACACTTGATGCAATGGGCGGACGGGTTTTTAGATTGACAAAAAAAGGCATAACTAATGCTGCTGAAATTAGAGAGCGCTGCACGTATTTAGGCCCTGCTCCGATTTCAATTAAACAATACAGCCAACTCGTTAAACAACAGAAAAAGATATTTACTAAGGACTCCCTTCAAAATATAACCAGCCATTTATTATCGTTAGATTTAGAATCCGATGTTATCGAAAGCATTGGGCCAGGAATTATTTCGCGTCGTCCATTATTAATTTATGGGGCTGCGGGCACAGGCAAAAGTTATTTATGCAAAGCGATTGCCGGAATATTAGGCGATACATGCGATATTCCTTACGCAATTGCCGTGGGTCGTTCAATTCTTCCACTGTACAACCCAACTATTCATAAACAAGAAAGCAGTAAAAATTCTTCTGATGAAATTCTACTTAATCAATTAAAAGATAGACGTTTAATTCGGATTAAACGTCCTGTCATTATCGTAGGTGGTGAATTAGAACTATCAGCTTTTGAAGTTAGACGCGATAGTGAAACCGAACAATTCCATGCGCCCTTACAAGTGCTTGCGAATAGTGGTGTATTAGTAATTGATGATTTAGGAAGACAGAAAATATCTGTTGAACAAATATTTAATCGTTGGATATTACCACTTGAAGAACAAGAAGATAATTTTTCAATGGGCCAAAATGGCCAAAAATTTACTATTCCTCTTGATATGCAACTTGTTTTTTCTACCAATTTAAATCCAAGTGATATAGCTGATCCAGCTTTTCTACGCCGTATTGGTTACAAAATAAGACTTGGTGATTTATCAGAACAACAATTCAAAGCAATTTATCGCAAAGAAATGAGCAAAATTGCGATAGATTTTGATCCTGATATTGAAGATCTATTAGTTAAAAAATTATATCCAAATTATGGAATGCGTATGCGAGCAACTCATCCTCGTGATTTATTAAGAATCGCACAGGATTATGCTCAATTTTCTGAATGCGATTCACGAGTTCAAATCAAGCATATGATCAAAGCTTGGAAAAGTTATTTTATGACGGATGCTGAATAAAATTAATTTATTTTTTAAGAGAAGAGAAAGGATCCATGAGCTCAACTAAATCTGCTTTTTTATTATTAATTGCACTAGGCATGTCAATTGCGGCAGCGTGGTATGCAAATCAATGGTTTCAATCACAATCTAATAAAATGGGTCAATTAGAAAAGGATCCTTCTATGCAACAAATAGTGGTAGCAGCTTTGGATATTCCTAAGGGCACTATTATTGAAGCGCATCAAATTAAATTATCTTATTTTCCTACAGGTGTTATTCCAAAAAATCGTTATTTAACAATTGATGAAGTAAACGGATTAATTGCTAATCGTGATATATATGCAGGAGAAATGGTTTTAACTCCTCACGTGACGAATGAGCCTGATGGAAGTTTATTATCGGTCTTATTAGAGCCAAATAAACGTGCTATGACAGTTCGTGTCGATGACGTTATTGGAGTGGCAGGCTTTTTATTACCAGGTAATTTTGTCGATGTAATTTCAGTTCGAAAACCAGATTTTAATGCCCGTGCAATTTCCGAAACAATTTTAGAAAAAATTCGTGTGTTAGCGGTTGATCAAAAAGCAGTTACTGAAGAAAACGAACCTATTGTTGTTCGATCTGTAACGATTGAAGTAGACCCAAAACAAGCAGAAAAATTAGTAGTAGCGATGACTGAAGGTCAAATTCAATTGACGTTACGCAATCCTAATGAGGAAGTTGTAGAAAAGATTGCTGCTCAGGCTCCTGCCCCTGTTGTTAAAAAAGTAATTTACAAACCAGTTTATAAACCAGCTCAACAAAATAATGTTGAAGTTATTCGTGGCGTTACTAGTGAAGTCAAGAGAGTGCAAAATGGTTAAGCAAAGCATGAAGTCTCCTTTTAAGTCGAGTTCGCTACCCTTTTGGATGTTAACTGCAGCCTTAGGTATATTTTTAGTAATGTCTAATCGCTCGTCAGCGTTAGAAAATCAACCAATGCCGCAGTCTCGTCAATTGGTTGGTGAAGTAATTCAAGTACCTTTATATAAATCACGAGTTATTGACGTGAATACCGCCATTCAAAAAATTTCTACGGGTAATGAAGAAATTGCGGATTTACTCGTTATTAATTCCAATCAAGCTTATGTACTTGGTAAAGCGCTTGGCAGCACAAATATTTTATTGTGGGACCGTCGCGGAAATTTGATTCAATCGTTAGATGTTGAAGTTGTGCATGATTTAATTGCATTAAAGAAAAAAATGCATGAAATGTTGCCTAACGAAACCGTTGAAGTGACAACCTCACAAGGCGCAATTTTATTAAGTGGGCATGTTACTTCATTAGATGCAATGGACACCGCAATTCAAATTGCAGAAACCTACACGCGTCAAGATCGTTCAATTCAAGAAAAGGAAAAAGACGGATCTGCTGAAAAAAAACCAGGTTCAGGTGTTGTAAATTTATTATCGGTTGGTGGTACGCAACAAGTCATGTTGAAAGTGACGGTTGCTGAAATGCAACGTGGTATTACCCGTCGCTTGAATACTGGTTTTAATCTTACTACCAATGGTGGAAATAATTGGACCTTAGGTGGAATAAATGGCGGCGGTAATTTAGCGAATTCCACATTATTTCCAAATGCACTCAATATTCGAGACGCTGGATTATTTTCTACATTCGTTACCAGTAATACAGCATTTTCAATGACATTGGACGCAGCTAAAGAAACAGGTAATGCAAAAATTCTTGCAGAACCAACTTTAACAACATTATCTGGTCAAGAAGCTAGTTTCTTATCCGGTGGTGAATTCCCGGTGCCAGTGAGTGGCGATGAAGATACTGTCACGGTTGATTACAAAGAATTCGGAGTTGGCGTTAAGTTTTTACCAACCGTACTGGACTCTAATCGTATTAATTTAAAATTAAATGTCACCGTTAGTGAAATTGAAAATTTTAATAGCTTTGGTATTGATGTAGGGAACTCAACACAACTGCTTATTCCGGGCCTTAGCAAACGTACTGCAACTTCTTCAGTTGAATTAGCGGATGGACAAACCATTGCGATTGCTGGTTTGTTGAATGAAAACATTAAAGATTTAGTTTCCAAATTCCCTGTTCTAGGTGACTTGCCTATTATTGGAAGTTTATTTCGCAGTGTGGAATTTGAAAAAGGTGAAACTGAATTAGTAATTTTGGTAACTCCACAATTAACCAAACCTTTGCTTGCTGATCAAATTGCATTACCAACTACTAAATATATTGAACCGACTGATTTTGAGTTCTATTTGATGGGTAAAGGTATCCATGCGAAAGAAGATAAAGATGAGAAATCTGAATCCAAAGATCAAGCTGCAAAACCTAGAACTCAGACAGTTCCTGAATTACCTGAACCAACGCTAGACGTAAGCTCAATTAACAAAAATGACGAGGCCAACATGGTTCAATCTGAACAACTTAGTGGTAGTGCTTTCGGTCATGTTTTCGAAGATGTTTCTCAGGAAGGAATTTAATATGAATGTTTTAAAATTCGGTGTTGCTCTTGCCAGCTTAAGTATTAGTGCCTGCATGTATCCTGGAATGGACAAAGAAGAGAAATTCGGAGCTGCTGTAAAACAAACCATGCAAGCTCAAGTGCAAAATCCTAATGCTGCTGCACAAAATAGTGATAAGGCTGTATCCGGCACGCACGGTCAATATGGTGTAAAAATTCTTGAACAACATCGTTCTAGCGTTGATTCAAAAAAAGATATTAATTCAGATTCGTTTTTTAACGACCAATAATAACACTGCTGAAACATAGCTAATACATATATCGAAGTTTTATATGGCATTTTAAATGAATACATTTTTAGATTTGAGGCGAATATGAAAGTAATTCGTTTAAACCATATAAAAATTTTAAAAAACAAAAAACAGCGAGGTATTATTTTAGTACTCACTGCTATCTCAATTTTTGCATTGATCGGAATCGTTGCGCTTGCAACTGAAGCCGGACATATGGTGTTAAATAAAACACGTATTCAAAATATTGCAGATTCTGCTGCTCTTGAAGGCGCAAAAGTTTTATTTGAAACCAGTGATAAACAATCTGCTGAAGCAGCTGCTCGCAGACGCATTGTTGAGTTGATGAATCAACTCGACATCAAGGGAGGTAGTTTGACACCTCAGGTAGTTGTTTTAAGTTCAATAAATCCCCGCGTAAAAGCAACTACCAATCAAAATTCTAAATACGTCGAAGTAACAATGGCCAGTGATTTACCAAAATTTCTTGGAAGTATTTTCGGTGACGAGTGGCAAAAAAATGTGGACGCCGATGCAGTTGCGGGTCGAGCACCCGTCAAACCAACAGGTAATACCTGTCCAACCGATGAAAATACCAGTTTAATTATGTGTACTAATCAAGCTCAACAAAGCGGGGACAATACTTATTTCGGTTACGCTTTAGATGCAGTAGTCCGAATTCATACAGGCGATCCAAGTAAATGTGGAGAAGACACTGGTAATATTTACGCACTTCCTGTCGCAGGGTGTCCGGCGATTGGTAAAACTGTTAAATCAGTTGTGGGAGATAATTCCGCAGAAGTTGCAGCAACAATCAATGCGCTTTTTGGATTAACAGTTCGCGATGTTAAACCTCCAACTCCATCAATCACTCCGGACAAAGTTAAGGTTGACAGTCGAATTCCGGAATTCGGACATGCAAAATATACGCGTTATAATTTTGCAAATAATCCCCAAGGTTATAATTACGATAAATATTTAGCTGATTTAGCAATCTGCAATCAGAATCCAAATGGTGCATCTTGTAATTCACAAGGCGTAAGTCGCGCTCGAATTATTCGAGTTCCAGTTGCCGACTGTAATGGTGCTGGTGATCACAGCAAACCTACCCAAGGAACTGTTAAAGGTTATGCTTGCATGTTTATACCTCAAAGCATTGGTAATGATGGTATGGACGGACAAGTCTTTGGTCAGTTTATTGAACAAGGCGCCTGTGATTCATTGTTAGCAGGTGGAATCGATACAAATCCTAATTCTGCATCACCAGGTAAATTTTTCTTGTTCCGATAATTATTTATAAACATTTTTTGAGTTACTGTATTAATGATGTCGTCAATAAAAAAACGAAAGAAACAACAAGGAATTGCAGCTGTTGAAATGGTTGTAGTTTTACCGGTATTTCTTTTATTGCTCGCGATTGTGATTGAAATTAGTAATATTTTAATTGAATATTCGATTCTTACTAGACAACAACAGGTCGCTGCACGTTACTTAAGCGAAATGCATAAGTTTAAAACATTAGCAGAAATACAAAATATTGGAAAAGACTTAGTTGTTTTTAATAGTGAAAAAAAACCAATTCTTCGCAATTTGACAAGAAATGATGTCAAGATTACTGTATTAAATACTATTATAATTACGACAAATTACCCCTACAAAGCAATTATTTTTCCCACAATTCCAAATTTTTCAAACCTAAGTGCCTCTGGAATAAATACAGAATTTAATTTAAGAGCATCTATTGAAGTTACGAGGCTTTAGGAATTTGTGATTAAATTTTTACATATTAAAAAAATCCAAGGTATTACCAGTGTTGAATTTGCACTAGTGAGCTTAGTTTTTTTTATGCTGATGTTTGGCGTGTTAGAAGTTGGACGCTTGATGTTTTCTCTAAGCATGATTGAGGAAACCAGCCGTCGAATTACGCGCTTAGCTGCAGTGTGTCCTGTTACTGAAAGAAATTTAATTATTGCACGAGAAGTAAATCGTACTGGAATAAATAGATTTAATGCAGGCAATATAGATATCGATTATTTAAATAATAATTTAGCTGAAGTAGCTGTTAATGCACAAAACATTAATACAATTACATTTGTACGCACACGCGTTATCAATTATCAACATGCCCTTATAATTCCGCTAGTAGAATTGCAACTTGATCCAACCGCGATCAGGTATGAGTCGATTCTTCCCAGTGAATCCCTTGGTTTCAACCCTGACAACGGCGGACAGATCACTTGTATCTAATTGACCGTTTAAGGGTAGTACCAGGATGTCGGATTCAATTTTACTCATCGCACGCGATAAAAAATCAATCGAACATATTGCACGTCCTTTAAGTAGTGCAGGCTTAACACTAAAATTCTGCAGTACCGATGCACTTCGCTTAAAAAGCGAAAGTACATTAATCGCTGAAATGGCTGATCGCATGTTTAACGATACTGTCGTTATTTTTGCGGCAATAGATCAAGGAAGTCTGCACGAAACGCGCAATATCCAAACCTTACGCCGTCTTAATTCTTATATTGATATCGTCATTGCTCATCAAGCTTCACCTGAATTATTTCGAAGCGCAATGCAAGGTGGTGTTAAAGATTTTTTAGTTGAACCCATTTCAGTAGAAGAATTAAAAAAATCTGTTCAAAGCATTTTACAAAATAAACGTCAACGTCAACGCAAAATGGAGTCTACTTCAGCACGTATTTCATCCGTTATTAACGCACGTGGCGGTGCAGGAAATACATTTATTGCAACACAACTTGCTGCAACACTTGCTGATGTTTCAAATCATAATACGCTTTTATTTGATATGGACGTACAGTTTTCAGGTACTAAAAACTATCTAGACGTAAAAGCGGGACAAAACTTTTTAGAAGCTTTAAAAAATATTGAATCAATAGATGATTTAGCATTACAAGGTTTTTTAGGACATGCTGGTAATCGTTTACGTATATTATCCGGTCACAACGATAAATCAATTCCATTACTTGAAGAAGTTGAAGCTGCGAACTTTGAACCACTACTACGTATCCTCTGTACAAAATTTCAAAATATTATTATTGATGTTCCTCGATATTTAGATTTATTAACGGTTTCAGCATTACAAAATTCCGACGATGTATTTTTAACAATGACTCAGTCCATTGATCAAGTTAAAGATGCCTCGAAGTTAATCCAGTTTTTTAGAGAAACCTTATCTATTTCAGAAAATCGTATTCATGTTGTTATCAATCGATACCAAAAAAAGCTTGAGATTTCAACAGGCGATATCTGCAAAGCGCTAAATATTAAGTCGGCTTATACCGTGGACTACGATTCGATAGCAGCAAGTTTTTGTTTGTCTGAAAATAAACCGCTTTCCACCGTAGCATCTAAAAAACAAATAACCTATGCCTTATATCAATTAGAAGAAATTGTAGGCGGTACCGCTATTAAAGAACGACCTAGTGTTTTAGATCGAATATTTAATAGACAGTCTTTGCCTTTTATTGAAGCTTTTGAATAATTTAAACTTAAATTGAGTATAAAATTATGAACGATGTAGGCCAATATTTTTTAGATCGTGTTGCTACGATTAAATCTCGTCGAATTGAAAAAGCCGCAAATAATGCGATTGCACATGAGGTAGATGTAAACAATACACCTGCTGAAATTTCGCTTGCGAAGAAAATCACTCAAGCGATAACCAGAGAGAAAAAAACCTCCACTCAATCTATATCTTCTGAGACACAAAATCTAGAAACACTATGGACTAAAAATATTTACGAAAAAATGTTAGAACTAGTCGATGTAACTGTTCTTAGCAATATGTCGGATAGTAGTGCGCGTCGTCAAATTCGAGATATTTCCTATCGTTTATTAGGAGAAATGAATGCTCCTCTAAATGCAGCCTCTCGTGATCAAGTGGTTAATGCACTTGAAGATGAAATTATGGGCCTTGGTCCATTAGAAGATTTACTAAAAGATCCTCAAGTGTCAGATATTCTAGTTAACGGCCCCAATAAAATTTATGTGGAACGTAAAGGAAAGCTAGAATTAACCAATCGACGTTTTTCCGATACTAGAAATTTAATGAAAGTAATTGATAAAATTGTTTCTTCAGTTGGTCGACGTATTGATGAATTATCTCCCATGGTAGATGCGCGATTAAAAGATGGATCGCGTGTCAATATTATTATTCCTCCGTTAGCACTCGATGGCCCTACTATTTCCATCCGCCGTTTTTCTGTTGAACGTTTGTCGATGGCAGAATTAGTTGAATTCGGATCTATCGATGAATCGCTTGGAAATATTCTTCAAGCTATCGTTAAATTACGGCTAAATGTTTTAATTTCTGGCGGTACTGGCTCAGGAAAAACCACATTATTAAATGTGTTATCGAGTGAAATTTCGGAAGACGAACGTATTGTTACTATTGAAGATTCTGCTGAATTACAGTTACAACAACCACATATTGTGCGTTTAGAAACTCGACCAGCGAATATTGAAGGTCGTGGTGAAATAACGCAAAGAGAACTGGTTAAAAACTGCCTGCGTATGCGACCCGATCGCATCATTATCGGTGAGGTGCGTGGCGCTGAATCATTGGATATGTTGCAGGCTATGAATACTGGTCATGATGGATCTTTAACAACAGTGCATGCTAATACTGCGCGCGACGCGTTAGCACGTATTGAAAATATGATTACGATGTATGGTGCACAATTTCCCGTAGAAACATTACGTCAACAAATTGCTTCTGCAATAAATATTGTGATTCAAGTACAGCGTTTAGAAGACGGCACACGAAAAATAATGAGTGTGGAAGAAGTTACTGGTACGGAAGGCCATATTATAATTATGTCGCCTATTTATATCTTTCAACGTCAAGGAGTTGACTCTGAAGGTAAAGTAAAAGGACGTTTTCGGGCCTCTGGCGTTGTGCCGAATTTTTATCGAAAACTAGAGATGATGGATATTCATTTACCGATCGATGTATTTAAAGCTCATTAATCGAGGCGAATTAAAATGTGGTCAACCGCTATTTTTATTGGAATGATTGCGATTGCTGTATTCGCATTAATGCTAGGACTCACCATTCCAGTTTTTGGTGAAAATCGTGCACATCGACGTCAAATTCAACAAAAACTTTCTGCACTTTCACAAAATACGCAAACTCAAGTGCATAGCTTAGTGCGTTTACGTCGCACAGAAATATTAACGCCTTTAGGACGCTTCTTTGAAAAACGTCCTATTTTCGAATTTATCCGCAATTATATTGAAGCAAGTGGTAAGCGAACATCCGTTTTAGAAATTTTATTTCAATGCTTAGTTCTGGCTTTAATTGCTGGTATTTCAATTTTTGTTTTTACTAAAATTTTTATTTTAAGTTTATTTGCCGCCGCTGCTGTAAGCGTTATTCCGGTTTTTAATTTAATACGTATTCAAAATAAACGCATGGCATTATTTGAAGAGCAACTGCCAGAAGCAATAGATATGATGCGTCGGTCGCTACAAGCTGGCTACCCTCTTATAGATACATTTAAAATTATTGCAGAAGAAATGGAATCACCTATTGCAGAAGAATTTGCTTTAACTTTTGCTGATATAAATTATGGAGCTGATATTCAAGCAGCTTTATACACCTTATTAAGTCGGGTTCCTTCAGTGACGTTGAAAGGATTAGTGATGGCAATTCTAATTCAAAGGGAAACGGGCGGTAATTTGATTGAGGTACTTGAATCAGCCTCACGTTTGATTCGTGAACGTTTTTCTTTTAATAGAAAAGTTAAAACACTTACTGCAGAAGGACGAATGTCTGCTTGGGTATTATGTGCCGTACCTTTTGTCCTGATAATTTTTATTTCTATTACAACTCCAGGTTATTTAGGCGATTTAATTGGCACAGACACTGGTAAAAAAGTTGTAGCGTATGCATTTGGAATTATGATTTTAGGGGTTTTTTGGATGCGTCGAATTATTCGAGTTGAGGTATAACCTATGGATCTATCTTTTTTAACCTCACTATTAGAGTCAAAGATTGATTTAGAACAATCTTTATTTTTCTCAATTATTATTGCCATTTCTACATTTTTATTTTCATTAGCTATTTTATTATTAGTTTCTTCTTTCCTAAGCCCTACCAAACGTCACATTCGTCAATTATTAAAAACCGGTCAATATTCAGAATACGCTGATAAAGAGGCGATTACTTTAACGCGTGAATATAATGACAAAATCAATCGCGTTATTGATCCCGTATCTAAATACTTTTTACCTCAAAAAGATAAAGAACGTGTCAAAATAAATATGCTGCTACGATACGCTGGCTATCCTAGTCGTGACGCATTAAAAATTTTCTACAGTTTAAAAGCTTTTTTAATGATTTTCTTTCCACTGATCATTTTAGTGAGCTTAAACTTTTTTGAAGCTATTTCTCTTCAAACACTCTTAATTCTATTGATGGCTGGAGCGGCGTTAGGTTTAATTTTTCCAAATTTTGTTTTAAAGTCCATGGCTAACAGTCGACAACGTAGACTCCGCATTGGATTTCCCGATGCATTAGATATTTTAGTGGTGTGCGTTGAAGCTGGCTTAGGCCTAGAAGCATCATTACAACGTGTCACTCAATCGATGGATCTTGCGCATCCAGATTTAGCGCAAGAACTATCATTGGTTAATGGTGAAATTCGTTTAGGCATTTCTATCCAACACGCGCTGCGTAATCTTATGCATCGCACTGGGATTAAAGAGTTGAGTGGTTTTATCACAGTAATTGACCAGTCCACTCGATTAGGAACTCCAATCGGTCAAAGCTTGCGTGTGTATGCGAGTGAGTTCCGCGATCGACGCCGTCAAGCTGCAGAAGAAATGGCGGCAAAACTTGGTTTAAAATTAATTTTCCCAACCGTGTTATGTATGTGGCCCGGATTTTTCGTAGTAGTGGTAGGGCCCACGGTTATAAAAGCAATGAGCATCCTACAATAGTTACATATACACCGACTAAATATTAATTTTACCGGATAGTGCTTCTTCATTCGCCTGCTCACATACCCCCTTTTGTTAATAAAGAGAGTATGCTGCGCGGGCTTATTTCGCGAGCGCCTAAGAGAAGACCAATCTGTGCTTAGTATGAGCATTTGTATTTTTAAATTTACATTTAAGTTTAAGTTTTAATGGAGCAATTTCTACATGATGTTTAAAAAATCATTAACTTTAAGTTGTATTGTTTTAAGTCTTTCACTACAAGGCTGTGCCAGTTTTAGCCCAAACTCGGAAGCTGATATTAAAAAATCAGAAATAGATGCGCTAGATAAAGAAAAAGCTTTTGACAAAGCTATTCGACCCACCACAGTTGATGAATCATTAATGCGCGGCGATACAGCCGTTAAAAATAAAGATTATCAACGCGCAATTATTGAATATAGTTTTGGACTTGATTTAGACAAAGATAGCCAGCCGTTATATGATCGATTAGGCCGTGTATACTATTTAAATGGTGATTTTGAGCGTTGCTTAAATTCTTTTAATATTATTTTGAAAAATGAACCGAATTCAATTGTTGCACATCAATATTTAGGATTATGTTCTTTCAAACAAGGTAACGTCGATCAAGCTGAGAATCACTTAGAAAAAAGTATTGAATTAGATAAAGCACGTATTAGTGTTGCACCGTCTGTAAAAAATGAAGACGGAAGTATTTTAATGCTGGATGTAGATTCGAATTCTCCTTGGAAAGCCTACAACACCATGGGAATTATCCACGATCAGAAAAAACAGCATTTGAAAGCAATTTATTATTTTAAGCAAGCCGGCCGAATTCGCCCGAATGACGTCAACATCCTAAACAATCTTGGATATTCAAATTATTTGTCAGGTGATTGGAGCACAGCAAAATCTTATTTTAATCAAGCGATCAAACAAAAACCAAATTTTGCTACCGCTTGGTACAACCTTGGTTTAATTCAAACACGTGAACAAAACTGGCGCCAAGCAGAATTGAGCTTTAGCAAAATTATGCCAAAGCAAGATGCATATAATGATATGGGCGTTATCTTGATGCAAAATAATGATTTAACACGAGCCCGTACTTACTTCCAAAATGCATTGGAAACTTCGCCGCAATATCATGAAAAAGCAGCAAATAATTTAGAGTTGCTTAATTCAATGACGAAAGAGCAAGAGTGATTTAAAAAATATTATTTTTTAAATCACAAATCATGTAAATTTTTTAAATTAATTTACTTGCCACTTGATTAACGCTTACTGAAGTAAGTAAGCGTTACACCGGAAACACTAATTCTTATACCGACTTTCAAATAAATTTAGATTAAAAAGAATTTATGAAAAGCTTATTTTTAATTCTGCTAACCATATCTCACTCTTACTAAAACCTTTATTGCGTGATGCGATTGTATTTATTACAAAGTGCTAAGTACAAATGGTCAAAGGATCTCATATTATGCAATCAGTTCGTAACATCAATAATTCTTTCAACCGATCAACTTCTTTAACACAAGTTACTTCAAATGCGCCTACTTCAATTATCAATACAAGTTCAAATCTAATACGTTCAAGCACTACAACTCAAAGTTTATTCACCTCTACTCATCTAAAAAAAGAATGTTAATGTCAATGTCAATGTCAATGTCAAAATTAGTTCAAGGCGCTGAAAAAATAGCAAGTGAAATTCCATTTGCAGGACTTGCAGTCTCTGGTTCTACAAGTTTGTACTTGTATCACATGGAAACTAAAGTACATAACCGCCAGGTTTTAATTTCCGAATACGTGATTAATGAATTATCAATGGATTTGTTTGCTAACAAACTCGCGCGTTCATTAGTTGAGCATTCCACCAATCAAACATTGCTCTCTGAATGAAATGACACAGCGTTAGCACAAAAAAATCCACAACGATTTAAGCGTTTAATTTAAGTGAAAAATACGGTGAAAGATGGACTTGAAAGGTTCAATTTAAAAGCACGTTCTGAATTTGATCATCCCATTGGACATCAAGCGATTCAAGATGTTGCAAAAGTATTAAAACATATGGATAAAAACCAATCTTTGTGGAGTGCAATGTAAAATCAAGAAACGGATAAGGCAGTTGAAATTATGAGAGATATTTTAATTACCTCATCTGCCACAGCCTCACAAATTCTATCAACACTTGCACATCCTACTACAGTACAAAACGCAGTGAACACCCGATCAGTTACATCTTCTCGACACACGACATCAGCCCTCAACACTGTGTCTGTATTAAGAAGCACGTCTAAAATCAACACTCTAGACCTGGCGTAAATTTAAAAGAATTTTACGGAATAAAAAGACAAGTAGCCTTAATTATTCAAAATATTGATACTTCCACTCAATTTAAAATAACCGGTAAGACTCAACAGTATGGCCGATTACTTAAAGAAAAATTAATTAAAATTCAGCAATTAGATATGCGTTCGGAATTATTTGGCGATTTGGTGAATCAAGGAATTGATTTAACAGAACTGTTAAATCGCATTGTACATAATGTTAATGATATCCATAATTATCAATCTAGCACTCTCCTGCATAGTCAAGTTTTTTAAAAGAATATGGATGATATTGATTTGGAAATAAATCGGCTTGAATCACTTACACTAGTTAATTCCCGAAAAATCATTCCAATTAGAGAGGACAGTAGTGGCTCGGCAACAACAAATACAATTATTGAATGAAAGCAATACTGAGTATGGCACCCGTGTCTGTGATTTGGAAAACAACCCTGTACCAGCAGCACGAAGAACCAATGCTAAAAAACAGAGTTGTGAGATTATGTGAGTCATATGGCTAAATTAATGTTGGCAAACTCCTAAATACCTTTTCTTAAGAGACTATTCGTTCAGAAATTTAAAATATTGTGTGATAGAAATCAGCAGTCTATCCAGCAGAATAACCTTTGCATTTTTTCTTCTTTGGAATAGTTCTGCCCTACTGATATGTTCTCTTTGCAGTTTGATTCGAGCAGGGAGAAGATATGCAGTCAACGACCTTGATTGTTCCAGGTTACCAAGGAAGTGGGCCGGATCACTGGCAGACTTGGTTAGAATCGAAAATTCCGAACAGCCGCCGCATTCAGAATATTAATTGGGAAGTACCTGAACTCGAAGTATGGAAGCATCAGCTTTGTAGAGAAATCGACGCCTGTTCGTCGGTTTGGATTATTGCACACAGTTTTGGTTGTCTTGTTAGCGTGTGCGCCGCAATTGAAAAATCCGATAAAATTCTTGGAACTATTTTAGTTGCACCTGCAGATCCTGACCGATTTTTTGATTGTGGATTATGTCTTTCACATCCTCATTTAACGGCTCCAACCATTAGCTCTTCTCTTCCTAAAAATTTATTACCTGGTATGAATCTAGTGATTGCCAGTGAGAATGATCCTTGGATTAATTTAAATAAAGCAAAGAAATTTGCTCATCGATGGGGAGCGAATTTTTTACATTTAAATAATGCGGGCCATATTAATTCAGATTCAGGTTATGGTCCTTTTCCCAAATTACTTGAAAGATTTCAACAGATGCAAACTGAGTCAACTATACCGATATTAGGTTCAATTGATCTGTAAATGTTAAGCAAATCAAAATATGTGATAACCATTCACTAATATCGTTATGAATTTTTATTGGTTGAAATTTATACAACATAATTTTACTTTGAATGCATAAATTCATAACATTCAAAGGTAAGTCCATGGCAGTTTCAGCATTTAATCAAGGTTCTTTGTACCAAACTTCTTATTCCAACAATCAAACATCAACTTTATTTGCCTACATTAATCCAAATAAAATTCAGCCGGTTGAAATTTATCAATCACCAAAACTTTCTAACTTTCAAAACAAAGTTTCATCTTTAGGCTTAACACCCTATTTTGAAAACAAACTCACTTTTGTTGATCCTATTGACAATTTGCCTTTAAATTTTAGAAACGATAAAGCTGCGCTTAAAGCGCATCAGACAAATAGTGCTGAAGTTAATCAATCAATCCAAGAGTTGATTAAAGATGAATCTTCGCCTGAAACTATTAGAAATCTGATTGCGGAAAATCTACCTCAGATATTAGAAAAATTTAATAGTGCGCCCTATTCTCCTAAAAATTTCAATGATTTGCATGGGTATGGAAAATATCTTTTAACTGGTAGTGATAATCAAGGTTTTCCTTTTTGCATCCATATATTTTCAATTGGCCCCAATCAAGAAACCCCTCCGCACGATCATATTGGCCGATGTGTTTCATTAATAAAAAAAGGTCAAGTTCGAGAAATATTATATGTAAAAGATTCATCCGTTTCGCCAGCATTAACGGTGGTTGATGAGCGTGAGCGTTTTACGAATGATGTGGTAGCTGTTGGACCTGAAGAAGAATTCGATATTCATAAAATATCAGTTGATAAAAACTCTAAACAAAATGCCATTCTGACGCATTTGTATTATGGAATTAATGGTGTTTCAAAAAAACAAGAAAGTTCGGTTAACAAAATATACTCTAATAATTAATTAATAGTAATTTGGCACGCAAATGAGTTCATTATCTTTAGTTAAAAATATTCATGACAATGCGCAACTATATAACTACGATAATAAATTAGGAGGTAAATTAGTTTATCGCGCGGATCAACCAGAGTCTTTTGCATTAAAAGGCGCAGATGCTACTGACTTAAAAAAGATTAAAATTATTATTCCTGCTGGTAAAAAAGTCACCGTCACTTTTACTATGTATAAAAATGAAGGTCAGCAAACTGTTCAACTACAGTATATTAATGACACTGAGGAAGAATCGGTTACAAGACTTTATTTGAATGAAACCAAGGACAATACAATAGCGTTACGACCGAAAAAACTTGGCGATAATCTACAAACGCCTCAGAGTACTGTAATTCCATTACATGAGTCTTTAAATCAACCAAAAATTTTTAAACTTTCTGATGATACCGTACAAAACGTAGGCTTTTATAAAAGAAGTGCTAACCCTAATTCATTAAGCTATGAGCCATTTAAAAATAATAGCAACTATAAAGATAAAACTTCAAGAGAAGATGATTCCAGAAAAGATGCAGTCTTAAAAAATGCAAGCCCATACGATACAGATAAAACCAGTACAAACACATCACCAAACTTATCTCAAAGTTCGTCACCGGTACCAATATCTCCCTTATCTCAAAACCGTTCCCAAGCTTTAAGCGCATCATCTAACTCTTCCAGTTCTGTAGAAAACTTTAGTATTAGCAGTGTTGATACAGCTAAAGCAAATCATGCAGTCGGCAAAAAAGATTCATCCAAATCTGCCAAACACATTCAAAATGAAATTTTTAATGCTGCAACTAAAAAGATTCAAGATTTAATAAAAGCTGATGCTGCTCATAATCATGTAATTAACAAAAGATTAGATTTTATTAAAAGCTTGTCTTTAAAATTTCAATTCCGTGGAAGATGGCTAGTCAATATGGGGTTTGTTTTACCTGCGTTAATTGGAATTGGATTTCTTGCCGCAACAATTGCATCAGGGGGGTCATTTCCAGTTATTGCAGTAGTTGTTGCATTTGCTGTATATGGATTAGGGCTAATCAAAGGAATTATTGATCCATTATTTATGGGTTATCTTGGCTGGCCTTCTCGAAAACATAAAGATGAAACTATTATTTTACCTAACCTTGAAATGTTTTCGAAAGAAGAGTTTCAAGGACATATTTCCTTTTTAGAAAACTCGATGATTAACAAAACTACTCTTAATCATTTGCCATTCATTCTTTCTAAAAAAGATGACACCTATATTTATAAACCTATTTCTGATCTTAACCAGACTAAAGATATGTATCAGAAATATGTTGAAAAGTTGATGATTGCTCAATGGATTATTGATAATTCACAAATCATCACTTCTGATAGTAAAAATCAAAAAACCCATTTTGAGACAACCAACCATATTTTTGGAAAAAATATTGCACAATATTCGATGAAAAATCTAAAGAACTTTTTATTTACTTCAGAAATTAAATCTGAAGTAATTTCACCAATTTTAGGTGAAAAAACGCTTCACTATCTGCATGATCAAAAAGTTATTAATATAAGCCGATACTATCAATCAAAAATACTGGAAGATACCAGTGTTAAACATGTATCTATTGTTTTGAAAAATAAAAAAGCACTCAAAGAATTTGAAGCCGGATCTAAAGAATCTCTTGACATTAAATCATTAAGTTTTGATCTTAAAGAACGCTTGGAACTTTACAATTGGGCGAATAATTTAGTTTCCGCACATAACTTGGTTGTAGAAAAAAGGACATCAACTGTTATTGACAACAATGTTGTAATGATTAACAGCGATTCTCTCCATAATCGTTCTGTTAAAAACCTTAAAAATAAAATTCTTTCATTACAAAATATGAACAAGGATGTTTCCAAGCTTATATCTGCTCTTGACCAAGGTTTTTCATCTTTACGTAAAAATTCATCATTAAACTATAAAATCGAAATAAAAATTTATAAAATATTATCAGAATTTAATCCTTTGAATTTAGAAAAATCTCTTCATCTCTTCAATTCTAATACAGGAGATCTAATTGTTGAAATTTCAGAGTCTTATAAAAAACTACAGGATCAAGCTGACATTCTAACTTCAGGCTATTCAAATCCTGCTTTTTCTTTTCCAGCACGGCGACCTAAACTTACCGAAGAATTAGGCCATGACATTCAAAAAAATCTTGAAAATCTAACTGCCATTGCGGAAAAATTATTAGCGAAACTGAATAACTAATTTACTTTTTGATATTTGCACTCTCTAACTGACCTGTTTACCATTCCCGTCTTGGCACTGTAGACAAGTTTTAAATGGTGTAATGTTTCATGAAAGGAATTTTGTGGAAAAGTACATGCGGGCGAATAATTATTCGCCCCTACGGTTACCGTTAGCGATCGAGATATTTTTAGGAAAGTGATAATTTTTGTAGGGGCAAATAATTATTTGCCCGCATTTAACGCCGCCTGTTGCTGATTGAATAGTTGAAAGTGCTTTAGGAAATTCGATCTGTATTAGGTACATCTTGGAGAAACTATGAATTTTCAGCAGTTACGTATTATTCGAGAGACTGCTCGACGTAATTTTAATTTAACTGAAGTGGCAAACACGCTTTATACCTCGCAGTCTGGAGTATCTAAACACATTAAAGATCTTGAAGATGAGCTTGGAATTGAGCTCTTTATTCGAAAAGGTAAACGTTTACTTGGCCTGACGGATCCTGGTCTTGAAATGCTCAAAATTGTCGAGCGTATGCTGATCGATGCTAAAAATATTAAAAATCTTGCTGAGCAATATACACAACAAGATCAAGGGCAGTTAACCTTAGCAACAACGCATACGCAAGCGCGTTACGCATTACCTAAAGTAGTAGCTGAATTTAAAAAGATTTATCCAAAAGTACATTTAAAATTACATCAAGGCAGTCCTGATGAAATTGCAAAGATGCTGCTAGAAGGTGAAGCTGATATTGGTATCGCCACTGAGACGATTGGAGAAATTTCTGAACTTGCAGTTTTTCCTTATTACAGTTGGCATCACGCGGTGATTGTTCCAAAGCAACATCCTTTAGTAAATTCAGAGCCTTTAACTTTGGCTGCAATTGCAGAGTATCCGATTATTACCTATCACGAAGGTTTTACCGGGCGAGCGATGATTGAAAAAACGTTTCAAGAAGCGGGTTTTATACCAGATATTGTGATGTCTGCACTTGATGCGGATGTTATTAAATCTTATGTTGAACTCGGCGTTGGTATTGGAATTTTAGCGTCTGTTGCGTTCAACGATGTTAAAGACAACGAATTACGGCGTTTGGGTTGCGATCATCTTTTCCATGCAAACACTACAAAAATTGCAGTGAGAAAAGGTAATTTTTTAAGAGCCTTTGCCTATCATTTTATTGAAATGTGCTCGCCTGCATTAAAACAGAATTTGGTTAAAGAACAGGTGTCACCTTCTGACCGGTTCTAAAATATTTAAAGATTTTAAAACCTAAAATGAATAAGTTTTACGTAAGGCGATCGATCGAGACTGGCGGAGCATATACCAATAACTGTCTTATTAGAAAGTTGTTGCATGAGCACAGCAAGGAGTGAGATCAACAATACTTAAAACTTATTCATGCAAGATATAGCAATTAAGACAAATCAATCGCATGTGCTTTCAACTGCGCCAGCGAGACAACCTTTAAGGCCGAACGATGTGTTGAAGATAATACTACTTTGGGAGCAGAGCCTGCTTCAAAAGCTTCTTTCCAACGTTGCACACATAAACACCATTGATCACCTGGTTTTAATCCAGGGAATTCTGAACTTGCGCGCGGAGTAATCAAATCATTTCCACGTTCTAATGAATAATCGAGAAATTCGCGCGTCATAATTGCACACACCGTATGTTGGCCTGGATCTGCAGAATAGCAATGACAATATCCAGTACGATCATAACCAGTCATCGGTTGTGTCGAACAAGGAACTAACGATTCACCCCAAATATTTTTAGCTGGCTCTGGAAGATGTGTTGACATAAATTACCTTTTATTTCGTAAGCTGCTTGGGTATGAAATTTTCTAACCACTTAGTATTTCCCTCCACCATCGCTTCAACCAGTGCAAAGGCTGATACTGGAGCTAAAGTTAATCCATTACGATAATGCCCTGCATTTATCCACAGCCCATCTTTCACTTTTTGCACTCTTGGATAATCAGCAGCAGGACGCAAGCCGCTCCAATGATGCACTAAATACCCTTTCCAGTTCGGCTCTAATTCATAAGCTAATTTTTCTAATTCTTGACGACCTGCTTCAGTAGTACTTTTTTCAAAACCCACATCCTCTAAAGTACTACCAAATAAAATATTTCCATCGCGTCGCGGAATCGCATATTGATGACCGATTCCAACAATGGATGATAATGAACTCTGCGGTGGTTTAAAACATAACATTTGACCATGCATCGGTTTGATCCAAGGTGTCGGCCACCAAGGCTGCAACAATTTTTGGCTCCAAGCACCGGCTGCAACGATAACGTGCGAACAAGAAAATATTTGTTCAGTAGTTTTAATTTCAAAATGTGATACGTGATCCGCAATATCTGAAACATCACACTTATACACTTGCACTTTTTGCTGTCTATGAACCCACTTGCGTAATGCATTTAATAAACGTGGGTTTCTTATTTGAGCAATTTTTGGTAACCATAGCCCCTCATTTAACGAAATAGTTGAACGAGGAAATCTCCGCTCCAGTTCTGATGCATCTAACCACGAATATTCTTCAGCATATTGTGAACACCATTGATTTATTTCCGAAGATTGTTCCAATTGCAACATTAAATATCCGGATTGCTGCCATTCAGGATTAATTCCGGTTTTTTTAAATAATTCTCGGCATAATTGCGGATATTCGGTTTGCGACCATTCAATTAGAGCCATTAGATTTTTGGGTTCTTCCCATGGAATAATTGGCGATAAAATACCTCCGC
>JAZKFP010000314.1:0-4466 GCA_040386355.1 Pseudomonadota bacterium | reverse complement strand
CACTTCGTCAATTCAGAATGGATGATGGTTCTTTATTAGGTGCACATACGCCTGGTGTTCTTCATGTCCACCTAGAAACTTTCAACGGACGCATAGGTAAATTCGATGCAAACAACCACATCCGCATACAAGATTAATGATCACATTTGGATTAATACGTTAGGAAAAATTACTGCTGGGGATGACACAGGTCAGTTTATGAAGATCATCGAGAACAAAGGTGGAAAAGGATACTTTGTACATCAATCTAAGAGCCGAAAATTTGACTCTCCAGAAACGTATGACGCGTGGGCGCAAAATTTAGAAGATCTATACTTGTATTTCGAGCAGTCGAAATGGCAAGTACTATGGATTTTTGATGATTCAAGTAGTATGGATGAAGAGGCAATATTAGCGAAGCACTACACCCTCAAATCTTACTTAGCAAAACCACTTGCAACTACATCTTTTCATAACTCCACAAATCTCGCGCTTCCCAATAATAAATTTGTTATTGCAGGTTGTAATGTAACCACGTTCAGTAATATCTATTTTAATAAATCGTATGGCACATGTTCTACGCTCACTAGCCATGCTCGAGCTGCCAAAGCCGATTGGCGAATGCGCTCAAATCACTTTAATAATATTTTTTTTAATCCAGAAAAAAAATATGAGCCGTGGATTGGTTATCCTGAAGCAGATTTTAATTGTGCAAATATTATTGAGGGACAAATTCCAACCGGCTGTAGTTTTAGTGCAGAGTACAAAAGAGACTTGGCAATAGATACAACGGGTGTTTATGACGGGTTTATATTTGAAGTGTGGCAAGACGATAAAGGCTTTTCTGGTTCTCCAAATATTGAATCTATGAACTCAATTCCGAACGGATTAATAGACTATTGGGACACGCATTACAGATATACAGTTAATAATTCAAATACGATTCAAGTTGAAAAAATCAGTTACAGTAAAAAAAATTCGCCACCATCCAGCTGTTGGTTAAAACCTGAAATAGAGGTAGATACTAATCCTCCATTTTCAAATTGTTTTGATGTAACCGTTTCTAATTTAAGTTCCTTTGAAGATTATCCATTGAAAGAAAAAATAAATGTTAAAGATCTTCGGCAAAATATAGCAAATTGGTTTCAATATCACCGCACACGTTTTGCAGCAGCGAAAACTGTAACAGGAAACATTTTTGATACTTTTCACGATAAAATGTATTTTGGCTTAAATTTTATTAATTCGTCTACCATCAATATCGAACCTCGCGCAAACCAATTAAAAAGTGATTTATTAAAAAAATTGTATACCGCTAATGCTAAAAGTGGCACTCCAAATCGGAAGGCATTACAAAGAGCAGGAGAATACTTCAAAAAAACACCAAATGTATTAAGCGCCTGTCAAACCAATGCCTCTGTATTAATAACGGATGGCCATTGGACGGACACTGGCGTAACGATTGGAGATCAAGACAAGGATGGCATTGCTCATACGTTAGCGGATGTTGCTCATCTTTATCGTCATAATGATTTACGGCCAGATTTTAAAGATATTCAATATAACTTATCTAATGATGGAAGTTTAATCCAACACCAAAGTATGCGTACTTTTACGTTTACCATGGGTTTAGACAGTGGGCTTGTGAGTGGGCCTGATGGTTTTCCTGCGCCTTCACTGGCAGCGAATGATGTATGGTTTGGAAACCCTTTTAATTCAGTAACAGGCGCCGTTGCAGATACGTGGCATGCCGCATTTAATGGAGATGGTTTTTTTGAAAGTGTTTATGATGTTTCCAAAATTAATGCGTTGTGGCAAAAATTGGCCAAAGATATTCAACAAGCTGTTCCTACTTCATTGACATCTCATCTGATAATCGAAGATGACAAAATTTTTGCTACTCAATTTCATACTAATGTTTGGTCAGGCGATGTGTTGAGATATGAGCAGGAAAACGCAAGTGATTTTATTAAAATTGAAAAATTAGCACCTTCTTTAAAAACACAGGTTCAAGATTCTGAGCGTAATCTGTGGACGTATAATTCGTCCGACAAATCTATTGTTGCCATGGAAAAAAAGAATATTTCTTCTTTTATTCAAACTCAGATAAAAAATGATAATTTTACAACGCTCACTGATGATGAGTGGTTAGATTGTTTTGTGAGTTTTAATCAAGGAAATGACAGTGCTTGTCCTTCTACTCAAATCCGTAAACGATCTAATATTTTAGGCGATACTATAACTGCACAGCCTGTATCACTAGGCCCTACTAAAAATTCTACTGGCAATTTCTGTGGTGGTGTCTCTGAGTTTGATTTTTCAATTGAAACGAAGGATCGTACGCCCTATTTTGTTTTTGCTACTAATGACGGCATGTTACATGCCATGAATAAAAAAGGCAGCGTATTAAAAGAAGCATGGGCTTATATTCCTGAAATCGTATTACCTGAATTATCTAACATAATGCCGCCTGAATTTGAACATAAATATTTGTTTAATGGTGGCGCCAGCATTCAAAATTTATGTGTAAAAAATAACTGGAAAACCGTGTTAATTGCTGGCTTTGGCGAAGGTATTAAGGGAGTAGTTGCTTTAGATGTTACGTATAAAAAAGACCTTAGCAAACCGAAAGTTTTGTGGGAAGTACAAGATAGACGAATCGGAAACTTATTGAGTAATCCTCAAATGGGATGTATCTCTGAAAATAAATGTTATGCATTTATTCAAAGTGGGTATAACAATGATAGCGTCACTCAAGGTTTAGCGATGGTTGATATAAATACTGGAAATATCGATCATTTCATTAATGTCTCGAGTGAGTCACTCCCAACTACCATTAATCGTGAAAAAAATGGTTTATCGGTTCCATTACTAATTGATTATGATGGCAACGGTTACGTAGAGTCAGCTTATGCCGGAGATTTAACCGGCATGTTGTGGCATTTCAATTTATTATTGCCCAATAAAAATGCGACTCTAATATTTAAAGATTCTGCAAAAAATCCAATTAGCGTCAAACCCACTGCGAAACGTCGAACGGATAAAAAAGGTATCGTTGTATTATTTGGCACTGGCAGAGCCTTTACTGAAAAAGACTATAACAGTACAACCTGGCCAATGAATCATATTTACGGCATTTACCAAGATCCTAACAATCCAAATGAAGTTTATACCTCAGCATTTCACAGAACAGAAATTATTAGCGAAGATTCGGTTGAAGGTAAATACCAATTGCGCATAGCTAAAAGAACCGTCGATAAAGCAGATGCTGCGCACGGCTGGTATCTACCACTTATTTCACCAGCTGCAACAGCCAATACTGGGGAACGTGTTGTTGCGAACCCACAACTTATTTCTAATTTTTTATTGGTAAATACTGAGCTTCCGCAAAAATTTTCTAATGCATGTGAATTTTCATTGACGAATTGGATTATGGATTTAGATGCTGTAACGGGCTTGCCGCGACAATCAGAAATTGACTTTAATCAAGACAGCGAAGTCGACGATCGAGAATCTAATATTAGTGCCGCTGGTTATCGTTCATTGAGCGTAGAGGGAGGAGTGTATAAATCTTTTACCAACCCAGCAGATGGAACGATCTATACAGTCAATCAAAGAGATGACCTGAAAATTGTTAAAACTACGCGAAATTTAAAACGGCCCTACAAAATTATGAACAGGATTGATATCCGTTAATATAAATTCCAAAATTTAAATAACATATTTTGTCTTTTATTAAAATGCAAATTATTATTTTAAAAAATTTTGAAAGTACACTAATATACCCGTAGCGTTTGAAAATTAGGTAAAACGAAGTGGTGAAGCCTGAAGATTTTTTATTGATCACAAGGCGCATTGACGCTGCGTAGCTAAAGCTTTACGCAAGGAAATGCAACGCAGTGAGCGATTAAAAAGAGCCAATACTTGAAAAGTGTTGGCGATGAACACCTAATTTTCATTCGCTACGGGTATATACTCATGGAGGAGTCTTTACTTGTTAACCCAGCCTAAGAAAAATAATATTCAATTTAAAGCGATATTTGAGCAGGTGCGCAAAGATAATCAGCTTTCGAAAGAAAAAAATATTTCAAAAAATTTTTTAAATTTTATAAAAAACTGCCCAATTGGTATAGTTCAAATTGATGATGAATTAAATATTTGTGCGATAAATGCATGTGCAGAAAAGATTTTTGGTTTTGTATGTTTAGAAGTATTTGGCAAAAAAATTGATATCTTACTTCCAGAAGAATTTTTAAAGAAAAGTGATTCATCTTTTCTGAATTTTTTAAGTTCAATTAAATTAGAAAGTAGCTACTTTATAGCCAGCGATAGAAAAGGAAAAAAAATTCCTGTTCAAATTACATCAATTCCACAGTTGATTAATAATAAACTTTATTTTTTTCTAACCATACTTGATCAAAGTGAATTGCAGATAACGAAGTTAGTACAGCAAGCAGAAATTCAAAGATTTAAAGCAGTTTTTGATT
>JAZKFP010000313.1:0-1737 GCA_040386355.1 Pseudomonadota bacterium | reverse complement strand
TCCGGTGCACAAAATACTACAAGCTGATCATCAATCCAAGGAATAGAAATTAATTGTGGATGGTTTCTTTCGCCTTCAACCATCCCGATATCCAATTCAAAATTGGCAACTTTCTCAACAATGTGAGAGGTATTTGCAACTTCTAATGCCAGCTCGGCATGGGGATGTGCATTTCGGTAGCGAGTTAAAATTCCCACCGCTAAGTAGTTTCCAATAGTTAAGGTTGCACCGACCTTTAATGCGCTTAAATCCGATTTTTGAAAAAGATCTTGTTCCAAATCACGTGCTTGATCCAGTAATGCTTCGGCTCTTGGGCGTAATGCTCTTCCTAAATCGTTCAGTAATAGTCGCTTTCCCACTCGATCAAACAACAAAATGTTGTATTGCTGTTCGAGCTCTTTTAAGGCGCTGCTGGCCGCGGATTGAGAAAAATTTAACTGTTCGGCAGCGCGACTAACGTTTTCAGTACGGGCCGTTTCAAGGAAAACTTCAAGTTGGCGTAGGGTAAACTTCATATTGATAAATCCGATAAGGAATATCTAAATAATTTGTTTTTTAAATAATAGAGACTCCTCTAAGCTTTGCGCAATACCAAAAAGTGTTTAAAAATGAATTAGAGGAATTTCCATGGCTGTATTAGAAAAAGAGAAAGTACTGAGTGTTCATCATTGGAATGACACATTGTTTAGTTTTAAAACTACTCGAGATCCGGGCTTTCGTTTTAAAAATGGTCATTTCACTATGGTTGGATTAGAAGTAAATGGTAAGCCACTGCTTCGTGCTTACAGTATCGCCAGCCCTAATTACGCTGATGAATTGGAGTTTTTCAGTATTAAAGTACCAGATGGCCCATTAACTTCTCGCCTACAAGGTATTCAACCCGGTGATGAAATTTATGTGAGCCGTAAACCTACCGGCACATTAATTATGGATGGTGTGCTTCCAGGTAAACATCTTTACCTGTTAGCAACTGGCACAGGTTTAGCCCCTTTCATGAGCATTATTAAAGATCCTGAAACTTATGAGCTTTATGAAAAAGTAGTTTTGGTACATGGCGTTCGTTATGTATCGGAATTGGCGTACCAAAAAGAAATTCAAGAAGAATTACCCAATAATGAATTTTTTGGTGAGCAAGTTAAGAATCAATTAATTTATTATCCCACCGTAACGCGCGAACCTTTTGCAAATAAAGGTCGATTAACCGATTTAATGCGTACGGGAATTTTATTTAAACAAATTGGCTTGCCGTTACCAACGATTGAAGATGATCGATTTATGATTTGCGGCAGTCCTGCGATGTTGAAAGATACAACAGCAATTTTAGATGAGCATGGCTTTAAAGAAACTAGACAAGGTATCCTCGGACAATATGCCATAGAACGTGCATTCGTCGATTAGTGGAACTGCCGTAGAATCGCTTTCCAGGTTGTTGCCTGCTTATTTGCCTGCTCAAGTACTCAACTGTACGCTCCGCGGCCTCATTGCACAGGCGCCTACTGGAAAACGATTCTACGTTTGTTGTATGTATCCACCACATTTAATTTTCCTAAAACACTTTCTTAATATTTAGTAATCAATTTGCATTTAATTTGTGCATTCAATTCGAGCGGATTTTTAATCCGCCTTTGATTTAATTAGGCGTTTGAGTAATCAGCTGCTAGTGCTATTTCATCTGCACTATGTCGATCTTTTGCAAATAACATATATAAAGAGGGCAGTACTAACAACGTAAATAAT
>JAZKFP010000312.1:0-1797 GCA_040386355.1 Pseudomonadota bacterium | reverse complement strand
GGGTAAGTTTGGGTTGTCCTAAACAAGAAAAATGGATGGCTGCGCATCGAGATCGTATTCAAGCAGTAATGATTGGAGTAGGCGCTGCATTTGATTATCACGCAAAAACTATTAAACGGGCTCCACTATGGATGCAAAATAATGGATTGGAATGGTTACACCGTTTAGTGAGTGAACCTAAAAGATTGTGGCGTCGTTATTTTATTACGAACTCATTATTTATTATGCAAGCGATGCGTCAATTGAGAAATCATCGTGGAGAATAAATCAATATTTTTAACCGATATTGAGTTTCAACGTATTGTTGAAACCATGCCGCTGATTTCAATTGACTTAATATTTGTTCGCGAAAATAAAGAAGTTTTATTAGGGTTACGCAACAATCGTCCAGCGCAACATTTTTGGTTTGTCCCCGGTGGGCGAATTTATAAAAATGAAACCCGTGCTCAAGCTATGTCACGAATATTAACGCAAGAATTACAACTCGATATGAGTAATTTTTCTGTCGAATTTATCGGGCCGTTTGAGCATTTTTATCCCGATTCTTTTGCAGGCGATTTTGGCATTTCGACGCATTATGTTGTGCTTGCGTATCGCATTCATGTACCTGCTAATTTCCAAGTAACTATTGGTGATAAACAGCACCAAACACTTACGTGGTGGCCTATTGAAGAGGCTCTTTCAAGTTCTGAAGTCCATCAATATTCTAAAGATTACATAAACCATTAATTTTTCCCTCTAAATACAATTGCCCCGTCCGTCTTTAAACCCTACAATTCTGCCAATTTGTGGCAGAATTTCTTGTAAATTATGCCATCTTTGTGCGGAATTGCATGAAATTCTGCTATTTACGATCTAACATAACTTAGTATGTACGATAGAAAACTTGATTTAACTAATTTGATTAAACATAAGTCTTTGTTTTTGCTTGGTTCGAGACAGACTGGCAAAAGTACACTGCTGCGTACCTTATTTCCCCATGCAAAGTGGTTTGATTTATTAGAGGCTGATACTTTTCGAGAGCTGAGTGCTCGACCTGAATGGATACGACAAACGCTGAAAGAAACAGACGAACTAATTATTATTGATGAAATTCAGAAGCTGCCAAAACTGCTTGATGAAGTTCAATTATTAATTGATCGCCATCCTCAGCTTCGATTTATTTTAACCGGCAGTAGCGCTCGAAAATTGAAACGCGGTGGCGCTAATTTGTTGGGCGGGCGAGCTTGGATTTATCATTTGCATCCATTAATTTCCAGTGAATTAAACTTCTTACGACTTGCCGACAGATTAACAAAAGGTAGTTTACCGGCAATTATCGATTCACCTTTTTATGAACAAGATTTACGCGCTTATGTTGGTACGTATTTACAAGAAGAAATTCAAGCAGAAGGCTTTGCACGATCAATCGAGGGTTTTTCTCGTTTTTTAGAATTGGCTGGGTTAAGTAATGGTGAACAATTAAATTTTACCGCTATCGCCAGTGATGCTGGGATTCCAGCAAAAACAATTCGAGAATATTATCAAATATTAGAAGACACTTTAGTGGGGCATTTATTACCCGCGTATCAAAAAACTATAAAACGTAAAGCTATGGCAACCGCAAAATTTTATTTTTTTGATGTTGGAATTGCGAATGTTTTAATGCGGCGCGGCATTGTCAGTGAAGGTTCAGAATCCTTTGGGCGAGCGTTAGAACATCTGATTTTATTGGAATTGCGCGCTTATTTAGATTACACACAACGTGATCTTCCGCTAACGTATTGGCGAAGTCGATCGGGTTACGAAGTTGATTTT
>JAZKFP010000311.1:0-22316 GCA_040386355.1 Pseudomonadota bacterium | reverse complement strand
CCTGTGTCAGGGTTTAAGTATTAATTGTCGAACTAATTTTCCAGAAGGGCTTAATTGATACTCAGGCCATCGTCCTAAGTAATTTGCGCCAGGCAATAATAACGCAGAACTCTCATTTTTATCCGTTAAACTATATCCGACCCAACTGATTTTTTTGCCATTTAAAAAACTAATCCAGGTTTCGGTTTGACTTGGATAAACCCCGCCATCACCCGATGCTTGCGATGTTCCCCATTCAGTAACAAAAATCGCAATATTTTTATTGTGTGCGTAATTAATA
Organism: Pseudomonadota bacterium; assembly: GCA_040386355.1. GTDB lineage: Bacteria > Pseudomonadota > Gammaproteobacteria > Pseudomonadales > UBA6940 > JAZKFP01. The sequence goes on along the minus strand of JAZKFP010000311.1, from coordinate 22,036 downwards.
CGATCACGTAATTCTTGTCCATGTGTACCTGCGTAGAAGTGCAACGCGTACATAATATTGCTGTCAGGCAATGGGTTGTCTGCAGCATGGTGAATATCTTGACTCCAGGTCCCTGTGCCAACAACTATAATATTGTCTGGATCAATTTGACGGATGGCGCGAATAACATCTACTGCATAGGGACGAATGTCATTGTTCCAATTAATATTACCATTAGGTTCATTCGCAATTTCATAAATTACATTAGGATATTTACCAAAAAGAGTTGCCATTTCCTGAAAAAATTCAATTGCTTGAGTTTTGTACGTTTGAGGATTGTTATCGTACAAAATATGCCAATCGATAATAACGTAGATATCTTTTTTAATTGCAGCATTCACAATTTCAATCACTTTATTTTTAATTGAGGGATCTGAAAGGTAACCACCTTGGGCAGTGTACATAGCAGCTCGAACCACATTAGCTCGCCAATCATCGCGCATCCATTCAATACTTGCTTCATTCATAAAATGTCCGTACCAATGTAAACCAGCAGAACTTACGCCGCGCATTTGGTAAGAATTACCTAATTTATTTACTAAATTAATTCCTCTAACACTCAGTGCCCCATGTTGAGTAACGGGAGTAGTTTCAGCGGGAGGAGGCGTAATAACTGGAACCGGTGTTGCGGTTGGTTTCGGGGTGACAGCTGGTGCAGGTGTCACAGTTGGTTTTGGAGTGACAATTGGAGTCGATGTTGAGGTTGTTCCTGTTATAGCCGCAACTGACTTGACAGTTAAGTTTCGATCTTCACCGTTAGCATAATAATCATTTGTGAAAGCAATACGTATTGGAAGAGTTCCAACTTGATTGCTGGTTGTAAACGTAAATGATTTCCAAACATCACTATTCACACTCACTGTGTCAATTGTCCTTTCTGCAACACTAACCTGCATTTGTGGCCATGCACCTGCTGCATAATTTCCTTTTGCAACAACGGTAATAGAAGTAGGATTATTAAAATTAAAGTTGTGTTCAATGTAACCGTTGCTCCAAATCATCCAACTATTTTCAACATTATTTCCGCCATTGGTTTTCGTGTTGAAATTACTCGCGCTAATAATGGATGTGTTCGAAGAAGACTCTATTGTGAGGGGTAAAATGTCAGAGCTTGTATTTTTTAAAATCCATTTTTGATTATTACCTCCATGGCATTGCCATAAATGTAGTGTGCCACTGTTAGAAGTGCTCCAATCTTTTATGTCAACACAAAAAGAAGAAAGATGAAGCGGACTAATCTCATAACCTGTGGCGGTATTCTTAATTTGCCATCTTTGATTATTGGCGCCGCCCCATGACCATTGTTGTAAAGGTAATCCGTTGTAAGGGTTGAAACCTGCAACATCTAAAACTTTACCGCTGTGTTTGGCTTCAATGCTGTAAGCGTCATTCCCTAAATCTGTTATTAAGAAACGCTGATTATTAGCGCTTGCTGAACAATTGTACTGCTGTGCCTTCGCTCCATTACTGGTAGAGGCGCCAATAATATCCATACATAAATTACTATGCTTAGAGGTAATGTAGTATTCGCCTGAGGAGATTGCGGCCTGTGCAAAATTCGCGCTTGTTATTAAATATGCTAAGAAAATAAAAAATATTGTTGTTGATAAATAGTAAGACGATAAAGGCAAAGTTCGGGATTGCATAAGTTAACCTCATAGAGAATACAACCATCAACAAACTTAATTCGTAATTTGAGTAAGGCGCATCAATCAAAAGGTTTATCTTTGCTAACTTATGTAAAGTAAGGTGAAGTTTTACGTTTATAAAATAAGAAAAACTTAATTTATTTTGAAAAAGATTTATAAACTTTGTTTTTGAGATATGGCGTCAGAGTCTACGCGCGTGATGATGAGAGCCAATAAATAAATCAAATTTTTAAAATTATTTTTTTGTAAAATATAAAAAATAAGCAGTGTAATTCGTAAAAAAAATTCAGTTTAAAAAAATAAAAGGTGCTGTTGGCCTTGCTTATTTGATGCTCGCTTATGCACAGAATTTCCCACTTAAATGCACAGAATTTCCCAATGTGGGAAATGCTGTGCCGCACGTTTTTACACTTTATTCCTTTCGTTTATTGCAATTTATTTTTTGAAGAGTTGAAAGTAATAATTAGGATTCCATTTGCTCGCATTTTACGGTTTAATGGTCGCCCTTATATCTAGGGGTCACTTCATGGCATTATTAGTTCAAAAATTCGGTGGAACTTCTGTTGGATCCGCAGAACGCATCGCAGCAGTTGCAGATCGAATTATTCGCGCACGTGCGAAAGGTCATCGTTTGGTAGTAGTAGTTTCCGCTATGAGTGGCGAGACCAACCGACTTGTGCAGTTAGCACAACAAATAAATCCGTCTGCAGGTGGTCGTGATTACGACATGGTTATTGCGACTGGTGAGCAAGTAACGGTTGGTTTATTAGCTTTAGCCTTACAACATCGGGGTTGTAAGGCGCAGGCATTATTGGGTTGGCAAGTTCCAATTGAAACCGATCAAGCATTTGGCAAGGCTCGTATTCAAAATATTGCATCAGAAAATATTCATCGCTTACTCGATGAAGATCAAGTCGTCATTGTGGCGGGTTTTCAAGGCGTTACCGAAGTTGGAGAAGTTACTACATTAGGACGTGGTGGTTCAGATACTACGGCAGTTGCAATTGCAGCAGCAATTAAAGCAGATGAATGTCAAATTTTTACTGATGTAGATGGTGTTTATACGACTGATCCAAGAGTCGTTGAGCGTGCGCGTAAACTTTCCAAGATTACCTTTGAGGAAATGTTGGAAATGGCAAGCCTTGGCTCAAAAGTTTTGCAAATTCGTTCCGTAGAATTTGCTGGTAAATACAACGTTCCTTTACGTGTGTTATCAAGTTTTGATGAAGGTCCTGGTACATTAATTACCCTGGATAATGAGGAATCAACTATGGAACAACCTTTAATCTCGGGTATCGCCTTTAGTCGTGATGAAGCAAAAATTACCGTACAAGGTGTTCCAGATGTTCCCGGTGCAGCCTACCAAATTTTAGGTCCAATCGGGGCGGCTAATATCGAAGTTGATATGATTGTACAAAACGTGGGCATGAATAAAACCACCGATTTCACATTTACGATTCAGCGTGGCGATTATAAAAAAGCAATGAAAGTTCTAGAGTCTTCCCTAGTGAACATGAGTGGAGTACAACTCAAGGGAACGGAAGATATTTGCAAAGTGTCACTGGTTGGCGTTGGCATGCGATCTCATGCAGGCATTGCAAGTCAGATGTTTAAAGTTTTAGCAGACGAAGTTATCAATATTCAGATGATTTCAACTTCTGAAATTAAAATCTCGATTGTGATTAATGAAAAATATCTTGAGTTAGCTGTTCGAGCATTGCATACCGCTTTTGGCCTTGATGCGCCTCAGGATTTATCTGAAATAGCTGAGACTCCAAGTGCCTGATGCTTTTAAAATATTTTTTTCTGAGCTCATGACTGCTGAATGAAAGAATACTCAGTTTTAACTCCAGTTAAGGCAAAACAAAAAATTTACGATTGAATGATCTGTTTTAGTTGGAATATTAAGTTTGAAGTTTTGAATTAGGCGATTATTTCCTGCATGTTTTTAAAAAAAGGTAGTAATTAGGTTCGAGGACTAGTTCGCAGAAAAACTTGTTTTTTTGTGATAGTGCAAACCTGGCTTTTTCTAAAGGCTGCACAATAATGATATTAAAAGGCAGCTAATGATGGTGTTTGGATTCCTTAAAGCTTTTATGTCAACGTCATTTCAATACGAATGGTGTTAAAAGAATTTAAGGGCGCTGCCGGTGTGGCGAAGGAGAAAGATAGATGTTGATATTAACGCGGCGAGTAGGTGAGACCTTAGTAATTGGTGACAATATTACTATTACTGTTTTAGGGGTTAAAGGAAATCAAGTTCGCATTGGAGTAAATGCACCGAAAGACGTATCTGTGCATCGCGAAGAAATTTACCTTCGCATTCAACGAGAACGCAATCAAAAAGATCATCCAGATGAACATATTCATCAAGTTGGCAATGATAATCATGAAGACGAATCTGAGAAGGAAAATAATCCAGTTCGCGATACCTATCATGGTGGTTAGTGGTTTTTATAAAATTTATTTTTAAACAGTATGTTTTTGCAAAGCATACTGTGGAAAATGAATTCTATTTTTATTCCCTCAATTAGCATTTCAGCTTTGCTTTCATTATAAATCCCTTTATCATGTCGCACTTCGTGGAGAGGTGGCCGAGTGGCTGAAGGCGCTCCCCTGCTAAGGGAGTATGGGTTAATCACTCATCGAGGGTTCGAATCCCTCCCTCTCCGCCAGCCTAATTTAAAGTTTCTTTTTCATCACATATTGAATCAAAGCCAATACTGCTTTCTCTTCAGGACTTGTCATATCGCTTTTCTTAACCACAGATTTAATTTTGCTTTTTAACGAGCTTATAATAGTTCCATTACTGTAATGATTAAACACGCGTGGATCGATATAACTTGCTCGGGCAACGGCTTGCGTATTCCCCAATATTTTTGAAACCTGTCGCACAGCGTGACAAATATTTTTATTAGATGATTTTGGGTTATCACAAATACCAAGTTCATCTAATGTTATTGCAGCAATATAGGTTCCAGCCCACGTACGAAAATCTTTAGCGCTAAATTCTTCACCCATAATTTCACGAATATACTGATTCAAATCATAGCTCGACACTTTGACTCTTTTTCCATTTTCATCAATATACTGAAAAATTTCATAGCCTGGCATTTCATCTAATTGACGAACAATATTGGCTAAACGTCTATCGGTAACTTTCTGTTCTTGTTGTTGACCAGATTTACCACGGTAATTAAAAGTTAAAGTCGCGCCTTCAATATTTAAATGTTTGGAGCGCAAGGTAGTTAAACCGTAAGTTTCATTTTGTGCAGTGTAAGCAGGATTGCCAGGCCGAAAATAAGCGCCATCCAATAACCGTGTCATGCAAGCCAATACACGATTGCGATTCAGTTTCTTACCGCATAAATGTTGGCCGGTAACTTTTCGCATATGACTCAATCGTTCAGCAAACGCGATGATTCGATCAAACTTTCTTTGTTCGCGTTTTTTGCGATAATTTGGATTATAAACATATTGTTTTCGACCTTTGGCATCGCGGCCCCATGCATGTAATTTGGCTGTCTTGCTTGGGTTAATAAATACTTCATTCCATGCTGGTGGAATCACCAAAGATTTAATCCAGGATTTTAAATCCCGATCTTGGATAGGATGATTTTCTGAATCTAAATAAACAAAACTTTTACCTTTAGGGATACGATGTATGTAACTTTTCATAAAGTGCACTTTGGAATAATTGTTTGGTACAGACAAGAATAAATTCTACGTATGAGTAAATTAGGTTTATATCAAAAATGAAACAAGCTTTAAATTTATACACTAGAAATGTGATCTTAGCGTGACGTGACGTGAGTCCGGTTCGCGAAAGGAGGGTGTAGTTAAAAGAACAATGAATAATAGAGTAATGGATGTATTGAATCACAGAGAAAGCATGTAATCAGGAATACCAATTAACTAATAAAAGTGCGATTCTTAATCTGCGAGGATTGAAGAGTGACTTTTTTTATTATGAAGTCGTTTCATTTTATCGACGTACTCAACCCAGAGTAAAGCAGCGGCGTATCCCCTATAAGGAGCCATGCGATCAATTATAGCTTTGTCGTGTAATTCTAAAATTCGAGCAAAGATAAAGTGAGTATCTGGAAATGCATCCGCATAATTTAGAATTCGTAATGAAAGGCAATGAACCACTGCTGGCGTCATTCCTTCAATGGCAAGAATCTTATTAGAGAATTCTGTCACGTCTTGCGTAGAATCAAATGTAATAGTTTTTGCGATAATGCATTTGCAAAAATCAATTAATGTCTTTTGTTTAGCGGGATTGATTTTAAGGCTGCTTAAATCTGAAATAAGAATTTTTTCAACCGTTGGAAAAAGCTGAATCGACCGATTATTAACAATCAATCCAGAATCTTCTCCCAATAATTTAATTAAATTGTTAATTCCGGTCTGATTTTTTCGCATGCTTATAGACTGTCCAAGAATCGTAAAAATGCTCATCTCAAAAGCATCCCAACCAGATGGAAGACGTGTTCCAGGATGTTTTTCTATGATTATTTTTACCTTCTCATCAAAGCCCAGTTTATTATTAATGATTATAGGGTCAATACTAAGATCCATTAAAATTTTAACGCGCGCAATAATGTTGGGAAATGCTAATGCATTAGGAAAATCGATATTAAGTAATATACATGAATTTTTATGATCGTTAGCAATAGAAATAAGACCAACTTCGTTATCAATGTGAACTACACGATACATCTTTCCCGCAACAAACCATTCCAAATCTCCAATTTGATGTGCTTTATAAAAACTCATTAAACCTTTAAAGTTAAATGGAAGTATATAAGGTAGTGAAATTTCTGGATGACTATTTTTAAAAACCGGATATAATCGAATTTCGCTTGGGTTTTTATGATACCTGTCTTTAAAGGCATCATTGAAACGTCGAACAGAATTAAATCCAGAATCAAAAATGATGGCAGAAATAGGAATATTAGTATCAACAAGAAGTTGTTTTGCAAGATTTAAACGTTTTTCAAAATATATTTGTTTCGGTGTTTTACCAATTTCCTTAACAAATAATCTTCGTAGATGTCTTGCAGAAATTCCAAACAAATCAGCAAATTTATTTTCATCAAATTCAATTAGTTCTTGGAAATCTAACATTTTAAGCGCGCGTTCGACAATAGTTAAAGAACCCACTTTATTAGGATCTTCAACATAGTTATCTGGATGACATCGAAAACACGGAGAATACCCTGCTTCTTCAGCTTCAAGAGCAGTTTTAAAAAACTCGATTTTTTCTTTTGGTGGAGCGATAACGCAGCTAGGTATACAATAAATTCCGCTAGTTTTAGCACCCACAAAAAGTTTGCCATCGTATTTAGCGTTGCGCGTTTTCATTGCTTGAAAATAAATGTCCTCTAATTTCATGCCAGGAAATATATAGTTTTTCAAAACGAGAGTCTGGCTGTTTTCGGACGAGCTTCCTTCCACAATATGGAAAATTTTTTTTGAATTCGAGTAAAAAATTTATTAAATTAATCATCGGATATACTCCATATAAATTATTAATCGCTTACATTTAACTTAACTTTAGTCAGCGCACTTCTAACTCCAACTTTATTTTCGATAGAGTATTTCTGATGGGAATTTTTTATTCGTTATCGCTATGCGATTGCGAATTTTAATGTCTAAAAAGTGCTGCTAGCAATTAGGTAGAGATGCAGGTACGACCTAAAAAAGACTAACGTTTATCGTTTATGTAGCGCACGACAGACGGTTGAAGTGGTAGTTTGAACAGGCAAACTGTATATTTTTCAAGTCTGTGAAATTGAAAATATAGGCTGCCAAAAGACAGTTCCTGCAGGATTTAAAAATTTTATGTACGGGAGCGTAGGCCTTAAAAGCAAATTCTTCTAGGCGGAACAATACATATAGAAAGGTAGGTTGAAATAAGTTGCATACTGAATATTTTGAGATTTGTACGGTTAAACTTGTTTTAAGAAGTTATATGCGCAAAAAATATATTGTCTAATTCAAATTAGCAACGACAGAGAATTTACAAAAATAAGCTTAGCTTAACCAATCTGCTTATTTGAATTCTTAAAGGTTAATTGATGTTCTTGTTTCATTTTTAAATAGACAGGATCGTCTTTTGCCTGATTATAGATTTTAAAAAAAATTGCAGCGCTTTTTGCCTTGTCCGAAGTCATAGCATCTAAAGATTGCGGTTTTACTACTCGATCTTCATTGTATTTTTTACCGCTCGGATGATTGGCATATCGTCGTGCACGTGTCCAACCCATCTGCAGAAATTTACGCGCCATATCCATTCCGACAAAATCGTTTTTCTTCTTGTATTCATTAAACAAGGCATAGATTTTGTCTGCAGACTGTTGAGCAATATCTGGCGTTTTAAAGCGCCAGTAAGGAAGAATTTCCGACTTGTAAGGCTCCGCCATAAGAACGCCTTGTTCACCTTTTCCAATCGGATATTTTTCTGGATGGTCCCGAAAATTGGTATTGCGATATAGTTCAGCGTATTCAAGGGACATACAGCTCCTCCTTTTTACTATCAATTTCTATAAGTTTAGAAAAGTTAGCCCTGCATATTGAAAAACTATTTTCTATACTAGCGCCACTTAATTTTTTCAAGAGACAACTGCGTTCTCTAAAAAGTTGCGATTTGCTTTTCCTTAATCCTATAGATTTATTTTTATGCTCAATCGACTTTGGCTGTCATTAATGTTGTTAAGTGTGTTTGCACTAGTGGTGCAGGCTTTTCAAGGTGAATGGCAATTATGGGAAACTTGGGTAAAAGCTTTATTTGAAATGAGTCAGCTCAGTGTTGATATTGCATTGGGGCTTATTGGAGTTTTATGTTTTTGGATGGGTTTGTTTCGTATTGCAGAACACACTGGGTTAATCGGTTGGGTTTCAAAGTTATTGAGTCCGATACTGCAACGTCTTATGCCTGACGTTCCTAAAAATCATCCAGCGTTTGCAAGTATTACCGCAAACATCAGTGCCAATATGTTTGGATTGGATAACGCAGCGACACCCTTAGGCATTCAAGCGATGCGTGATTTGCAAAGTTTGAATCCACATAAAGAATGTATTAGTGCTGCACAAATTATGTTTTTGGTGATCAATACCGCAAGCATTACTCTGTTTCCGATGACTATCGTTATGTACCGTGCGCAGCAAGGTGCAGCCAATCCAGCAGATATTGTTTTTCCAATTGTCGTTATTACATCGATCTCAACTTTCATCGGTGTCATAGCTGCAGCAATGATTCAACGGATACGATGGTGGGATCCTGTTTTACTTATCACAGCCGCTGGTTATATTGGTTTTCTAGTGTTTTTCGGTATGTTTTTTCGGGGCGATGAAAATAATATTGGTATTATTTCCAATGTCATGATTGGCGGTACGATCGGTTGCATTTTAATTGCTGCTTGGATTAAAAAAATAGATGCCTATAGTGCTTTTATTCAAGGCGCAAAATCAGGATTTGCCATTGCATTGCGTATAATTCCTTATCTTGTAATTATGTTGGTTGCAATTGGCGGATTACGCGCAAGCGGCGTACTTGAAGCGTTTACCAAAGTCATAACATTTGCACTAACAACATTGGGTTTGCCAGATGATTTTGTTGAGGCATTACCCATTGCCGTCATGAAACCCTTTAGCGGAAGTGGTTCGCGCGCATTGACATTGGAACTGATGCATTCAGCTGGTGTAGATTCTTTTGTCGCGCGTGTAGGCGCAATGATGCAAGGTAGCACTGAGACTACTTTTTATGTCTTGGCAGTATATCTAGGTGCAGTAGGAATTAAACAAACCCGTTATTTAGTTAGCCTGTGTTTATTTGCAGATGCGGTTGCCTTGATTGCAGCAGTGATATTAAGTTATTGGTTTTTTGCACCGTAAATAATATATACCCATAGCGAATGAAAATTAGGTAAAACAAAGTGGTGAAGCCTGAAGATTTTTTATTGAGCACAAGGCGCATTGACGCTGCGTAGCTAAAGCTTACGCAAGGAAATGCAACGCATGTGAGCGATTAAAAAGATCAGGATGAACGCCTAATTCTCATACCCTATGGGTATATACCAAACGCACATTGGTTTTCCCGTGGGCGCACGCGAAAAAAGTCCGCGGAGCCTACGGATATATAGGTGTGCAGGTGAGTGAGCGTGCACTAAATGCCTTGCGAATGGCATTTTGCGAGAAAATCAATGTGAGGCAGGTATAAAACATAAATAAAAAATAGTGGAGTAAGTATGACTTTAAGCGCAGTTCAAAAAACAGCGACACATTCAGAAATTGTTTTACGATATTCCAAAGAAGAAGAAAGATTTGTTAAAAGCCAAACTCGTCAAAATAATAAATTTCTACGTATTAAAGAAAAAAAAGAACCTATTTCATCAAAGTTAAATTCTACATTATGTACACCTTTACATTATGCAAAATATTCAAGTCCATTAAGATCACCAAGTTGGTGGCTTTCAAACGTTGGGCACTTTTTACAGGGTGCACCTGAAGCCCGTCACTGGAGTTTAGTGGAATGGTTAGATGCAATAAATTTAGTAATAAACTTAGGATTAGTTATTCGGCAATCTCGAAATAATTTTTATGGTTCAAATAAAATTTTACAAGAAATAAATCTTGATTATAAAAAAAAATTAATATATTTGACCTTGCAGATATTTCAAGTAGGTCGTGGTTGTGCAATTACGGGCGCGGTTTTAATGTTTCACATGGTAGTATGGGGTGCGGTATTTGCATTGGTGCATCATTTATTTCGTCCTAATGATAGCTCAACTAAAATTCCAAAATTACACCCTAGTGGTGATGATCTTTTAATACAGCTACAAAAGTGGGAGCAATGCACTGATTATGATCATGCATCTAAAAATATTATTAACGAAACTCGTATAGGCAATTTATTAAAATCATATGTAAATTCTGGGGCCTTTAAGTGGAATTCTTTATTTGAATCTTATCCTCTAAAAGAAACACCTTCCTTATTTAATCAGCTTAAGCCATTAGTAGAAAAATTATTTTCTAAATCTGAATTTTCAGAAGAATTATTGAAATCAATTCGTACGCTTGATGTCAAAAATGTTGTGGATTTAATTGAGAAGTTTGAAAAAAATAAAAGTCTTTTGCATGACGTTACAGCTGATAATTCTGAGTTAAACCTAGAAGACTTGAAGCAGAGCATTCGTTACGTTTTAGATTATGCAAGTATTTCAACGCTGGGACGTTTGTTGCAAATTTTATATCAAGAAGAGCGTACTGCATTAAATTCAGTGGAGAAAAGCATATGGTTGCAAGCGGAAAATCGTTTGCAAATTACTCAAGCTGCTTTAGCAGGTTCACCTGGGAAAGAATTATTAAAAAACGAAATGAAAGATGGTCTGCCACTCTTAATAAAAGTAAGTGATTTATTTGAATATTTTAAAGAGTGTCGTCAAGAGTATTTTAACAATCAACCTGATGTATATAATAGATCAGCAGAGCCGCCGAAGATTCCACTTGCCAATAATCAATTTAAATTAATGCAATGGCTGTCGGCACAACATGCCCATCAATTAAAGGCAGAGTTCCAACCCCCTAAAGGTCCTGCAATTTTTGCCATAAATCATAGCTTGTATACTTTCGATATTTCAATGGCTATTAATCAAATGGCAGCATGGACAAGTCGATATGGATATATGATGGTTGACAGAGCAATATTTGCTATTCCAGGTGGTCGGGAGTTTCTCTTTGCATTAGGTTATCGACAAGGAGATAGACGTACTTTTATTGATTTGTTGACTCCCAACAAAAAATCTGAAGGCCATTGTCTCTACGTAGCTCCAGGCGGTATGGCAGAATCTATTAAGTCGTTTGAACAAGCTAATCAACTTAAATGGAATAGAGCTCAAGGTTTTATTATTTCGCATTTAATTACAGGTGCGCCATTATATTTATTATTTTCAGATAACGCAGATTACATACGAGAAAGTCGATTGCCAAGAATGCTACAAAGAATGCAAGATCGTTTATTCAAATATTCAAAACTCCCATTAATTACCATGTTTTTTGCGCCGCACACCGAGCAACGAGTTCCATTGACTCATCACTTGTCCATGCGAATTACAGCGCCTCCTTTGCCCATGCAATTGCAAGGACAAACTGTAGATGAAATTATGAAAAATAAAATTCCAAAAGATTTTTTAATGAAATACCATAAGGCAGTATGTACTGCGGCTGAACAGTTTATGAAAGATATAGTAAATCAACGAAGATCTCCAAAAAAAATAGCAGATGTTTCTATTGATGGGATGACGCAAGGTGAATTTCTTCCAAAAGATTTTCACTCATAAAATATTATTTTGTAGATATTTAATGTCACGGAGGACGTATGGTTTTTAAAATAATTAATATGGTGAGTTTATCTATAGTCAGTAGCGTATTCACTTCAGCATTATATGCTGCTGAAGCCCAGTCAATTGATACAGAACTAGGTGAAGTGCAATATCCAAATGAAGAAACAATTTCAAAAGATATTGCCAATGAAATTGAAAAAACACTGCGTGCTCAGTATAAGCCTGGAAGAATTCGACGTGATGCACATCCTAAAGCGCATGGATGTGTGCGTGCAGATTTTAATATCAATGAAGATATTCCCGATAGTTTGGCTAAAGGAATGTTTGTACCGGGTAAAAGTTATCCAGCTTGGATTCGATTTTCCAATGGTTCACAAAATCCCAACCGTGCTGATATTCGTGGTGATGCACGCGGTATGGCGATCAAAATTTTAGAAGTGCAGGGCGATAAACTGGTAAAAGCCGATCATATTAAACAAGAATGTTCGTATGCAAACCGTACGCGCGTTGAAAAAAAATCGTCTGATTATCAGCCGCTACGTGCAAAAACTGATGCACCTTGGCAAGCCAATAAAGTTCAATTTTGTGAAGGCTATAGTAACGCACAAGATTTTATTTTAGTAAATCATCCAACATTTTTTATTAGTGATCCGCAGGATTATTTAACCTTTATTAAAAAAACACAGGGTGGTCTTTGGGATAAAGCAACGATACCTTTTACACTAGGTTTTCAGGGCTCAATGAATGCATTTGAAACGTCGCGTAAAACTATTTCAAATCCTACGCAAGCGCGCTATTGGTCCATGGTGCCGTATCAGTTAGGTTCAGAAGAATCAAAGCAAGCAGTAAAATATTCCGTTAAACCCTGCTCCGATCAAGTCGATCCTTTACCGAAAGATCCAGAACCTAACTTTTTAAGAGCTGCATTAAAAAATACGTTGGATAATCAAGATGTGTGTATGGAGTTTATGATTCAACCAAAAACAATAGAAGAGCAAAGTGTTGAAGATGTAACGCAAGAATGGAAAGAAGAACAAGCGCCTTTTTATTCAGTAGCTAAAATACATATTCCACAACAAACGTTTGATACACGAGAACAAAATATTTTATGTGAGAAGTTTTCGTTTAATCCGTGGCATTCAACGGCGGAACATAAACCATTAGGTGTTGTGAATCGATTGCGAAAAGGTATTTATGAACAGATTTCAAAAGTTCGGAATGAAAGAGCAACAAAAGAAAATTCAAATTAAAAAATAATAAAGTCGCATATTATTATTTTTGCATCGCTTTTTTATAAGCTTTGTCCAATGCTGTTCTTCCGTTTTTATCTGTTAAAAATGGATCCGCTCCATGTGCTAACAAATTTTTCAATGCATCGGAATGTGAATTCCGAGCAGCGTACATTAAAGCAGTTATACCTTTTTTGTTTTTAGCATTAATATTAAGACCTTTTTCTAATAAAATATTAATTAATTCATTATTGTCATTTTTAGCAGCAAAATGCAGGGCATTTGATTCTGAAGTTGTAATAATAGAGTTCCCAGATGTAGCAAAAATATTAAATAGACTACTATGAATCAATAATTGAGCAATTTCAGTGCGATTTTCTTTAACAGCCCATAATAAATTAGTTAAACCAGCTATCTTATTATCAAAAACAACGTTGCTATTAGTATAGGTAGAGCAAAAATCTTTAATTTTATCAACATTATTTTGATCTATTGCATCAAAAATATGAGTCTGAATTTTTTCTGAAATTAGATCAAATGCATTTTTATTGCCATATTTTTCTGCACCTAATAATGCGGTCATATGTTTTTTAGTTTTAATTTCTGTATCTGCACCTTTGTTAAGTAAAAGCTTAATAATTTCTTTATTATCATTTGTTTTTTCAGAATTAGGCGTTGTATATGCTGCTGCTAAATATAAAGCAGTTCTTCCTGTTGGGTCTTGAGAATCAATCTTAATTCCTGCATCAACTAAAATTTTAACAAGTTCAAGATTATTATTTTCAACTGCAAAATGCAGAGCTGTTTTGCCGGCTTTGATAAATCTATTCCCACTGATGGATGTTTGATTAATATTAAAGTTTTCACTATTAATAAATGCTTGAGCCATCGATTTATTTTCTTCAAATACAGCAAATAAAAATGGAGAAAGTGCATCAAAGTGGGATTGATAGGAGTGAATATTGACTGCATTTGAAACCAACTGTGTTGAATGGCTGCTGGAATTACATAATGGTGTTGGAGCATCAGCTAATTTTAAAGTGGATTCACTAGTTAATCTATTGTGCGCAGTTGCCGTGCGAAGATCTGTGTCAGGGGATGGTATTTTAGTAGATGTTAGCTCCCAATCTATAGCTTTTACCTGCTCTAATAAACTGCCCTTTAAAGTGAGAAGTGCGCTGCGATGCGATTCATTATTGCGAAGGGGAAGTGGTGGTGGATTAGGTCGTGTAAAAGATGGATTCATATGCTACTTCTTTGAAAATAATTTTAAGAAGTAGAGTGTTTATTTTTCTAAGATTACGTACAAGTTCAAGTTGGCATTTTATTGTTGGATTTTGTAAAGCTTTATAATTTTGCTAATTGGATAAGATCGAATAGGGCATATTTCTATTCATTAATTGCGCAATATTATTTTTAAAGCCTTCATTCAAATCCGTAGCAGTAATGATAAATGAACTACCGCGAGAAAGACGCTTTTCCATTTCAGGGTGTCGCTGTAAATAATTAGCTAATTTCGTGGGTATAATATCGTCTTGTGAAAGTAAGTCGATATTTCCACCGGTCAAATTATTTATGCGATCTTTAATAGAAACATAGTGCGTGCATCCTAAGATAAGACTTTGTACTTTTTCATCTTGGAGTGGTTGTAAATAATCTTGCAAAACCATATCCAGATATTTTTCACCTGCATATTCAATCAATGGAACGAGTAAAGGTGAAGCTACAGCAAATAATATTACATTTGGATTGATTTTTTTTAATTCCAATTCGTAGATACTTGAGTGTACAGTCCGCTGCGTAGCCAATAATCCGATCCGGGTTGCGCCATGTTCAATAGCAACTTCAAGTGTTGGAACAATAACTCCGAGAATACGTTTATGTGGAAATTCTTTTACTAAAAAGTCCTGTTGCAATTTACGCAAAGCAGTTGCGCTGGCAGTGTTGCAGGCCATTATTATTAATTCACACCCTTGATCAAACATATAACGCATTGCTTTTTCTGATAAATCATAAATATTTTCAGTAGATCGACGTCCATATGGAAGATGTAAAGTATCGCCTAAGAATAAATAATCGTATTGAGGTAATATTTTACGAATGGCATTGGCAATAAAAATTCCTCCCAACCCAGAATCAAAGATTCCAATTTTTCTACCGATTTGCATGTACCATTACCCATTCTCATTAGTTAAAACAAAATAATTTCTAACTTAATATTTTTTGTGGATATTCACACATATCATTAATGCAGCATTGCGCACACTTAGGTTTGCGAGCTACACAGGTATAACGTCCATGTAAAATAAGCCAATGATGTGCATTTTTTTTATATTGTTCTGGAATGAATTTCATTAATTTATTTTCGACTTCCACTACATTTTTGCCTGGAGCAATTTTGGTACGATTAGAAACACGAAAAATATGCGTATCGACTGCAATAGTAGATTCGCCAAATGCAGTATTTAAAATAACATTTGCTGTCTTTCTACCGACACCTGGTAAACGTTCAAGGTCTTCTCTGTTGCTTGGAACTTCGCCGCCAAATTCATTGCATAACATTTGACAGGTTTTAATTACGAATTTTGTTTTGTTGCGATATAAACCAATACTTTGCAAATAGGGCATTAAACCTACTTCACCTAATTTCAAAATTTTTTCAGGAGTATTGGCGATTGGATATAAAATCCGCATTGCTTTATTAACGCTCATATCTGTTGCTTGTGCAGAAAGGATCACAGCAATTAATAATTCAAAGGACGAGGTGTATTCTAATTCTGTTGTTGGTTCAGGAATGTTTTCCTGTAATCTACGAAATATTTCAGATCTTTTTTCAAGGTTCATATATTAAGTTTAATAAATATTATTGATTGGAATGATTACTCATTGGAAAGCCAGAGTTTTTCTGCGATAGATACACTTTCTTCTAATTGCTTGACACGATTTTGCATCTGCAATAATTCAGTATCCGATAACGTTTTGCGCTTAATCGCTTGAGTGAGCGCGTATTGAGATTCTTTTAAACGTTTTTGTTTAATTTTTAAATCCGATTTGAGAAAAACAATATCTGCTTTTTCTGTTGGTTGTTCTGCTAAGTTTACCAACTGTAAAAAAGTTCCATGCTTTAACTCTTTAGCATTTATTTTATTAACTAGTCGGCGGTTACGTGCTTCAAAGTGTTGCCGTGCATGATTTGCTTTACGTTTTATTTCAATTGGATCTAATAAAGCTTGGATTGGGTGCATTTCAATGCAATCAACTGGGCAAGGTTCAAGACATAAATCGCAGCCAGTACAGTCGTCGGTAATAACCGTATGCATAAGCTTTGCTGCTCCGACAATTGCATCAACTGGACAAGCCTGTATGCATTTTGTACAACCAATGCATTCTGCTTCACGAATAAATGCAATAGTAGTAATAGGATTTTCAATGCCATGTTTTGGATCTAAAGGTAAAATGTCGCGTTGTAATAAATTCGATAATTCATTAATTGTTTTTTTTCCACCAGGCGGACATTTATTGTGTAATTCACCCAGCGCTATCGCCTCTGCATAAGGACGACAACCTGGATGACCACATTTTTCACATTGAGTTTGTGGTAACAGTTGATCAATTTGTTCAACAAGAATTGAATTCACTATTTAACTCACACGAAAACTAATAAACCATTGTGGGAAGGGTATGATTACCGTGTTGCGTCACGTAATAACTCATTAATACCTACTTTTGCACGCGTTTTTTCATCAACACGTTTCACGATAATTGCTGCGTATAATCCGTGTGAGCCGTCTGCGCTTGGTAAAGTCCCAGGCACAACAACAGAGCCTTCAGGAACTCGGCCATAAAAAATTTCTTTGGTTTCACGATCGTAAATACGTGTGCTTTGACTAATAAAAACACCCATAGAAATAACAGAACCTTTGCCAACAATGACGCCTTCAACAATTTCTGAACGCGCACCGATAAAACAATTGTCCTCAATAATGGTTGGATTTGCTTGCAAAGGCTCGAGCACGCCGCCGATTCCTACACCACCGGATAAATGCACGTTTTTTCCAATTTGTGCACAAGACCCAACAGTAGACCAGGTATCAACCATAGTGCCGGAGTCAACATAAGCGCCAATGTTTACGTAAGAAGGCATAAGAACAACATTGGGTGCAATATAACTACCTTGACGTGCAACCGCGGGTGGAACAATTCGTACACCGGCTTCACGTAATTCTGTCAAACTTAGATCAGAAAATTTACACGGAATTTTGTCAAAGTATTGCGTAAAAGCACCTGGTATTGCTTGGTTATCGTGTAATTTAAAACTGAGTAAAACTGCTTTTTTAATCCACTGATGCGTAATCCACTCACCATTTTTTGGCTCAGCGACACGAATAACTCCTTTATCTAATGCAGCAATAGTTTCTTGTACCGCTTGTCTAACGTTGTCCGGTGCAGAAATAGGTGACAAAGAATCTCTATTTTCAAAAGCGGTTTCAATGCGATCTTGCAGATCAATTAAATTCATGACGACTGTCCTATTACTGATTATTAATACGAGGGATGAATTTTCTCTTAGTTGCCAATGAGTTAGCAACTAGGTTAAAAGAATTGTTAATTAATTTGCGCTTTAATTTTGTTTGCTCAGAATTTTTTATTTTTTTTTACTCTCACTGGCGTCAACTGTGTTAGCAGTTGACGCCAGAGAAAATTAAAATTTTTCTTAAAGATATTTTTATCCCATCACTTTTCGGAAATCATTACGCTGCGGATATAAATTCGTCTTTTACCGCTTGTGCAATATCTTCACATACGGCCGGATCACTGAGTGGCGCGCCATGCATATCGGTTACGAAAAAAATATCTTCAGCTTGTTCTCCAAGCGTGGTAATTTTTGCATGTTGAACTGACAAATTAAATCGATAAAAAATTCGGCCCAACTGTGCAAGTAAACCAGGTCGATCTAAAGCTCGTACTTCAATAATTGTTCTATGATGTTTTAAATCATTACTGATTAACACATCGGTTGGAACGGTAAAACTTTTTAATTCACGCGGCATACGTTTTGAAAGAATTTCAGGAAATTCTGATTCATTTGCTAAAGCTTGTTTAAGCTGTGCACACAAATAATTAAAATGCTCGGGCGATCGATCTAATGGTCGACCATCATTGGAAGCTACAACATAGGTATCTAAACTAAATCCACTATTTGAGGTAATAATTCGCGCATCTAAAACCGATAATTGCATTCGATCTAATTCTGCAACGGTTACTGCAAATAAATTTGGTTTGTCTGCGGTATAAACAAATATCTGAGTATTTTCTTGATGCGTAGCACCTGCAGGAGTTCCAATCATTACCAAAGGTTCTAATGATTGATGATTTAAAATGGCTTGCGTATGCCAAGCGATTTCTGCTGGTTGACTACGTTGAAAATATTCATCACCAAAACTTGACCATAAATCAGAAATGTCGATTTGATTTAAACGCGCAAATTTTAATAATTCTAGCGCGTTATCTTGTGTTTCAGCGATACGCTCTTGTAAACCAATTGGATTTGCAAGTCCGCGTTCTAATGCTGCGCGTGTTTGCAGATATAATTGACTCAATAATGAAGCGCGCCAATGATTCCATAATTTTCCATTAGTTGCACAAATGTCAGCAACGGTCATAGCATATAAATAATTTAAATGAATTTCATCACCTACTTTTGCAGCGAAATTTTGAATAACTTCAGGGTCTGATAAATCTTTTTTCTGAGCTGTAATCGACATCAACAAATGATGCTCAACTAACCAAGAAGCTAAATGCGAATCCCATGCGGTTAATTGATGACGTCGACAAAATTCACGCACATCGTGCGCACCTAATTGTGAATGATCACCGCCACGACCTTTTGCAATATCGTGAAAAATACCAGCAATATATAAAATTTCAATTTTTGGAAGCTGACGTGCAACTTGCGCAACCACTGGAAAATCTTTTAATGCTTCAGGCCAGCGAAATAAACGCATTTTTTGAATAACTAACAAAGTATGAGCATCAACGGTATACACATGAAAAAGATCGTATTGCATTTGACCAATTACTTCACCAAATGCAGGAATATATCGACCTAAAATACCGTAACGTTTCATGCGTTTTAATTGCGTAAAAAGCCGATGTGGAGAACGTAATAATTGAATAAAATATTGTGCATTATTTGGATTTTCACGAAATTCATCATTAATTAAATGTTGATTACGACTTAATAAACGAATAGTTGAAGCACGAACGCCAATAATATTTTCGTTATTGGCTGCTAATACGAAAATTTCAAGAATTGCGGAAGGTGTTACATTAAAAACATCAGGTGAAGTGACTTCAATTAACCCATCGCGAATTTGAAACCGTGGATTAATTTGAATGGGTGCAAGTACAATATTGGGTGGTTGTAACTCTTCTTGAATTTGTTGCAATAGCACATGGTTAATCTCAGCGATATTTAACGCTGCGCGATAATAACTTTTCATTAATCGTTCAACAGTTTCATTTGGATGATCACCACTAAACCCAAGTGCTGCTGCAATGCTTTTTTGATAATCGAATAACAAGCGGTTTTCATCACGTTGCGTGATCATGTGTAATGCAAACCGAACTCGCCCAATCAAACTTTGACTTTGATAGAGCGCGTCATATTCTGTTTGATCAATTAAATGCAACGTTAAAAGATCCTGAATAGAACGACATTTATAAATTTTTCCACAAATCCAAATCAACGTGTGAATATCGCGTAAGCCACCGGGTGCAGCTTTTACGTTCGGCTCTAAGTTATATTCAGTATTATTATTTTTGGCATGACGAATTCGTTGCTCAGTGATTTTAGCTTCCAGAAATGCACCGTGTGTCCACAAGCTTTCATCTTGGACACATTGTTGTAATTGATTAAAACGTGTTTCAGAGCCAACAATTAACCGACATTCTGCTAAATTCGTTGCAATCGTAATATCGTCTTTAGCAAGATCCTGGCATTCTTTTAATGTACGAACGCTATGGCCAACCTTAAGACCTAAATCCCAAGAATTTTGTACAAAAATTTCAATTGCTTTTTGTAATTCTTCTGGTGTGTAAGTATGAGCAGGCGTATCCAAAGAGGTGCTGGAAGCAATTAAAATTAATAAATCGATATCAGACGCGGGATATAATTCTTGACGACCAAAACCACCTACTGCAATTAAATCCACAGGTAAATTTTCAACACCTGCGCGCTGCCACAAATACCGTAATAAAATATCAACCGATGTACTGCGAAATTTTAATAAATCGTTGAGACTTGCGCCGCCTTCGAATGCTTGAAAAGTTTTTTGTTGGCCGCGATTTAACCATTCAGCAAGTTCGGCCATAGTAGGAGTAGAAGCTGGTAATCCTTCAATATTTAACAACATGCTAACTCCCTAATTAAAATAGCTTGTAAATAAATACAAAGCGCGTTTTGTAAAACTCTACTTAGATGAAGCCTTGTTCTTCTTTTCTTAACGTCAAAACTTCATAACCGGTTGCGGTTACTAAAATCGTATGTTCCCACTGCGCTGATAATTTTCGATCTTTTGTCAATACTGTCCAACCATCGGACATCAAACGAGTTTGGTAATCACCTAGATTAATCATAGGCTCAATGGTGAAACACATACCTTCTTCCAAGGCCATGCGTGTACCTGGTGAACCATAATGTAAAACCTGAGGTTCTTCATGAAAGCCTCGACCGATTCCATGACCGCAATAATCACGCACTACAGAAAAATGATTCTCCTCCGCATAACGTTGGATGGCATTACCAATATCTCCCAAACGAGCACCGGGTTTTACCAATCGAATTCCACGATACATACATTCTTGTGCGGTAATGGTTAATCGCTTTGCTTGAGGACTAACTTCCTCAACAAAAAACATTTTACTAGTATCACCATGAAAACCATTTTTAATAACCGTCACGTCAATATTAATGACATCACCTTTTTTTAATTTTTGTTTTTCTGAGGGAATGCCATGGCACACAACATGATTAATCGAAGTGCAAATCGATTTTGGAAAACCGCGATAATTTAACGGAGCAGGAATTGCCTGTTGAACATTCACGATATAGTCGTGACATATTCGATCAAGTTGTGCGGTTGAAACGCCGGGCTTGACATAAGACCCAATCATTTCAAGTACTTCCGCTGCTAAACGACCTGACTCACGCATGTATTCAATGTCTTCAGCGGTTTTAATTAATGAACTCAATGCGATATACCTTTTAAATCAAGAAATAAAAAAATTATAGGCTTAAGGGAATTGAAAGATTCAAAATAGAGAAATTATGTCTTTGATGAACGATTCTGAAAAGACTCGATTGTTGCCAACACGACGGTATGGTATAAACGTCGGCCAGTTTGTGCAAACAAAAGCGCACTTACTTAATGGTCAAGTTCACATCAGTGATTTTGACTAATTCCATACCAAATTCACAATGATTTTGCATGAGGCGTCGAGTGATGAGACCGCGGAGTATACTCAAAAGTATGTGAGCAGACGAAGAGCGAGACAACAAAATGAAAAGCCATTTTGAGGCAGGTATATAACACACACATAAACCTTTCAGTCTGTATTTGTTCTACACAGATACATTCTTAACTGATATCGGGGTGCTCTTTATTGAGTTCGGTATTGGGGTTTGTGGAGGCCCAACCCATACACTTGGAGTTTTAATATGCAAGCGCAAGAATTTGATGTTAATACCGTAAAAATGGTGGATATGCTGAAA
>JAZKFP010000310.1:0-11279 GCA_040386355.1 Pseudomonadota bacterium | reverse complement strand
GTCATGGCAGAGAAACAAGTAAAGAACGCCCATTGAATCCAACGGGAGCGATTACTTTGCATAGGAAGCCTCCATAGGCTGTACCGAAATCGGTTTGAGATAAAAATATAATTATTTTTTAAACTTGGACCAAGAAGAGATTAAACCTGGACAAAATCTAAAATGCGTTCTGTTCATATTTTTCGATGATGAAAAGGCATAATGCTTAGCTAACTTTCCATCCTGTGTTGGTAAGACTAGCGATATAAGACACTAGCGTCACGAAGTGCATCACAGTTTAGGATAATGGTTGGTTATTATTGGCTGTTTCTGGAATAGGATATTTCCACCCTAAATCAATAACATCCTTTGGCCGCATAAAATCTTTTTCAATTAGTAACGGCAAATCTTGTTCTTTCGCAATTTCTTGATAGTCAATAAGAGCGGTACTCACTAAAGTTTGACAATTAGTACCCTTAGCAGACAATCCCGCTTTTAGTGCTAGAGCCAAACCTAACGTGTACCCTAAATAATATCCTAGTGAAAAATTAGGTTCTTCTCTATAAAATAAAGCCAAGCCTATTAGAAAATTAGCTCCAAATTTTGGCGAACTAACCGATACGAAGCTGGTAATTACTCCAAAAATAAATCCTATTAACTGACTCTCAGTAATAGAATGTGCAAAGGGTTGAACAATGGTTATTCCGCTTAACAAGCCTTTGGGTCCCATGAACTTAAGAGTTTCAGTAAATCCATTAGCATAATTTTGTCTAGTGTTTTGTTTGCCTCTAAAGGAATCAACACTTTTAAATTCTTCATACATCAATCCTAATTGGTCAGCCGTTAAAGCGTTAGATAATCGTTTAATAATTGAGCCTGTCTTTGGGCAAATTAATTCACTCCCAATATTATCTCGCAACGTTTTAATTTCTTGATCTGTAAAATATTTCGCGCTTGTCCAAAATGCTGAATCTCTTTGAGCAACGTCTGAACCCCGATTAGAAATCGCAAGTTTTTTTAAGGAATTTTCTTGACCCGTCAATATTGCTGTTACGGATCTACCGGGTCCAAATGAAGCAATTAAAGCGACGTGAGCTGGTTTACCGCCGGTAAAACTGGATCGCATTTTTTTCCAAATAGTACCCTTACTTAATGGACGTGCCATTAAGTAAACCTTTAGATTTTTCTTTCGATAGTTTTGATACAGATGGTGTAAATTAATTGCTAACTTTTCTGCTGTTCGATATCGAAACTGCGGATTTATTTTGTATTGTTCTGTTAAGGAAAGGGTTTGATTTTTATCAGAGCGCAAATTATGCAGTGGCAGATTTTTAATTTCGTTTTCATGTAAACCAAAAGCTTCTGAATCAGAGCTTTCGGTCTCAAAAGTATTTTCCATAGAAAAATCTTTACTTTTTGTAAAGCCATCAACACCTATTTCATTTTCATCAAACGTTTTTTCTGTATCAAGTAAGGGAATATTTAGATGCAATGGTACTAACTGCAAATAAGGCATGATTTCATTTCCACTTTCATCTGGTAGTATTTCAGGTGTTGGTGGAACGGTTTTTTTACCGGAAGAAGTGCTACGGGAGGTTTGAGGAGAACAATGAATGGATTTTTCTGCTTTATATTTTTTATAGGCTTCTGTTTCTTTATCTGTTAGCCGTAAAGTCCAACGCTTAGAATTTGATTTCGCAGCTCGCATGTTTTTTGAAGCGATAATTTTTGTATTAATTTTTGGATTAGATAGAGCATCAATATTAGATAATTTTTGTAAAGAACTAGATTCAGAAGGATTTGGCCAAGATATATCATTGGAAGAATTGCGAGAGTGGCACACTGGACCTGAAAAAGTGGTCATAATAATTACCTTGAAAAATCAAACTCTAGATAGGGTGAATAAATCTTTTATTAATAAGAAGATTTATTCCTATTTTTTTAATGTATGTACTTCCTTTTTATTTTTATTTGGATCCATCCAGATGCATAAGACTGTATATTCTGCAAGGTGGAATCCTATCTTTTTACAAAGACAACAACAATGAACTCAAATTGATATCAGACGGCAAATAATCACACGACTTTAAAAAATAAATTTTTCATTTAATTTTTCTTAGTTAATTTTTTCTATTATTTAAATCGAGTTTTACTACAGCAGGACTTGGAGATAACTCATGCAGTGGTTTTTCATAAAACTTTTTTAGATTTAACGCGGAAGAGGCATATCTTTTTGAGGGCGAAAGATGTTTTGCCTCTACACAACCGACTTAACTGCTTGGGGAATCCGTGAAGATTTAAAAAGGCCGTTCATTCTCCATTTCAAACGCATGAGTGCTTGAAAAGCACTCTTTTGCTGTAAGGGCGAAACATTTTTCGCCCGCTTATATATTTTTAATACGCCCAATAAATGAAATCAAGCTTTACTGATGAAATTAACTTAGAGACCATGAAGGCAAACAACAATCTGGAATAATATTGGAAGTCAGGTATATACTCAAAACTGTCCCTCTAAGGTAATCGCCGGTCAGCCATGTCCCTGAGCCGATACTCTAGAAACCGGGAGGTTTCTCGCTTTAGTCATGTGCAAGTCCACCTTGAAGTGGAAAGCCTACGATTAAACAGAGACTGCCCACCTTGAACTTACGGGTTCGAGGACTTCAGCTGGCTACGGTTATTTTGGAGGGCGCTTTAATTAAGGCAGTTCAATGCACGATCTCACACATATAAATATTTTACGAAAAGCACTACGCTCAAAACGATTAAGTTTATCTGAACAGACAATTCAATCCTCATCGCAAGCCATCATAAAAAAATTAATCCAACTCTCCAGTTTTCAACAAGCTCGACATATTGGTATTTATTGGCCAGTGTTTGGTGAAGTGGACCTACGTCCTCTGCTCTCACGAACTTCATCCAATTTCTACTTGCCAGTCATCACTGAAGATCAAACATTAACATTTCGTCTATGTGACGAATCCACTTCATTAATTAAAAATCGATTTGGCATTAACGAACCTACTGAAAACGCCGTAACCGTCTTCGCACAAGCATTGGACATAGTTTGCGCACCCTTAGTAGCATTTACCAAAGAAGGCCTGCGTTTAGGAATGGGCGGCGGATTTTACGACAAAACGTTTGCTTTCTGCTTAAATGAAAAATCAAATAAAAAACCCTGCACCCTAATTGGCATTGGCTACGATTGGCAACAAGTAGAAAAATTAGAAGTTCAAGCGTGGGATGTACCGATGGATTTAATAATTACAGACCTTAACACCTACGGCCCGTTTAAAAAAAATTTCTCTGCTTAATCAGAACTTTTAATACAAATCAGCTCTTCTTTTAAGTTTTTTTCACTACACGAATGACCGAGCGTAGAATGGTTTTGCAGTAGGCGCGTTCTGAGTGAAGCCCGCGGAGCATATTGCAAAATATGTGAGCAGGGTGAATGAAGGACGCAACAACCTGTAAAATAATTATACGCCGGTATCAATTAACGGATGATGATGCCTTGATTTTGGGCTACTTCCTCTGGCGTCGCTTCACCCATTGTATAGCCGCTTACAAAAACACCTAGCGAAAACATTAAGGTGAGCCATACAAGAATATCGGGTTTGCGCTTCATTTTGGGGACCTCGGAAAAGACTAAATTAAATATAGAGGCTAATTGATAAAAGTGTAGTGGACTTTAAATCTGTAACAGCTCAAAACAACAATTTTTACAAATATTTTTTGTTGTCAATTCGCAAATTATTCTGCTTAATTCACATCTCATCAACAATGGCTTTTCAACGAACAAATAATTGATACGCTGGATTACTTGTTTCTTCCCAATATTCAAATCCTAATTTATCAAAATGCTGGTTTACATCTTTTTGTTCAGAATTTGGAATTGAAAAACCTACAAAAACCCGGCCATAGGCTGCACCATGATTTCGGTAGTGAAATAAAGTAATACTCCATTGCTCACCTAAGGCTTCGAGAAAATCCATTAATGCGCCAGGTCGTTCTGGAAATTCAAAACGAAATACACGTTCATTAGTTAATTGTGCAGCGCGTCCGCCTACTAAATGTCGAATGTGTAATTTAGCTATTTCATTATCGGTTAAATCAACAACCGCATAATCTATTGCAAGCGTTTTTAAAATTTCTGGTAAATCGATAATACGCTTCGACATTTGAATACCGACATACACATGCGCTTCTTTTTCATCCGAATATCGATAATTGAATTCAGTAATATTACGTTTTCCAAGCGCCCGACAAAATGCTCTAAAACTTCCGGGTTTTTCTGGAATGCTGACGGCAACAATTGCTTCACGACCTTCGCCTAATTCAGTACGTTCTGAAATATAACGCAGCCGATCAAAATTCATATTGGCGCCGCTGACTACTGCAAGCAAAGGAGCTTGGGTTGTTGAATGTATTTCTTCTGTGGATTGTGGATTATTTTTTACGTATTTTTTTAATCCAGCAACACTGAGCGCTCCAGCAGGTTCTGCAATACAACGTGTGTCTTCAAAAATATCTTTAATTGCCGCACAAATTTCATCGTTTGAAACCGTGATTACTTCATCTACCCAATGGCGTGCAATTTCAAACGGTAATTTACCAATTTGGCGTACTGCTGCACCATCTACAAATATTCCTAATTTTTTTAAAATAATACGTTCATCTGCAATTAATGCTTCTTGGAGCGAAGCCGCTTCTTCAGGTTCAACACCAATTATTTTTACATCGGGACGAACGTATTTAACATAGGCTGCTACACCCGCAAGTAATCCACCACCGCCAACCGGCAAAAAAATAGCAGCAGGCGGTTGCGCGCATTGACGGATAATTTCCATACCGACTGTACCTTGACCTGCAATGACATGCGCATCGTCGTACGGATGAATAAATTCTAATTTTTTCTCATTAGATAAATTCAATGCATATTCTGCAGCTTGATCGAAAGTATCACCAATTAATTCAACTTGACTTCCCCATCGCCTAACAGCGTCCACTTTAATTGTAGGCGTCGTTTTTGGCATGATCACAACAGAAGAAATATTTAAATGATGCGCAGCAATTGCAACACCTTGCGCATGATTACCAGCTGAAGCCGCAATCACGCCTGCTAAGCGTTGCTCTGGTGAAAGTTGCAGCATACGATTATAAGCACCACGAATTTTAAATGAAAAAATCGGCTGTAAATCTTCGCGTTTAAATACTACAGGTCGCGCCATACGACGCGATAAATTAGGCGCGTTCGTCACTGGCGTTTCTTGCGCTAAATCATAAATTGCGGCAGTTAAGATGCTACGAACCCAAGGTTCAAGTGCTAATGCTTGGCGTGGTTTAAAAAGCAATTATGACCTCGTCTCTTCTAAAAATGTATATCCCATCAACGCTTGATTAAATTCATGCATGCCTTGAGAAGCTTCTTCAGCGGATAAATGCGCCGCATCAAATCGTGACTGCAATTCTTGCATTAAAATATCAGTATCGTAATTTACATAATCCAATACAGAATCAACGGTGTCGCCTTGCAACATACCTTGTAATTCAAATTGATCTTCGCCAATTAATTGCACATCAATTGAATCGGTATCACCAAACAAATTATGCAAATCACCCAAGATTTCTTGATAAGCACCGACTAAAAAGAAACCGAGCAGATCGTGTTCTGCGAAATTTTCGGGAATCGGTAAACTGCTTTCAATTCCCATTCCGTCAACGTATTCGTCAATTCGACCGTCAGAATCACAGGTTATATCTTGAATTGTTCCACGCCGAGTTAAGGGTTCGTGCAAACCTTTTAATGGAACAATAGGAAAGATTTGATTAATTCCCCACACATCTGGCATCGATTGAAATACAGAAAAATTAATAAATAGTTTTTCAGCTAATTTTTCATTTAAATCATTATGTAAAACTTGATGCGCCCGAATTATCGGACTCAACCATTTATGCATCGATACACAGCAGGTGTAATAAAGCTGTTCACCTTGTGCAAAATCTTCAAGTCGTACTAATCCTTGAGAAAACTGTTGGCACAGTTGTTCGCGTAAATACGTCACGCGGTGATAAATTTCAACTAAGTTGCGCGAATCCGGCGCAGATTTTAATTGCTCTTGAATGGTTAGTAAATCTTGGATAGCTGCATGTGAGTGCGCGCTATCGGTTTTTTGATTTAATTCTAAAACTGGTGGACGTTCAATTTCCATAACAGGTGCTAATAAAACCGCATGATGCGCCGTTAATGCTCTACCCGCTTCGGTCACTATATTTGGATACGATAAATTTGCTTGATCACAGGCGCTTTTAATGCTGTGCACAATATGATGCGCGTATTCTTCTAAGCTGTAATTAATGGAACAAAATTGTCTGGAACGCGTACCTTCATAATCAATTCCTAAACCGCCACCAACATCGATCCACTTAAGCGGCACACCTAGTTTCGATAATTCAACAAAATATTGCGTCGCTTCTGCCATACAACGTTGGATGTCTTCGGCATTTGAAATTTGCGAACCCATATGAAAATGCAGTAATTGCAGCTGATCTAAACTATTGTGTTCACGTAAACGTTTAATCGATCGCAGCATTTGTTGAGGTGATAATCCAAATTTGGATTTTTCACCACCAGTGTTTTGCCATTTACCGGCGCCCAACGTATTTAAACGTACGCGAATACCAAGCTGTGGTTTTACATTAAGTGCTTCAGCTTCTTCCAATACCCAACGCAATTCATTATCTTTTTCAATAACGATAAAGATATTTAAGCCTAATTTCCGCCCCCACAGCGCCATGCGCAAATATTCTCGATCTTTGTAGCCGTTGCAAATAATGACGCTGTCATGACGTGGAGCCGAAGCAAGTACCGCAAATAATTCGGCTTTACTGCCAGCTTCTAATCCAACGCGCATTCCTTGTTCAGGATTATGACAACCGACTATTTCTTCAACGACTCGACGCTGCTGATTCACTTTAATTGGATAGACATTGAAATACGGTGCTTGATAATTTTGCGCAAGCATAACTTTATTAAATGCATTGCTTAAAGAATGAACGCGATCTCGCAAGATATGATGAAAACGTACTAGAACTGGCCAACGTAAACCTTGCTCTTCAAGTTTTTGTGCGAGCAGCGGCATGCGTCCGGTAAAACGTTTTTCATCAGAATGCGTTGCTTCACCAACGACACACAACTCACCATTTGATGAAATCTGAAAATAGCCATCACCCCAAAATTGAATATTGTATGCGTCGTTCAGCGGCACTCTTAATCCACCCTAATGAATGATCAATACGATTACCCATAGGCGAATGCAGATTGGTTTTCCCGTAGGCGCACATGGCAGAGCCCGCGCAGCATATTAAAAATATGTGAGCAGGCGACTGAGTATGCAACAACCGGGAAAACTCATATGCATTTGGTACGGATAAAAAAATAAGAAAAATCATGCTAGCATACCGGCTAAAGTTAGAACCGATTATTTTCAATTACCGCGCAGCTTTTGCATAAAAAACTTAAGGTATAAATCAACATGACTACATCTAAATGGTTTGAAGAAGCCAATGAAAAAACCGGAATTAAATTTGGATTAGCGCTTGAAGCCAAGCTGCATGAAGAACAAAGCCCTTATCAAAAGCTTGAAATTTACCAAACCAAAACCTTCGGCAACCTAATGGTAATCGACGACTGCATCATGCTAACGCAACGCGATAATTTTTTGTATCACGAGA
Organism: Pseudomonadota bacterium; assembly: GCA_040386355.1. Classification (GTDB taxonomy): domain Bacteria; phylum Pseudomonadota; class Gammaproteobacteria; order Pseudomonadales; family UBA6940; genus JAZKFP01. Next base: position 3,569 of record JAZKFP010000310.1, on the reverse strand, counting down.
TGATCAGTCATCCTGCTTTGTTGTCGCACCCACATCCAAAAAAAGTGTTAATCATTGGCGGTGGCGATTGCGGTACATTACGAGAAGTTTTAAAACATCCGTCTGTCACGGAAGCAGTTCAATGCGATATTGATGAGCGCGTAACTCGATTGGCAGAGAAATATTTTCCCGAATTATGTGAAAGCAACAATGATCCACGCGCACAGTTAGTTTTTAAAGACGGTGTCGAGTGGGTTCAAAATCAAGCAGACGAATCAATTGATGTTGTGATTATTGATTCAACCGATCCGGTTGGTTTTGCAGAAGCTTTATTTGGTCCAGAATTTCTAAGTGAGTGCTATCGCATTTTAAGTCCAACCGGTGTGTTGGTTCAGCAATCCGAATCACCCTTCTTACATGCGGACAGCTGGATGGGTGATTTATTAAACGTATTAAAAGATGTTGGGTTTGATACGATTCAACCGTTGAGTTTTCCTCAACCGGTTTATCCGTCTGGATGGTGGAGTGTGACGCTGGCAGGTAAAGGATTAGATGTCCGTTTATTCCGTGATACAGACAGTGAAGACATCAGCGAAACCACGCAATATTACAATGCGGAAATTCATCAAGCAGCGCTTGCGATTCCGCAATTTCTAAAATCGAAAGTTAAAACTGTTGCTCAAGATTATTAATCTCATCACAGTTTCAATAATAAAAACTGATTTTTTATAATTGGTATTTTAAAGATGGTTTAACTTTAATAGGTCGGACCATCTTTATGACTTCTTCAATATCAATTTCTTCACATTGGCTGCGCTGGATTCAAAAATCCTGTTTATTATGTGCGCATTTTCCTCGGCACACTTCTGCTAACGTCCAAAATTTATTACCCCTTTATTTCTCAAAATTATGTATGCATTGCCAAGCGATGCATAACACCTATCGATTTATCGATCCACCTTTTCCCATTACATTAACCAACATTTATCAAAATTGGATTATTCCGTTGCAATATCGTGACGAATGCCAAGCATGGGTTCATCAATTTAAATACCAAGCAAATATTCAAATGGGACACTGGTTTATTGAACAAATGATGGAACAGATTATCACCTGTTATGCACATGAGCGTTTCCCTCAAGCTTTGATTCCCATTCCTAAACATCCGCAACGTTTACGTGAATTAGGTTTTCATGCGCCTTTGTGGTTAGCAGCACGATTAGGGAAGCTATTTAAAATACCGGTTTTAACCAACGTAATAATAAAAATAAAACCTACTGCTTTGCAAAGTGATTTGTCGGCTAAACAACGTCTTACCAATGTTCATAAAAGCTTGCTTGCGACAAAACCAAATGTATTGGCGAATTATACTCGAGTCGCTATTATCGATGACGTTATGACAACAGGCAGTACGCTGCTTGAAGCGGCGCGCGCATTACCATCTCATCTTGAATTAGACAGTTGGTGTATCGCCTGGACCCAACTAAAAAGTTCCAATTAATTAGAGTGAGTTATGAAAGCATTATTGCAACGCGTTTCAAACGCGCATGTTGAAGTAAAAAATCAATGTGTTGCTCACATTGAAAATGGATTATTGATTTTTCTAGGCGTTGAAAAAGAAGATACTGAGTTGGACGCACAACATTTAGCGGATAGAATTTTGCATTATCGAATTTTTGCCGATGATTTAGGCAAAATGAATCTTAATATTCAGCAGTCAAATAAAAGCATTTTAGTCGTATCACAATTCACATTGGCTGCGGATACGAAAAAAGGTTTACGTCCTGGATTTCAAACCGCCGCTGCACCTCTCATCGCCGAAACGCTTTATCGATTTTTTATCAAAGCATTACAACAACCGAACATTAAAGTTGAATGCGGGGTTTTCGGCGCGGACATGCAAGTTTCTTTGACAAACGATGGACCGGTTACTTTTTTACTAAGTAGTCGTTAACTTTTCTAAAGGTTTCTCGCTTGAAAACATTACGCAGTTAATTTCACTACCAACAAACATACCGCTCGCATTGGGTTTTCCGCATACGCAAAATCTGCAGAAGTAGAAGCAAGCCACTCCTCACCAATTTTTTGCAAACGCATGTTATGCATGACAATTAAATCATGCATTAAAGATCGATCGTTGGAAAATTGAAACTGCCCTTCTGCATAGCCCTCTTCAAAAACTTTTTGATCTGCAATGCGGCCAGTGATCTTAGCAGCGTGCATATACATCTGATAATCAAGGGTTTTACTATCGGGATTTGAAGCTTCTAATACCATGTCTCATTCCAATACATCGATCAAATGCAAAACCGGTATAGTGGCGACGATGCTTTAAAAGGTCAACTGGAAATGGGGACTAAGATAGTTTTACTAGATTTTAGATTTTATATTTCAACACGGGATAGTTTTCTAAGCGTCGTCGTTGCGGGCGAATAATTATTCGCCCCTACAGAATACCAAGAGCAAACTTAAAATAAGGATTTTGATCTTCATACAATTACAGAATAATTTTTTCATTTTTCTTCATGGTATCAACGAACGTATAATGCTTTTCCTAACGTTATTAGATTCTAATATACCAACGCAGAATGAATTTTCCGTAGGCGCTTGCGAAATAAGCCCGCGCAGCGTACTCAAAAGTACGTGAGCAGGCGAATGAGTAAGCAACACATTATGCGGCAGGTACAGAATTCAATGGCGTTTGCGATGGATGGGAACTACGTTCGAACTCTCCTGAACTTCCCACAATGGATCGGTCCATTCAGATTGTGTTCCATAACCTAAGTGTCCAGCTTCTAAAATTTTACGGACTTCTGGTAAATTTGCCGTAGTACAAGCGATAACCAATTGATCTACCCATTCCTGCATACGTCGCATCGATAAAGTAAATTCTTGGGTACGTAACAAACCAGCTTGATTTGTACTCATGACATTATCTGTTTCTACATCTTCATCCAGTAAAGCTTCGTTTAAACGATTATCATTTATTTGCCCATCGGAATAATCAATCGAATAACCCAGATGATTTGCAATTAAGGTTTCAAGATCTTGAATTGCAATAATTGCACTTGGATCAATTAATAAAAGATCTCCAGATGCGGCTTGCAACAGTGAATGAATTACCATGTGACAAAAAGTATTCTTACTCACATAACAATATTTCTTATTATTAATTGATAACTTTAAACTTCGATGAAAAATACAATCGGCAGTTCGATTTGCAATAATTGCATCGCTCGCGGAAATTAAACGTGGACTACGTACCACGGCGAAAGTTGTTGTTGAATCGGATTTTGCGAGTGACTGAATCCAAAGTTCACTCATGCGCAATGTTGCGCCATATACTTCTGATGGACGTACTGCTTGATACGAAGAAATTAATAAAAAAGTTTTTATTTTTTGTTGTTTGGCTGTTTCAGATAAACAGCGTGTGGTTTCAAAATTACCTTCAATTGCTGCTAGCACATTTTCTTCGGCAAGCTCCGGATTTTGAAACAGTCCCGCATGAATCACTGTATTAATTTCATATTTCTGAATAATTTTTTCAAACCATTCTGGATGATGAAAGCGACCAATTACCCAATGCACAT
>JAZKFP010000309.1:0-4141 GCA_040386355.1 Pseudomonadota bacterium | reverse complement strand
ACATCCAAAAACAGTTCCTTTTTTAACTTTGCAATTAATCTAAAAATAGATTCTTTCGAGCCAAAGTTAAATTTTTCACTCATGTAGCTATAGCTAGGCAGGGCTTTATATTTCGCATAATAGTCCTGCAATTTACCTAATTTTTCTTGATCTTCGTTCATCAATTCCTCTAGACATTCACTTTTTAATATGGATATAATGACCCCAAACAAACGTTTGTTTGGGTGTTGATTATCTTCCACTATTATTATTTTTGCAAGGCATATTGCATCAATTACTGAGTTAACTCACTGTTAAGAATGAATTATTAGAAACTATTGTTATGATGAGTCAATTTCCATCGCCTGCGCAGGACTATCTATTAAATGATCTAAACTTAGATCTTTATCTAAAGCCTAACCCACCCGCAACATCGCTGAGGCGCTTGCATCATCAGGATGATTCAATGGTGGATATTGGCATGATGCCAAATTGTATTTTGGTCATAGATAACTCACTTGATCCTAAAAATGGTTGCTGGGTTTACGCAGTGGTAGATCGGCAAAAAATCGCCAAAACGTTTTATGAATACAAACAGCATATTGAACTGCATTCAGAGAATAAATTAAAAAATTATCCACCTATTATCTTGTTAAAAAATGTAGGTGACTGGCACATTATTGGCATCATTTCGGCTTATGTATTTAAATCTAAATACTAGGAAATTTGGTCATGTGGACGTAAAGTCGATGTATGCGTCTTGCGAGGTAATCGAAAGGCCGGACTTGTGGGGCACACCTGTTGTGGTGCTCTCCAATAATAATGGCTGCATTATTGCTCAGAACGATGAGGCTAAAGCGATACTTGAAATTTGGATGTGCCGACCTTGGTTTGAAGTGATGGCACAAGCGAAGAAATTAGGTGTGACGCATTTTGCTTCGCACTATGAGTATTACGGTCATATGTCGGGTAAGTTTGTTGAAACGCTAAAGCAGTTTGCTCCTCGTTTAGAAGTGTATTCGATCGATGAGTGTTTTTTGGATATGACTGGTATGAACGTTAATTTTAATGAGTATGGCCATGTGATTAAAAATACCGTTTTAAAATGGACCAGATTACCAGTGCGTGTGGGCTTTGGTCATACAAAAACACTGGCCAAACTCGCTAATGATTGTGCTAAAAGACAGGCTCGCTTCAATGGTGTTTGCGATATGACAACCATGTCTAAAAGTGACCTCGATGACCTGATGAAATCTTTACCAGTATCGAAAGTTTGGGGTGTAGGTAGTAGACACACTGAGCATTTGAACAAACTAGGCGTTGATAATGTATTGAGATTAAAGAACGCTAACCCAAAGCGCATTCGTGATCGTTTTGGTGTGGTTTTAGAACGAACTGTCAAAGAATTAAATGGTGAATCATGGCTAGAGTTTGACGAAGAACAACCAGAAGCCAAACAAGTGATGTCATCTCGTTCTTTTGGTATTCGGATTGATAACCTACCCGTTTTGGCAGAGGCGATTACTTTTCATGCGAGTAACGCGGCGCAACGCATGCGCAGTAAAAAACTATTTACTCAAACCGTGTATATATTTATCCAAAACAGCCCATACGATCAGGCGGACTACTGTGATCCTGCTTTACAAATCAAACTGCCATCTCCTACTAATTGCTCAATCAAAATTACCAATGCAGCTTTATGGTTGTTGAAAAAGATTTATGTGCCTGGCGTTTACTATTTGAAAGCAGGTGTAATGCTAATGGATTTGGTGCCTGAAGGCGGTCAGCAACGCGATTTATTTAGCTATTCTGATGAAGATGTCAAAGAAAGCAAATTAATGTCCACGCTGGATGAGGTCAATCGTAAGTATGGGAGAGGGACACTTAAATTGGCCTCTGAAGGAATGAATAAATCCTGGGCAATGAGGCGAGACTTCAAAAGCCCTAATTACATTGGAGATTGGAATGAATTGCCGATTATTGGTCAAAATTATCAGATAAAACAGCCACATGATTTATTTTTACAATAAGTCTCTTTTGAGCCTAATAAGATTGCTTAAGCTTGCCAAACACCAAAGCCTGCACTTCGCAAATCAATACCAATTTCAATTTCTAATACAATTGCATCATCATAACTTAGGGGATTAAAACCTTCATACAGATCTGGAAGTAATTTCAGCCCATATTGTTTTACATATCGATTCGACTGAATGCCAGCTTTATGTTTATAAAAGCGTATATTAGGATTCAAACCAGTCATGCCGACATAAACGCAAGGCTTACCCGATTGATAATTGGGATTACATTTCTTGAATTTGCCTTCAAAAAGAACGTCCTTTGATAACTCAATAACGTAAACGTTAAAATGAAGTTTACTGGTCATTAAAATTTGAGAATTTCTTATACATAATTCTTGGGTAAATTTTTATAATGTTGTCTAAATTGTTTTTGGAAATACCTATGTCACCAACAGACCTTGCATCAACTTTTATCAATGCTTATTATGAGCAAATAGATTGATAACCATAATTTTTGTTTCATGGAGTGTATATGTCTATATATGTTTGCAGGGTTGATTATGATACTTTTTGGTCTGAAGCTGAATGCCACTACCATGTCGATCGTCATCATCCTGAGTGGGGTCATGCTGTCTGTGTAAATGGCGGCCCGTCACCTTTTCAATGTAAGACCTGCAGTGAAACTTTTGATACCAAAACTAATTGTGAAGCCCATATATCTACTCAACATGGTAAAACAGGCGATCTATCAGATGAGTGGACATTAGTCATTGATAACGCTAAGTAGTTATTAGATAGATATTTCAGTTCAACATTTCTAGAACAGTTCTGGGTTTTTCCTTAATAGAATTTTCGGAGCTGCTTCAGATTCTAAATAATTGTCTGGCGCCAATTGCAATAATTCTCTAGCTTTTTCATGATCTGCATCCAGCCAGTTTTGATAATCAGATTCCTGCAAAATTACGATTGATCGCTTTTCATCTTCAAGTCTGTGGAAATGCTTCATAATTGGATGATTTGTCGCATTAACAGTCAGCATTGAAAATGTGAAAATGATTTCGCCGGTTGCCCGATCAATCACCCTCTCATATATGCATGCAGCTGCCTGCGGTGCAGAATCAGTTCTTTTAATACGGTACCGTATGGATTTGTCTATGATACCTGTTACTTCGAAGTTTGGTTCATAGAAGCTTTCCATTAGCACTAACCCAAAACGGCAATCCTTCCAGGCGGATTTATAGGTTTTTAACTCGGCAACGGTTTCAGATCTGGCATTGTATTTACTATTTCCATAGTTTTTTAAGTTGATTGCCCAGTGAGGTATTAAACCAAAATTTGCTAGTTCACATTTTGTTTCACCATCAACTTTATAGATAAATGGAGCAGGATAAGATGGATATGCATCATCACGCCATTCCTCATTAGGAAGGTCAATACCGAAGTGTTCATTGACCCATTCAAATCGGGTGAATTTAATTGGTTGAAAATTGCTGCACATAGTTTATGGGAATTTAAATATTAATATTTACTGAAATTTATATTCTACAGATGCTTAAGGCAAATATTCGTAATCAATTGCAGGCTTTACACTTAATCTCATTTTTTAATCATTTTTTTGTCAATTAATTATTGATTGCTATTTATACTGTTTTAAATAAAGTCTTTTAAAGCGATTACTTATCTTCTTTATTCACTACAAATCACAGAATTATCCATAATATTTGTGGAGTAATACGATTTAAATATCGTTCTTAAAAATAGATATATGTACAAAATTATTAAAAAAATATTAATGGTAGCAGCCATTTTAGCCGTTGCTACTTTGGGTGTTTTAGCACTTTATTATGGTGATTCGCATGTCTCTCAGCTACAAATCTTATTGGCAATAGGTTTTGGTTTAAGTGGTTTATTCACTATCGTCGCATTAGGTATACCACGCTGGCGCTGGCGAATGTTGATGCTTTTTGGCATTTTGTTTACTTGCATTGTTCTATGGTGGTTGCGCATTCAACCCTCAAATGATCGTGCATGGCAGCAGGATGTTGAGAAACTGGCTTATGCGACCATCAAAGATGATTTGGTGACAGTGCACAATGTACGTAATTTTGATTATAAAAGTGAGTTTGATTACCAGCCGGCGTATT
>JAZKFP010000308.1:0-3067 GCA_040386355.1 Pseudomonadota bacterium | reverse complement strand
TACCGGCCTGTCACGCCGGGGGTCGCGGGTTCGAGCCCCGTCCGCTCCGCCAACTTTTTTTCTTATTTTGTTCTCCTGCATTAATTTCTAAATATATATTTTTAATTCTATTCGAAAATTTCTATGAAAAATATTTTTTGGTAACGCACATTTGAAACCTTAAGTTGATAAAAAATCAACATTAGAAAACCGTGAAATTACTGAGCAGATATTATTATCTCGGTTTAAAACTATTCTAAGAGAAATTAGTTTGGTAGTTAAATTGATTGATAAAAGGTGACTGTTGGCTTCTTTATAAAATAATAAATTAAATTTTTAATACAAATACAATAAATTAAATTTTTAATACAAATACATTGTAACGAGGAGATAATTTTTTATTATTCAAAATAAAGATTCTTGCTGTAGAGGCAAAAAATGTTTCGCTCCTACAGATTAAAATGATGGTTACGCAATACGATAAACCAGCAAAGTTTCTAAGTGTAAATTATTCACAACCCGTTCATATAATTTCAAAATAAATCAGACTAAGTGTTGGAGAATTATAATATTCATATTTTTTTGCCATCAAAAAGCCATTTACCTTCCTCAATTCATTCCTCCAAAACCCCAGCGTTTTACTCCCCATTAGCTACACTAAATTGAATAATTTCATTGGAAAGCAGGCCGTCATTACTCCAAGAATTTACCTAATGCGTTGTGGCGGTCGCACACCTAGCACTATTGTGGTTTATGAATAGAAAAGAGATATCAGAGTCGGTAGATCTCGTACTTTTTTTTGAGGCAGAAACCCTCGTTCGGCAAATGGTTTACACAGAGTTTGAGGCTGTGTTGGATGGTGTTGCTGGATTGGGTCAGTTTGCGCAAAAAAAAATCAACTGTGCCTATGTTGTGGTCAAGGCTGGCCCTATCATTGATGCTATTATTTTTTTCTCGATTCATTTTGATGCGGATGGTTACCCCGATACATCCTGGAATCTACCCTTACAAGATTTAGTATTAAATGCCACTGTCGATTTTCAGTTTTCGGTGCGCTGTGTTTATCAATCTAATTTTAAAGATTCGAAAATTTCAAATTTCCTATGGAATCCTTCGAATAATATCGTTCAATTAATTCAACAAATTATTGTCAGCAATCCGCTATGTCAAAGGCTTGTTATTGAACAGTCTGCTCCAACGTTTAAACCGGTAGAAGAAAATAATCTAATAATTCCAGAGAATAAAGGTTCTGCAAATCCAGCGTCTGGAATTGCTCCCGATAACGCTGATGCCGAATTATTACGTAAGCAAGTAAGTTCATTGCGAGAGCATCTTGTTAAATTGGAATCTGAAAACAGAGTATTTAAGGAACAATCTGATGTACGGGATCAGCAATTTAAATCATTGATGTCCTATGTAAATGAACGAGTAAAATCTGATTCATTGATCGAAAAAAATGAAATGGATGGAATTAAAAAAGTTTATGAAGAAGACTATGCAAAAAAATTAAAGCAACGTACTTCAATTTTTCATCAGGTTATTGCCGATCAAACACGCGATATGATTAAACAAGATGCGGTTATCCGCAGCTTACGTGAAGAACTTACGTTATTACGCAAAGATAAACGTCGTTTAGCAGTTGACGGTGTGGATGGTATGTTTGAAAAGTTGCAACAATCCGGATTAAATTTAGTTGCGTTTCAAGCTGGTGCTGGGCACATGAGTATTAGTTGGAACGATATTATGGATTATTTGGATAATCCTACTGCCTACGCTGCTAAAAAATGCGATGTTTCTGAAAAGCATTATCAAGAATGGTTAGGACATTATAATAAACCAAGTTGCAATGCTGTTCGTGTAGATGGTTCACGCTGTGGCCAAACAGTCGAACGGGTTCATCTTCCCAAAGAATACATTCACTCTCATTCAGACCGTTGTACATTGCATAAAACACGTTAGTTAAATAATTAGTGTTATACCGAATGCATATGAATTTTCTTGTAGGCGCATACGAAATAAGTCCGCGGAGCGTACAGTTGAGTACGTGAGCAGGTAAATGGCCGATGCTGTAAATGCCGTTTGCAAGACATTTACTGCCTGGCGAACGGCACTTTGCGGGAAAACTCATGTGTGTTTGGTATATATTTGTTGCGCTTCAGTTCTCCTGTATCATCTCGTTAATCTTTAATGTCTTCTAATGAGGTTTATGTGGCAGACACCTTTAAAATTGTTGGGTTGATGGGGCGTATTACTTCTGAAATAGTTACAAAAACCATTCTTGATATTCTGGCATGGCTGGAAAAACATCATATTCAAGTTGTACTCGATTCTGCTTTGCAAGAACCAATTCGCGACACAGGCTTTAATATTATCGGTTTGCAATTTAGTCAACTCCGCACGATGGGTGAAAGCTGTGATTTAGTTATCGTAGTAGGTGGTGACGGTTGCTTATTAGGCGCGGCACGTGCGTTTGCAAAATCAGGCACTCCAATATTAGGAGTTAACCGCGGTCGATTAGGCTTTCTCACTGACATAATGCCAGAAATTTTTTCCAGTCAATTTGAAGCTATTTTTAATGGTGAGTATCGTGTTGAAAAAAGGTTCTTATTAGATGCCGTTGTCGAAAGAAATGGTGTGCCCGTTGCCACTGGTGAAGCGCTAAATGATGTAGTAATTCATCCGGGCAAAGCAGTTCAAATGATTGAATTTGATTTGTTTATTGAAGGTGATTTCGTTTACAGCCAAAAGTCTGATGGTTTAATTGTCGCAACCCCAACGGGTTCAACGGCATATTCTTTATCGGCAGGTGGTCCAATGATGCATCCTACACTAGATGCCATAGCCTTAGTGCCAATGTTCCCACATACCTTAAGCAATCGACCTATTGTTGTTGCTGGTAACAGTGAAATTAAAGTTGTTCTTACTTCTGGCGCTCCTCAAGTTTTGCCACATTTAAGTTGTGATGGACAAGCCAGTATTCAATTGGCTTTTGGAGATGTGTTATACGTTACAAAAAAGCCGCATAAATTAGTGTTAATTCATCCGAAAGAACATAATTTTTATGAATCCTGTCGAGCAAAACTTGGTT
>JAZKFP010000307.1:0-22149 GCA_040386355.1 Pseudomonadota bacterium | reverse complement strand
ACATCATTAATATAAAATCTAATTTATGCAGACAATAATCTAAAACATTTAATGGCGTTGCTGGATTTAATACTAATCCTGCTTCACAACCTGCGCTGCGAATAATTTCAATTGAACGATCAACATGCTCAGAGGCCTCTGGATGAAAAGAAATCATCGACGCACCGGCTTGAATAAACATTTCAATGAGTGGATCAACGGGTTTTACCATAAGATGCACATCAATTGGCGCTTTAATTCCGGCTTTTCGTAATGCCTGACACACCATTGGACCAACGGTTAAATTGGGTACGTAATGATTATCCATTACATCAAAGTGAATAATATCAGCGCCCGCTTCTAGCACTGAATTAACTTCTTCACCTAAGCGTGCAAAATCTGCGGATAAAATAGACGGAGCAATTCGATAAGTTGGCTGCATAATTTTTTTCACTGCTTAATTAAGATTAATATACCCGTAACGTTTGAGTTTAGGCGTTCATCGTGATCTTTTTTTCCACTCGCTGCGTTGCTTTTCCTTGCGTAAAGCTATGGCTACGCTGCGTCAAAGCGTCTTGCGATTGAAAAAAATCTTTACGCTTCACCGTTGCACTTAACCTAAAACTCAAACGTTACGGGTATATAATTATTTTTTTGAAAGCTGAGTATCTAATTCGTTTAATCGTTCTGGAGTTCCAATATCCGACCACGCGTACTGCCATTCATAACCATAAACTTGTTTTTTTTGCATGCCACCGCGTAACCATTTGGATAAAGGTGAAATACCCGGTGTGATTTCTTGAATAAAGGATAATGGATAAAACCCAATTCCAGAAAACGTCAGCGTACCAGTCGACACAGCATCTTCCAATGGTACAGTGTGTAGTGTTCCATCCGACGCCAAACAAAAATCGCCTTTTGGATGCTGTATTGGATTTGCAACCATGGCTAATAATACAGAATTAACAGGCAGCTGTTTGTAATACGTAATTAAGGGTATGAAATCACCATCGATCCAAATATCTGCATTGATAACCAATACTGTGTTTTCACTTGAATTACCAAATAGGCCTCGATCATAAGCCAAACGCAAACCGCCTGCAGTTTCTTGTGGTATTTCTTCAATAGAAAAATGAATAGTCGGATGGTTTGAATAATTTGACTTGATATGTTGGATAACTTGCTTACCCAAATGACTCACATTAATCACGATATTGTTAATACCCAAATCTAAAAACCGATCAACATGATAATCGATTAAACAACGACCACCTGCTTTTAATAAAGGCTTGGGCGTGTGATCGGTAAGCGGTCGCATACGCGAACCAAGACCTGCGGCAAATATCATCGCATGTGAAATAATCGAAGACATCGAGCCTCTTTACTTAGATGGTTGAGTAATTTTATGCAAAGCTTGCTGCAATGAATAACCGTTTTGATCTTCGTTCATAATGCGATGCTCTAACATATTCAATAACGGCTTAAGCTCTGGATAACGTCGGCAAGCTTCTAACGTGTATTCAGCAACCCGCGGTAAATCCGCTAAATATCCAGACTTTTTATCCCGCAAATATAAGCGCGCAAAAATTCCTAACACTTTGAGATGACGTTGAATTCCCATCCAATCAAACCATTTTAAAAAGGTTGCTTGCGAGGGAATGGATTGATTTTTTTCTTTTAGGAACGGAATCAATATTTCCGAATAATACGATATGGCCCACTCTTGCACCTGGTGTACCGGCCAACGCACATAACAATCTTTTAAAATAGAAACGACATCATAAGTAACTGCGCCATAAACTGCGTCTTGAAAATCAATTACACCTAAATCATTGTCCGGCAATACTAATAAATTTCGGCTGTGATAATCGCGATGCACAAAAACTTGCGGTTGTTGTAACGCCATCTGCGTTAATAGATCTCGTTGCTGTTGCCAAATCTTTAATTCGGATGTGTTGAGTGGCCGTTGCAGCAATTGATCAAAAAACCATTGCGGACATAATTCCATTTCATTATTGAGTAACTGTTCGGAATACAATGGAATTGCTTGCGTGGGCGGTACGCGTTGAATAACACCTAATGTACGTAATGCGCGTTGATACCAGACCTCTACCGAATTCGCATTTAAAACTGTAGATAATAAATCATCACCAAAATCCTCCAGCAAAACCCAACCTTGCGTTGGCTCTTGCGCAATAATTTTTGGTACACGCACATGATGTTGATGCAAATACTCTGCAACCAACAAAAACATTGCGGTATTTTCTTGCGTAGGTGGCGCATCCATTAAAATAAAATGTGTCGTTTCCAAATGCACGCGCGAGTAACGTCGAAAACTTGCATCGCCCGCAAGCGGAATTACACTGTGCTTTTGATGTTGGAGCACATTATTTAACCACTGCTGACGTTGATTTTCTAAACTCATGCGCTTCTGCTCCGTACATCCATTTTCTTACAACTTAATTGAAGAATCAGTATACTCAGCCATCCTAAATTCACTAACTTCTGCACAAAAGAATTTATTACCTTGATATCTTTGGTATTACATTGCTTGGGTTCTATTTCAGTGCGCTCTACGTCAAAGACGTTGCGTATGCACCTGCCATTTTCAATTGGATTTTTTAGTCTGATTTTTTTTGTGTTAAGCACTAATGTTTTTGCCGAATCTGCGAATTCTAATGAATGGATTGATTGGGTACCCATCAAAGATAATGAAAAGCTGTGCAGTGATAAACCTGCGTTTTGTCATTGCGACGGATTTTACGCTGAACAAAAATCTAACATTAAAGATGACATCATCAATGCAGATGAGCGCCAAAATTTTGGTGGCGATGGAATGTACGGTACCGCCGACGAATATTTATTTGAATTTGGTAAAGGTGCAGAATTACGCGGTAATATTTTTTTGCAACAAGAAGATTTTGCAATTAACGCTGACAGTATAAAACTAGATTCGAAAAACAAAACGTCTTCTGTAATGGGTAATGTACGGATTCGTGTTCCAGGCGCTGTCGTACGTGCACCCAGCGCTGAACTCAATGCTGTAACAAAAACTGCACGTCTCAAAAACGCCCACTACGTTATTCACAAAAATGGTTTACGTGGTGATGCGGAAAACATTGAAGTTAATGCAGACGAAGGTTTGATCATTGAAAAAGGCAGTGTTACGGCATGTCCGATCGCAAATGAAGCCTGGCGATTGGATGGTGAGCGCGTCAATTTAGATTGGGAATCGGGTTGGGGAACCATGCGCAACATGACAGTTCGTGTGGCAGACGTTCCACTATTGTATACGCCCTACTTTAGTTTTCCGTTGGACGATCGGCGCAAAACAGGATTTTTACTTCCAAAAATTAATTTGTCACAACCTGATTTAAGTATTCCGTTTTATTGGAATATTGCACAGGATCAAGACCTGACAATCAGTCCACGTTATGTTGGTGGACACGGCGTTCTCGTTGAATCCGAATATCGTTTTTTAACTGGCCGTAGTAACGGCATTGTTACGTCGAATTTTATTGAAAAAGATTCGGCGTTTGAGGATCAAAATCGCTATTTATTGGACTGGCAACAAAGCGCGGCTTGGGCAAATGCGGACGCATCGGTTGATTATAATGTAGTCTCGGATAGTGAATATTTTGATGATTTTGGCGATTCATTAAATGAAAATTCTGACAGTCATTTGCCGCGTCGATTTTTTGCAAAATATTATTCGACCCAACATCAATTGAATTTTTTATTGGAACGCTATCAAACAATTGATGAATCGATTGCTGAAGTGGATGAACCGTATCGACGATTACCCGAAATTGGCTGGGGTACATATGGTTCGCCATTTTCAAATTTACCCGTTTCGTTGTCTCAACAAACGAATTACGTTTATTTCTACCAGCCCAAAACGGATCTGTACCAACAAGCACATCGTGTCACCTGGTCTGGTGATGTAAGTGTTTTGCAGGAAAATTCTTGGGGTTATTCAAATCCGAAGTTACAACTGCAAACCGCGTATTATCAATTTCCAGAATTTGATACCACTGGAATTATTACGCCGACTGAAATCGAATCGGAAGCACGATATGCAATTCCAACATTAACTTGGGATTCTGCATTATTTTTTGATCGATACAGTAAAGACGGTGGTCTCACCACATTTGAACCGCGTATTTTTTTAGCCTATACACCCAATCGCGATCAAAGCGATATTCCAAATTTTGATACTAGCGAATTAACCGTTGATTATTTACAACTGTTTCGTGCAAACCGATTTATCGGCGGAGATCGCGTTGGCGATGTTGAAAAAGCTACCATAGGTTGGACGCATCGCTGGTATAGTCCCGATTCTGCAAATGAATGGTTAGCAATGCGATGGGCTCAATCGTATTTTTTTGAAGAATATGAAGTCGCGCTAGAAGATCAATCGATTTCACCGGTGGCATCTGCAGCAAAACGTTCTCCTTGGGTTGCTGAGTTAGATTATTTACCGTACGACGAATTAATGGTGCGTTTACTTTCCACATGGAAACCAGAGGAAGCTGAACTTGCATCTTCTGCGGTCAGTATTCGCTGGTTTGATAGTGAAGGTGAATCTGCAAGTATTGGTTATCGATTTCGCGAAGAAGATGTACCACTAGCACTTGAACCTATTAAACAAGCAACCGTCGGATGGGTGAAACCGCTGAAAGATCGATGGACAACGTTTATCAAAGTCAATTACGACTTAGAAAATGAACGTGTGCTGGAACAAATTGTTGGTGGTACCTATGACACCTGTTGTTGGCAAGCTACTTTCGCATATCAGCAACGATTAAGCTCTTCAATTAATGACGAAATCGATCAAGAAAATGGTATTTGGCTTGAATTTCAATTGAAAAATTTAGGTGTCATTGGCGGTGGTTTACGAGATTTATTGGCCGAATCATTATGGGGTTATGAATCTTCGTTAGATCGTCGTTACGCATTAGGTAGATAATTTAAATAACTTAGGGTGTGTTGATGTTTCATCAATTCGGCCAAAAATGCCTCAAAAGGCGGCTCACTGTGTTAAAAAGCAAAAAAAAATACTCATGGATTGACAAATACATTCCGTTTTTTTGTTGCTTTTTGCCTGGTGTTCCATCCTTTTGAATCTTTTTTATCTCGAATGCCAAAACGTCAACACACCCCCAAACAAATCAAAATACAACCGCAGACCAATGCGTGATGGAAACTAATTTATGAAAAAAAATTATTGGGTTGTTGTTTGTTGTTTATTAACAGCAACGTGGATTCCTGCACAGGCTAACGAACCGCAAATATTAGACCGCGTCGCAGCGATCGTGAACGATGACGTAGTTTTATTATCAGAACTTGATACACGCGTTAACTTTATCAGAAAACAATGGCTTCAAAAACGACAAGGTGGTGAATTACCTCCGCAATCTGAATTACGCAAATCAATTTTAGATCAACTTATTTTGGAACAATTACAACTGCAAATGGCACAACGTGCTGGTCTTACTATTGATGATACTGAATTAACCCAAACTTTAGAAAGTGTAAGCGAACGCCAAGGTTTAAATTTATCGCAATGGCGTTCGCAGTTAGAAAAATCTGGCACTTCTTACAATTTAGTCCGCGAGCAAATTCGCAATGAAATGTTATTTGCTCGATTGCAAAAACGGGCCTTGCAAGAACGTATTCAAATTACGCCGCAAGAAGTCGATCAATCGTTAAGTGCCGCGATTGAATCGGGCACTACGCAAGGTGAATTCCAAGTTTCACATATTTTATTGGCGATTCCAGAAGAGGCTAAAGACGCAGATTGGCAAGCTTTGGAAAAACAAGCTGAAGATATTTATCAACAATTACAAAAAAATCCTGAGCAATTTGCTGAATTAGCAAAAACATTTTCCAGTACTAAAACCGCAGAGCGAGGTGGTGATATCGGGTGGCGTCGCGCTGAAGAATTACCCAGCGTGTTTGCAGAGCAAGCACTGCTATTAAAAGTTGGCGAAGTTGCTAAACCAATTCGTGCAGACAGTGGTTTCCATATCGTGCAGCTGATGAAAGTTCGAGGAATCGAAAAAAATCTCGTTACTGAAACTCAGGTACAACATATTTTAATTAAGTCGAATGAAATTCGCTCGAATGAAGAAAGCAAAACCTTAATTTATGATATCCATCGAAAACTAAAAAAAGGTGCGGATTTTTCAACGTTAGCAAATATTTATTCGGATGATCCAATTAGTGCGCGCAAAGGTGGAGATTTAGGCTGGGTTATGCCAGGCATGACTGTCCCTGTATTTGAGCGCACTATGAAAAAAACACCAGTCGGCGGTTTATCAGACCCTTTTGAATCGGAGTTTGGTTGGCATGTGTTAGAAGTAATTACGCGCCGTACTGAAGATCGTTCGCATGAATTACGTCGCCAAGCCGCGGAAGAGCGTTTACGTGAACAAAAATTTGCTGAAGAACGTGAGTCTTGGTTATTAGAATTAAAACGTGGTGCCTATATTGAAATCAAAATTTAAATTGAAAGATTGGCAATGGGTTCCTATGGTAATAACTGCTGGCGAACCCGCAGGTATCGGCGCTGACGAATGTGTGTTATTTGCTCAACAGCATCAAGATTTTCCGCTCTGTGTATTAGCAGATCCAGATTTATTATTCGCACGCGCAAAGCAACGTAATTTACCGTTGCAGCTTTTGGAATGGAGTGATAAATACGATCCCAAAACGCCTGCCGGCACACTTTATATTGATCCGATTAAATTGCGTGC
This sequence comes from Pseudomonadota bacterium, assembly GCA_040386355.1. GTDB lineage: Bacteria > Pseudomonadota > Gammaproteobacteria > Pseudomonadales > UBA6940 > JAZKFP01. The sequence continues at coordinate 15,412 of JAZKFP010000307.1, read as the reverse complement.
TCCTGTTAAAAACGGACAATTGGATGTTGCGAATTCACCGTACGTTATAGAAATGCTAAAACGCGCAGTGGATGGCTGTTTAGAAGGTAGATATTCGGCAATGATTACTACGGCCGTTCAAAAATCTGTGATTGCGCAACTTGGGATTGAGTTTACCGGACATACTGAATTTCTCGCGGAACGATGTAATGTTCCCGACGTGGTCATGATGTTAGCAAGTGGTGATTTACGCGTCGCTCTGGTGACAACGCATTTACCATTACGTGAAGTAGCAGATGCAATTACGCAAGAAACTTTAGAAGAACATATTCGAATTTTACATCGCGCCCTACAAACGGATTTTGGCATTACCAATCCTGAAATTCGTATTTCCGGATTAAATCCACACGCCGGCGAACAAGGTTTGTTAGGTCGTGAAGAAATCGATGTGATTCAACCTGTTATTCAACGTCTACAAAAAGAAAATATGAATCTTATTGGACCAATTCCTGCTGATTCTTTATTTACGCCAATTGGTCGCGGCAAAGCAGATGCGTTGTTATGCATGTACCACGATCAAGGATTAACTGCGTTAAAACAAGTGGGCTGGGGTAACGCAATTAATATTACGTTGGGATTGCCAATTATTCGAACGTCGGTTGATCACGGTACCGCATTAGATCGTGCAGGCCATGGTGAAATTCATTTAGGAAGTTTGGAAGCTGCAATTTCTCAAGCGCAACGGATGGTGATGCATCGTGCTTCGCGAGCACATGTATGAAATACCTTCTTCAGAATGGCTTTCCAGGTTATTGCAAATTTCACTCTGCCAAAACCTTTTTCATTAAAAAGGTTTTGCATGCTTTTCAGTATGCTCCGCTGCTTGGTTCTCTTTGCGTGCAATGCCGTTCGCATTGCACCTGGAAAAGCATTCTGCGTTTGATATTTGGTATACAGTCATGAGTAGTCATATCCCGCGCAAACGATTTGGGCAGCACTTTCTGCATGACGGTATGGTAATTCATTCTATCGTTGGTCATATTCAAGAATTACTCCCAAAACATGTAGTAGAAATCGGGCCAGGTTTAGGCGCATTGACACGCGAATTAATTGGTTTAAACGTACCAATGACGTTAGTCGAAATTGATCGTGATTTGGTACCAAAACTACAGGCAAATTTTGATTCTTCAAACGTGCAAGTGATTCAAGCGGATGCGTTAAAGTTTGATTTTAATGCGCTTGGTGAATCACTTCAAACATCATTAACGATTGTTGGTAATTTACCCTACAACATTTCAACGCCGCTTTTATTTCATCTTTTAGATAATCAAACGCATATTCAAAACCTATTATTTATGCTGCAAAAAGAAGTGGTCGATCGTTTATGTGCGGTGCCACAAACCAAAGCCTATGGACGCTTAAGTGTTTTGTTCCAAGCAGAAGCGGATATACATGCGCTATTTGATGTCCCAGCTAACGCTTTTAATCCTCCACCAAAAGTCATGTCCGCTGTTGTGCATTTGCATTTTAAAGCGAATAACTTTTCTCAGGAACTACGCGCTCACTTGCATAATATTACGCGTGATGCATTTCAGCAGCGGCGCAAAAAAGTTATTTCTAATTTAAAAAATTGGTTTACGTTGGAAGAATGGCAACATCTAGGCTTTGATTCAATGATTCGCGCCGAAGCACTTTCCGTCGAAGACTATATTGAACTTGCAAATTATCTCGTAAAACGTACGGCGTTTGTTTCACATTAAAAATGTATAAAAAAACAAATGGAAAACCATTTTGTAGAAATTAATTACCGGCATCAGAATGGTTTTCTAGTGCAACGTCTTACGAACCACGTTGCACGCGCTGTGAAATAAGCCCCCGGAGCATACTCAAAAGTATGCTGAACCTTTTTCATTAAAAAGGTTCAAGGAGAGTAAGCACCTCAACTAAATGTCTTGCGAACGGCATTTTGCTGGAAAATCATTATGGGGCTGATAACACATGACGACATACACAATTGGAGATATCCAAGGCTGTTTCGAACCATTTCTTCGTCTCCTTCAAAAAATTAAATTTAATTCAAAATACGATCGTTTATTACTCGCAGGTGATTTAGTAAATCGCGGACCAGATTCAGCGGCGGTTATGGATTATGTTTATAAACATCGTTCGATTATTCAGCCAGTATTAGGTAACCACGACATTCATCTTTTACGATGTTTTTATAGCGAAATGTCAGAACGTCGGGGCGACACACTGACCGAAATTTTACATGCACCAGAATGTGAGATGTGGCTGAATTGGTTACGTCAACAACCCTTGTTATGGAATGAACCGAATACTTCCATTTGGTTATCTCACGCTGGCATTCCACACATCTGGTCATTGAATCAGGCTCAACACTATGCATCAGAAGCTCATCAGTATTTAATCGCTTCATCCGTGCACTTGCGTGACTATTTATTAGAAATATTTGGTAACACGCCAGCGCAATGGTCTGATGATCTACAAGGCATTGAACGTTTTCGCTGTATAGTCAACTATTTCACCCGCATGCGTCTTATCGATATTCATGGAACTTTAAACTTTACTCATAAAGAGAGTGAGCACACCTTACCTAGTAATTTTGCACCTTGGTTTCGTTATCCGCTGCAATGGCCTTCAAGCACAAAAATTATCTTTGGACATTGGGCGGCGTTGCAAGGTAAAACCGATGACGATTCGATCATCGCAAGTGATACAGGATGTGTGTGGGGAAATAGTTTGACCGCAATTCGTTTGGATGATTTACAACGGTTTTCAGTACTGGCACAGCCAGAATGAACAATAGCCAAAATAAATAGACAACGTTCAAACGTGTTTTTTTGGCCTCACATAAAACATAAAAAAATCATTATGAAGATTAAACAAATAAGCTAATTACACGCTATAGTGAGGAAAAGATAAAGTTACAAAATCAACAAGATGCGTTATGAGAAGTACCAATGACGCCGCTGTTTTAGCAAGCAACAATTGATTGTGAATAACTACTCAACGAGTAAAAAATTTTCGCAGAACAGAATTGATAATTACCAAACACAAAATGCTTTTTCTGTAGGCGAGATGATTATAAGCCCGCGGAGCGTATTAAAAAGTACGTGAGTAGGCGAATAAGCGTCTCAACAACTAGGAAATTATTTTGGGAAGGTAATATGCAAGCGACTTAACAGAGGAATAACACCATGAGTATTTTTCAGCATTATCAAAATCGCTATGCGGTCACGCAGAAAGAAGAGTACAGCATTCAAGAATATCTTGAACTCTGCAAAGAAAATCCTAAAACCTACGCATCGGCTGCTGAAAGAATGCTTGAAGCAATCGGTGAACCGACAGTAGTTGATACGTCAAAAGATCCTCGACTAAGCCGTATTTTTTCTAACAAAATAATTAAACGTTATCCCGCATTTAACGAATTTTATGGAATGGAAGAAGCAATTGAACAAATTGTTTCGTACTTCAAACATTCCGCTCAAGGCTTGGAAGAGAAAAAACAAATTTTGTATTTATTAGGTCCTGTTGGCGGTGGTAAATCTTCGCTTGCAGAAAAACTAAAACATCTTATTGAAAAAATTCCTTTTTATGCGATTAAAGGTTCACCTGTTAATGAATCGCCTTTAGGTTTATTTGATCCTGAAGAAGACGCAGGAATTTTAGAAGAAGAATTTGGTATTCATCGACGTTATGTAAAAACGATTATGTCACCCTGGGCAGTAAAACGTTTGCATGAATTTGGCGGCGATATTAGTAAGTTTCGCGTGGTAAAACTTTTCCCTTCTATTCTCGATCAAACTGCACTGTCAAAAACCGAACCTGGTGATGACAACAACCAAGATATTTCTGCATTGGTTGGTAAAGTCGACATCCGTAAACTGGAAGAATTTGCGCAAAACGATCCAGATTGTTATTCATTTTCTGGTGGTTTGTGTAAAGCAAATCAAGGATTACTTGAATTTGTCGAAATGTTTAAAGCACCGATTAAAGTGTTGCATCCATTATTAACCGCAACGCAAGAAGGAAATTACAACGGGACAGAAGGTTTAGGTGCAATTCCTTTTGAAGGTGTGGTGCTCGCGCATTCCAACGAATCAGAATGGCAAACATTTAAAAATAATAAAAATAACGAAGCGTTTATCGATCGTATTTACATTGTGAAAGTGCCTTATTGCTTACGCGTTACGGAAGAAGTAAAAATCTACGAAAAATTATTAAGCAGTTCGTCATTAAAAGATGCGCATTGTGCACCGGATACGTTACGTATGTTGGCGCAGTTCTCCGTATTATCTCGACAAAAAGAACCCGAAAATTCTACCATTTATTCAAAAATGCGTATTTACGATGGTGAGAATTTAAAAGATACCGATCCTAAAGCAAAATCCATTCAAGAATACCGTGATATGGCGGGTGTCGATGAAGGCATGAACGGCTTATCAACACGATTTGCTTTTAAAATTTTATCCAAAGTATTCAACTACGATAACAGTGAAATCGCTGCCAACCCTGTGCATTTATTGCATGTCTTAGAAATGCAAATTGAACAAGAACAATTCCCTGCTGAAACCCGTGATCGTTATTTACGATTTATTAAAGAATGGTTAGCGTCACGTTATGTCGAATTTATTGGAAAGGAAATTCAAACCGCCTATCTCGAATCCTATTCGGAATATGGTCAAAATATTTTTGATCGCTATGTCACCTACGCTGATTTTTGGATTCAAGATCAAGAATTCCGCGATCCTGACACCGGTGAAATTTTTGCACGTTCATCACTTAACGATGAATTAGAAAAAATTGAAAAACCTGCCGGCATTAGTAATCCAAAAGATTTCCGTAACGAAGTCGTTAATTTTGTATTACGTGCCCGCGCCAACCATCAAGGCAAAAATCCTTCGTGGCTGAGCTATGAAAAATTACGCTCGGTCATTGAGAAAAAAATGTTTTCCAATACGGAAGATTTATTACCCGTTATTTCATTTAATCCAAAAGCATCCAAAGACGACGGTCGCAAACACGAAGACTTTGTGAATCGTATGGTCCAAAGAGGCTATACCGAAAAACAAGTTCGTTTATTATCGGAATGGTATTTACGAGTTCGAAAATCACAATAAATATTACTATCAAGCCTATGTTTAATAGTTTTTATATATTGTCGCAAAAGGATTTCTTTAAAGGGTTATACCGAACGCAGAATGGTTTTCTAGTAGGCGCAAAGTGAGTGAGGCAGCGGAGCATACAGTTGAGTATGCGAACGAATTTTGCAACAACCTAGAAAACCTTTCTGCGGAGGGTGGTAGGAGTTGTATGAGTTATGTGATCGATAGACGACTGAACAGTAAAAATAAAAGTGCCGTAAATCGTCAAAGATTTCTAAAACGGTATCGAGACCATATTAAAAAAGCGGTTACCGAAGCGGTAAATAAACGAAGTATTACGGATCTTGATAAGGGTGAGCAAGTCACCATTCCGCAAAAAGATATTAATGAATGGGTTTTCCATCACGATCAAGGTGGACATCGCGATATTATTCTTCCTGGTAATCATGATTATATTACCGGTGACTCGATTGCACGGCCTCCAAGTGGTCAAGGTAAAGGCGGTACCCAAGCCAGCAATCAAGGCGAAGGAATGGATGAATTTGTTTTTCAAATAACTCAAGATGAATTTTTAGAATTTTTATTTGAAGATTTAGCGCTACCTAATCTTATTAAACGTCAACTTGCTGGCATTGATAATTTTAAATACGTGCGTGCGGGTATTGTTAATCAAGGTACGCCATCGAAAATTAATATTGTACGTTCTATGCGCCATGCTGCTGGACGTCGAATTGCATTAACCGCTTCTATTAAATTTCAACTCAAACAATTTTTGGAAGAATTAACACAGCAAGAGCGATTAGATTCTGTGCTGCAAGATCATGAGCGTATGCAATTCTTACGAGAACGCATCGATATATTACAACGTAAAATAAAACGCGTACCTTTTATTGATGATCTGGATTTAAAATACAATTTACATATCAAAGTACCGCAACCTACTTCTAAAGCGGTAATGTTTTGTTTAATGGATGTTTCAGGCTCTATGAACCAAGCTATGAAAGATATGGCGAAACGTTTTTTTATTCTGTTATATCTTTTTCTAAAACGCAATTATCAAAAAATTGAAGTGGTTTTTATTCGTCACCATACCAGTGCTAAAGAAGTGGATGAACAAGAATTTTTTTATTCTCGTGAAACTGGCGGTACAATTGTTTCCAGTGCTTTAAAATTGATGGATGAAATTATTCAGGAACGTTATTCACCATCTGAATGGAATATTTACGGTGCTCAAGCATCCGATGGTGATAACTGGAATGATGATTCACCACTGTGTCGTAAAATACTCGTCGATAACATTCTACCTAAGTCTCAGTACTACTCGTACGTTGAAATTAATCCGCGCCGTCATCAAGCCTTATGGCATGAATACGAGTTAATTCAGCAACAATTTGGTGACTTTTTCGTGATGCAACAAATTTCAGATCCATCTGAAATTTTCTCTGTATTCCGTAATTTATTTCAACGTAAAGCACTAGCCTAATACAGCATTAGCCTAAGGTTGTAAATATGATGTCTGAAGCACCAAAAAATCGTACAAAAAAAATGCCGAAAGGTCCTTTATCGGTGGGTTCAGAATGGACATTTGAACTGATTGCTAAATACGATAAAATATTAGGAGAAATAGCGAAAGAATTTCGTCTTGATACTTTTCCTAATCAAATTGAAATTATTTCCGCAGAACAAATGATGGATGCGTATTCATCCGTTGGGATGCCGCTCGGTTATCATCATTGGTCATTTGGCAAAAAATTTGTTTCGGTTGAAAAAGATTATCGTCGTGGTCAAATGGGATTAGCGTACGAAATTGTGATTAATTCAAATCCCTGTATTGCGTATCTTATGGAAGAAAACACCATGACCATGCAAGCGTTAGTGATTGCGCATGCGTGTTATGGGCATAATTCTTTTTTTAAAAATAATTATCTATTTAAAACGTGGACCGATGCTTCTTCGATAATTGATTATTTAATGTTTGCAAAAAGTTATATTGCGCAATGCGAAGAAAAATACGGCACACAAAAAGTTGAATCCATTATTGATTCTTGCCATTCCATTATGAATTATGGAGTCGATCGGTATAAACGACCTTACCCTATTTCTGCAGAAGAAGAAAAGAAACGTCAAAGTGAGCGCGCCGAATATTTGCAAAAACAAATTAATGATTTGTGGCGTACTATTCCGCAATTAGAAGAAAAGAAAACTAATTTAACTGAAGAACGTTTTCCTTCAGAACCGCAGGAAAACTTACTCTACTTTATTGAAAAACGAGCGCCACTTTTAGAACCTTGGCAGCGTGAAATTGTACGTATCGTGCGTAAAATTGCGCAATATTTTTATCCACAACGTCAAACCCAAGTAATGAACGAAGGTTGGGCAACATTTTGGCATTACACCTTAATTAATGAACTTTATAATCGCCAGCTTGTGAATGACGGTTTTATGCTGGAATTCTTGCAATATCACACCGGCGTTATTTTTCAACCTGAATTTGATAAACCTTATTTTTCGGGTATTAATCCCTATGCCTTAGGTTTTGCAATGATGCAAGATATTCGTCGCATTTGTGAAAATCCAACCGAGGAAGACAAACGTTGGTTTCCTGATATCGCCGGTTCTCCTTGGTTAGACACCATACATTTTGCGATGGAAAACTTTAAAGACGAAAGTTTTGTGCTGCAATTTTTATCACCAAAAGTAATGCGAGACTTTAAATTATTTTCGATTATGGATGACGATAAAAATAAAGACATGAAAGTCACCGCTATTCATAATGACGATGGCTTTAAAGAAATTCGGCAGAAACTATCCAATCAATACAACTTATCAATGAATGAACCCAACATTCAAATTTATAATGTTAATATTCGTGGTGATCGATCTCTAACCTTGCGTCACGTACGGCATAATCGTCGTCCATTAAATCGCGATGGCACCGATGAAGTATTAAAACATTTACATCGACTATGGAAATTTGATATTTATTTGGATTCAGTAGAGGATGACGTGGTAAAAGAATCCTATCGTTGTCCTTTGCGTGACGAATCGAATCCAACATAACATTCAACAACACCATAGAGTCTTTATGAAACGACCTTCTCTTTTCACTGTCCTTACTTTGATTGGTTTTAGTTTGGCACTTCCTGTACAAGCAGAATCTGAAATTACTTTGGAAACGTCAAACGCTTCTCAAGCGCCGAGGAATTCCTATATGAATTTTGATAGTAAAGATAAAGAAAAGGCAGTTGCACAATTAAACTCAGAACAACACCGTGTTACTCAAAAGGAAGGTACCGAACCACCTTTTAAAAATGCGTATTGGGATTCCAAAGAAGCCGGATTATATGTAGACATAGTTTCAGGGGAACCCTTATTTTTGTCGATTCACAAATACGATTCTGGCACCGGCTGGCCAAGTTTTTTTCAACCAATCAACCCTACTGCTGTCAGTTTGCATGAGGACAAAGGTTTATTTTGGAGTACACGCACGGAAGTTCGAAGCAGCATCGCTGACTCACATTTAGGCCATGTTTTTGATGATGGCCCCGAACCAACCGGCAAAAGATATTGTATGAATTCAGCAGCGATGCGCTTTATTCCAAAGGAACAACTTGCAGCGGAAGGTTTCGAAGAATATCTCAAGTGGTTTTAAATAATTTTCTTATTTAAATTTTCTTTGCAAAAATAATCTAATATATACTCAACATTGATTAGTTTTCCATGATGAATCCTATGAATTATGTCCTGTAGGAAAGCACATGCCGGCGAATGATTATTCGCCCCTACGATAACCGTTAGAGATTAAAGTATTTTTAGAAAAGAGACCATTATTTGTAGGGGCGAATAATCATTCGCCCGTGTTGAACGCTGCCTAGTACTGATAGATTATTTGAAACGTGTTTTAGGAAATCTCATCTGCGTTCGCTATACATCCGTAATATAACTTTAAAAATATTCTGACGTTTTCTAATTCTTGCTAATAAGTGAAATTCTATGCGTCCTCGTGACACCGTTGAAAATTTGACTGCTTACTCCGCGCCACTTGAAGGGCGTACTGGAAAATTACGTTTAGATTTTAATGAAAATACAGTGGGACCAAGCCCTAAAGTTCGGCAAGCGATTCAAAATATCGGGCCACATATTTATGCGGCTTATCCTGCCTACAGTGGTTTCACTAAGAAATTAGCGGAATATACGGGCGTTTCATCTTTTTCAATTTTGCCATTAAATGGTGTAGATGCCGGCATTAAGGCTATTTTCGATGCATATGGACAACGTGATGCAGGTTTTCTTACAGCTGATCCGACCTTTGGATATTACTTTCCTTGCGCCGCTGCACAAGGTATGCAATTTATTAAAGTACCTTATTTACCAGATTTGAGTTATCCCCTCGACGATATCGAATCAGAGCTAAAGAAAGGTCCGAAAATTTTTGCAATTTGTAATCCAGATAATCCAACCGGAAGCTTGGTTGAGGCAGAAAAAATTATTCAATGGGTTCGGAAATTTCCAAATATATTATTTGTAGTAGACGAGATTTATGTTGATTTTACCCAAGTAACAATTGTTCCTGACATGATTCAATATCCAAACGTTATTGTATTACGTTCATTTTCTAAAGCGTTTGGATTAGCAGGTTTTAGAGTCGGATATGCGATTGCACAGTCCGGCATTCTAGAACATCTTAGAAAAGTTATGGGACCATACGACCTATCTACGCCTGCCATTATTGCAGCAGAGGCTGCTTTAAGTGATTTGAATTACGTCAAACAATACGTTGAAGATATTAAAGTTTCTAAAGCATTTACGCTTGAAGCTTTAAATAAATTAAATCGTAAAACGTTTTGTGGCGCTGCAAATTATATTTTGGTATGGCCAAAATCAGACTGTGAGTTGATACAAAAACGTTTGCAAGATCGTGGAATACTTGTGCGCAGCATGGCTGGTAAAACAGTTATCGATGGTGCAATTCGCGTTACGATTGGCACTAAATTACAAATGAAGCAATTTATTGCAGCGTTTTCTATTTTGGATACTTGAAAGAATTAATACTTTTTCCTAATAAAATAAAAATATTTTTGCATTTTCTATATTTAAAAATTTACTGTTTGATTGTCATCCATAATATTTCGGCGAATTTTTTATTGGCTTCTGCGGTAAAATGCAAAGCATCTTCTATGTATAAATCAGACGGCTCAATACTGCCGTTTGATTTTTTAAGCATTTCTCGACCATCTAGTATAGTTACTCCAGAATTTTGCAACCACGCGAGACGCTGCGCGTAGTAATCTGGCAAATAATTCCAAACGCCAGATCGTGCGTAACCTTGTTTTGAGGGTAAATAGACAAAAATTACCTTTGCATTACGCTCCTGCGCAAGGTCATTCATGTGATTTAAAATAGATTGCGCTAATACATAATTTTTTTCTTGTTCGAAAAAGTAACTTTTCAACGTTTCAGTTTTTCGAGCTAAAGTTGAAATACCTCGTGATAAAGGCATCCAGTTAAAATGAGAAAAGCTTTTAAAGCGCGAATAATATGCATCTTGCTCTGAAATACTTTGCAACAAATTTTTCGCTTGATTGGAATCTTGAAGCACTGTTTTTAATCGACTTATATTCGCTGGATTTTCTGCTAAATCGTATTTTGCATTTGCGAAATAAAATTGTGGCTTTAAAAATGGCAAGCTGTCTTCATCAGGAATTCGGAAAGGTAGAAATTGATTTGTCAACGCTGAATTAACATCTTCATTTAAACCAACCACAATCCACTGTGCTTGAGTTGAATGAAGCTGTTCTCGATATTGCAAAACACTTTGATCTAAGCCATACGCCATTGTAGCGAAATTTTTCGTGGCTATTGGCTGATTAGATTTTTTTGCTATTTCTTCGAGCGAGGCGGAAATTGTTTCTCGGTTAGTAACACCTTCACCGCCATTAATTAAAGAATTTCCCAAAAACAACACACGTTTTGAAACTTCTGTTTTTTCCCATTCCGTTTGACCAGAATCGCGGCTGCCATCAGAAGCTATTTTCCAGTAATCTTTATTAATATTGGGTTTAGTTTTCCAACCTAATAATTCATCAGGCAATACAGCAGATTCTTCTTTAAAAAAACGTTGTATGGATTGTTCTGCTCGCTCAGATAAATAGGCTTTTAAAAAGAAATGTTCTGGAATAAAAAAAGTAATAGTTATAGCAAGCGCATCCACGACCAATAGTATTACAAGACACCGCATTATAATTGGAAATCGAAGAAACATAGTTTTCCATTAACTCGCTATAAAGCTTTTTTTAAAATTGAAAATAAATAAATGCATTGGGTTCAATCGGTTTCATGTAAAGCACAATCATAATTAATCCAAACCAGAATAACGCACGTTGCCAAAGCAATGATTTACGAGACAAATAACTTTCACCTTTCCACCATACCCAAATATGATCTGCACAACCTAAAAATAACGCAATGCTTGCAAACCAAGAAAACTCTAACTGTTTTACACCTTCAGAAAACAATAAGCCGTAATAGTACGCCTGCGTTGTATCCCAATCTTGGCTTCGAAAAATAATCCAGGTTAAAAGAATTAATATCCAAAAAATAATTTGTTTAATACATCTTATTAATAGATGAGATGGAAGTGTTGGAAGTATTCGTTGTATCCACAAAAATGCGCCATGTGCTGCACCCCAGCCTACAAAATTCCAACTTGCTCCATGCCATAAACCACTTACCAATGTTGTTGCAGCTAAATTGAATTGACTACGTGTTGGACCGGCACGATTTCCACCCAATGGAATATAAACATAATCCCGAAAAAAACGACTCATTGTCATATGCCAACGCCGCCAAAAATCAGAGAAGTTTTTTGCTAAATAGGGATAATGAAAATTTTCAGGTAATGAAAAGCCCATTAATAATGAAGAGCCAATTGCAATATTGGTATAACCCGCAAAGTCGCAATAAATTTGAACAGCATATGCAACACTCGCCAACCACAAGGAGGCACTTCCAAATTCAGATGGATTTGAAAAAACAGGTTCAACCCATTGAATAGCTAACGTATCAGCAACTACTGCTTTTTGAACCAAACCAATTAAAATACGTTCAATTCCACGCTCAAATACTGCTGAATTAAATGTACGTTTTTCTGATAATTGAAATAAAAATTCCTGAGCTCTTACAATAGGCCCAGCAACTAATTGAGGGAAAAAGGCAACGAATGCATAAAAATCTAACAAGGATTTTTCTGGTTTAAGTTCTCCTCGATAAATATCGATCGAGTAACTTAGACTTTGAAATGTAAAAAAAGAAATACCAGCAGGTAAAATAATGCTTAGCATTGGAAGGGATGTTTCCACTCCTATTACTGCCATAATATCTACGAAACTGTCGATAAAGAAATTCATGTATTTGAAGTAGGCTAAAATTCCTAAATCAATAATAATTGCACTTATCAACCACTTTCGTTTTTGACTTTTATTATCTGCAGCGGCAATCTTAGCCCCACAAATAAAATCCACTGAACAAATTAAAATGATGAGACCTAAAAATCGCCAATCCCAACAGGCGTAGAAAAACCAGCTGACAGCTAATAACATGCGATTTTGTTGGAGACGATTTAATTGCCAGTACAATGTCACGACACAAGTTAAAAACACCGCGTATTGTAGAGTGACAAAGTTCATTCAAGAATCTCGAGGTAAGGACGTGCTTAAAGCAGCTAGTTAACGATTCATTTTAATCAAATAAAAATCAAGAGCATTCCAAAAGATAGTCTGTATTTACAATAGCGTAATAAACAGGAAGACTATTTTGCGAGCAAGAGTCTACAGCGTAATTAAAAAAAGAGAAATCAAATCTTATCGCTTAGAGTTATATACCAAATGCAGATGGGTTTTCCTGTAGGCGCATGCAAAATAATCCCGCACAGCCTATACCCGATTACTCTTTGATTAAAGAGTAATCGGGGGAGCAGGCGAATGAGCAATGCTGTAAATGCCGCTCGCAAGACATTTACTGCCTTGCGAACGGCATTTTGCGGCAAAATTCATGTGCGCTCGGTATAGATAAAAAAATAGGGACATACGATGTCCCTATTTTTCGCTATCACTACTAGTGAATAGTTAACAATCAATCAACTGGTATTTTCTTAACTGAAATGGTGTTAGCAACGGGTTTTAAACCTTCACCTTCCATTGCCTCAGTAACTGCTGGATAAGAAAATCCACTTTCTCCTGTGGCCCTATGCACTGCCGTTACAACAAACTCTTTTTCGACTCCAGCGGTGATGCCTGCAATATCAAGTGAAAAATTAGATCCGGACACTGTTCTAGGGTTTGATTTCGTGTCCGTTCTTGAATCGTAGTCGTAAACTTTATATGAGGTGATTTGACCACGTTCCTCTGGAGCTGGGGAGTTCCATTGAACGGTCACTTTACCTTCTGCACCCGTTGCAGTTACACCAAATGGAGGAACGGATTGACCTAAAAATCCCCAAACATAATGCGTTAAGGTTTGACTCGGTGCTGCAAAACCACGAGCTCCATTAATACTTCCACGACCAGAAATTACGCGCGCTGTAGATGGACCAGAATACGTTGGGCCAGTGTGAGAATATGAAGCCATTCTTTTATGCATTATTTCTTCCATTGGCATCGGCCACATAGGAGCAGCAGTTTCTGCAGTTGAACCTGTATCTCCTACAAGAGTCCCAGAGAACCCTTCAAACGTTGTAATGGTACCGCCGATGGTTCCTGAATCCGATGCTAAACCCGATAAATTCGAGTTAGGTTCTGGACGAATAATGTATCGAAGACCACCATTTGGATTTGAAGAAGAATTATAAATTGGATTTAAATTACTAACAGTCGACATATTAATGTCAGTGCAACAATTAACAATTTTTCCGGTAAAACTTGAAATGTTAATGTTGCTAACACCAGTTCGATCAAATGTTATGCCGCCTAATGAAAGACCAAGTCTTTTCTCTAACCCATAAAATAATGAGTCATGTTTAATTTGATGAAATAGTGAATTTTTAACTCCACGCATCGTAGAACCGTAACCATTCACTAAATACGGTGTTCCATCTTTTGAATAAGCATCACCAACGGTTAAACGGTTAAAGTTTCCCGCTCCGCGACTTAGGATTAAACCTTCTCTTTCAAGATGGGCCGCCCAAATCACAGTGTCGTTAAAATCGACAAAGCAACTGCCTGTTAGGCTAGTGAAAATGATATGCGTGTTTAACTGTAAGTTGCGGTTAAAACTTCCTTTAGAGCCATCCGTACCGACGCAACCGAATTCACCAGTACGATATCCACCACTGATGAATTGTGATTGATCGCCATCAATTGCAATATTATTTTGCAGCAAAATATTCTGTGAGTTGTAAATTATAAAAGTATTTTTAGGTTCGCCATTAACTGCGTTATCTGATTTGTCATAACGAGCGACATTTCTTCTAAAAACAGCACTTGTGGCTTTATAGGCTAAAAACTTTGAGCGCCCGCCACCAAAGGCGAAATTATTTTCAAATAAAATCTTGTCGCTTTGGGTTGTGAAAAATGGAACATTATTATCGTCAGAACCACCATTCGCTTCAAACTTTACATGGTGGGGCTTGCAATTAGATGCAGTACAATCTTTACCCGCAGTACCAATTTGTCCGTCTTTAACAAATAACCCTTTAAAAGCTATGTGATGGACATCTTGAACTCCACCATAAATCATAATTTCTGCATTATTCGTAAATGTCACGGTTCCAGGATCTTGTGCAATAACAGTTGTGTAGGCTGATGTATTACCATTTACAGGAACGGAAAATTCGCGTTGAGTAAAACCGGTTTGAAAATCGTCTCCGCCGTATTCACCAGGCTTAACCACAATAGTGGTTCCCGCTTGTCTTTCATTTGCGTAGGCAGCACGTAATGTAGAATATTTTCCGCCAGAGCCCACCGTTACGACTTTAGGAACACCCACGTGAACCATGAAATATTCAACATCAGAGCCATCACCATTTGACGCTTTGACACCAACATAGACTGTTTCACTTGGAATAGCAGAAGGTACTTTCCAAGTTACTGCACCTGTTACAGCGTCAACCTTAACGCCTTCTGGACCATAGGCTTTAGTCCAATTCACTTTGCCAACACTGCTTGAAAGTGACATGGCATATTTGAACTCTGCGCCCTTATCAACGGCCACACCTTCAACTGTTGAAATTTGAGGAATGGCAGCCAACGCGTTAGTAGTCATGGCAGAGAAACAAGTAAAGAACGCCCATTGAATCCAACGGGAGCGATTAC
>JAZKFP010000306.1:0-8169 GCA_040386355.1 Pseudomonadota bacterium | reverse complement strand
GTTTTTTTCCGGGAATTTGTAATTCTTTGACATTAAATATTCCCTGTTGCGTTTGCACTTCAATACCGTCGTTCGATACTTTTTGTATGGTTCCAACTGCAATAGATTTGGATGTTGAATTCGACACATTGCCCCAAATTCGTAATTCACCAAGATCAGAATTAATACGCGCACCTGGCCAAGGATCTAATGCGCGAACTGTACGATCTATTTGGCTTGCTGACATTTCCCAGTTTAACAAACCGTCAGATTTATTTAATTTGCTCGCATAGGTTGCATAACTATGATTTTGAATTTCAGGCTGATAACCAGGTTGCAACCAATGACGCAGTACATCAATTAATGCTTCTGCACCTAATTGCGATAATTTGATTAATACACTTTCAGAAGTATCGTTTGATTCAATTGGGATTTCGCGACGCAAATACACTGGACCTGCATCTAATTTTTCTTCGAGTTGCATTATGCTAACGCCAGTTACTGCATCACCCGATAAAATTGCGTGTTGAACTGGAGCTGCACCACGCCATTTGGGCAATAAAGAACCATGTACATTTAACGGAGCGCATTTTGGTTGGTTTAACCAAGGTTTTGGAATTAATAATCCATACGCAACCACAATAAAAAAATCGATATTTTTCCAAAGAAATTCGATAGCTTGACCATTTTCTTTTAAAGATTGCGGTTGCCAAATTGGTAGCTCATTTGTCAGAGCAACTTTTTTAACAGCAGAAGGTAATGTGTTTTGACCTCGACCTGCTGGACGATCTGGTTGAGTCATCACCGCTTTTATATTAAATTTTTCATCTATTAATTTTTGTAAAATATGCGCTGCGAATTCTGGCGTACCTGCAAACACAATTGAGGGTGAGGAATCATTCACAATTAAGAATCTCTTTTTACTTGGCGTAATTGTTTTTCCATGCGCTTTTCAACACGTGCGCGTTTCAATGGTGACAAATAATCGACAAATAATTTGCCAACTAAATGATCCATTTCATGTTGAATACACACTGCCTCTAACCCTGTGGCCTGATATTCAAATCGGTCGCCATTTTCATCTAATGCTGAAACGGTAATGTTTTCACTTCGTGCAACTTTTTCAGTTTCGCCAGGAATAGATAGACATCCTTCGGTACACCATTGCATACCCTCTTGCGCAATAATTTCAGGATTAATAAACACTCTTGGATTAGATCCGTCTTCTGAAACATTGGTAATTAAAAGTCGAATATGTTGATTGACTTGTGTCGCTGCTAACCCAATACCTTTTTCTGCGTACATCGTTTCAAACATATTTTTAACTAATATACGAATTGCATCGTTCACTTCAGTAACCGGCTTCGCTTTGGTTCTTAAACGTGAATCTGGATATTGCAGCACTTCAAGAATGGCCATGTGATGACGCCCTCAATTTAAATTCAATAGGCTCAGTAGCTCTGAGCCATTATTTTTAGAGAATTCTATCGTACTTAAAACGAAGAATATTGAATGCTGTGTATTGTACTCAAACCCTGCACACAAAATCCTGGTTGGCACTATAAGAATTGAACTACGCTAAAACTGAGAAAGTTCAATCCGCGACTATTTCTGCAATTATTAGGGTTTAAAAAGCGTTATGAAAACACGGATGTTGAAATGGCTATCAACGATATTAATAGCTTTTCCTTGCAGCGTATTGATTGCCGAAGAATCCGCTTTTAAAGAGCAAGGTCCGACTGAGTACCGAGTTGTAGAAGGCGATACCTTATGGGGAATCGCAGAACATTTTCTTTCAAGCCCTTGGTACTGGCCAGAAATTTGGCACGCAAATCCTTCGATTGCTAATCCACATTTAATTTATCCAGGCGACATGGTTCAGCTTGTTTATATTGATGGCAAACCTATGTTGACTGTTCAACGTTCGGGCCAAACTGCACAGCGTATGCGCGATGGCAGTTATAAAATGAGTCCAGGTTCGCTTAATGCAACCGACAAATTAATTCCATCCATTCGAGAAACCGAACTTAAATCCAGTATTCCAGCAATTCCGTTAGAAGCTATTCAAAGTTTTTTAGTCGATCATCGTATTGAATCAGCAGAAACATTAGCAACTGCTCCCTATGTTATCGCTGGGCAAGAAGAACATATCATTATGGGTCAAAATGATTTGTTGTATGCGCGTGGAAAATGGGATGGAGTCACACCAAGTTTTGGGGTATTTCGAAAAGGCCAACCTTTTTACGATCCTGAAACGGGCAAGTTGTTAGGTTACGAAACCTTACGTATGGGTTTAGCAAAAGTTTTAGAAGTGAACGAAGACATTGGACGTTTACGCGTAGTGGATTCGTCAGAAGATATTCGTACGGAAGATTTATTGCTTCCAACCGAAGAACGTAAAGTTGACTCGGTATTTTATCCATCAGAGCCAGAAAAAGACGTTGTTGGAAAAATCATCCACGTATTCAGCGGTGTTCGTCATATAAGTTTGCATGACGTCGTAATTATCAATAAAGGCAAAGACGATTTAAAAATCGGTAACGTACTAGCCATTATGCGGATTGGTGAACGGGTACGAGATCGTCGCAATAACGATTTAATTCAATTACCCGAAGATCGCGCTGGCATGCTTATGATATTTCGTACTTTTGATAAAACCAGCTTTGGTTTGGTTATTCGTGCATCTTCCAGCATTCGCGTAAAAGATATGGTGAAAAATCCATAATCATTAAATTTTAATCAGACCTTGAATAAATAAATTCAAGGTCTTATAAACTTGGCATCAAATCAAAAAAATCAACCACACCGGTTTCCAACGAATAATCTGCACCAACAATCATTAATCCCTCTTTATCCACTAATTGCTCAAGCAATTCTGAACCGTGACGGAGCTGATTCACCGAAGCGCATACATTTGCGCGGACCGCGTGATGCATTAATTCATCGGGCTGATTTTTAAGTGGCGTTGCAAGTAAAGTTTGTACCGACGGCCGAATTCGATCAACGATAGAACGCACATTGCGCGATTGATTTTCTGTCGGTTGTTGCAGCTCTTCTAAAGTTGTTGAAATTGCGCCGCATTGCGAATGACCGAGCACCACAACTAATCGGGTTTTAAAACGCGAAGCCGCGAATTCAACGCTACCAATTTGCGAAGGTGCAACAATATTTCCTGCCACACGAATAACAAATAAATCGCCCAAACCTTGATCAAACACAATTTCTGCAGGTACGCGCGAATCGGAACAGCCAAGAATAATTGCAAAAGGTTCTTGGCCTGCTGCTGCTAATTGACTGCGACGCGATTGGTCAGTAAGTGCTTCTGGAATTCGTTCATCGGATGCAAATCGACGATTACCTGCTTTCAATCGTTCCAGGGCTTCTAAAGCTGAAATCATGCAGATGAATCCTTATTTAATGTTTTATACCAATTTTTATTTGAACAACTTTTAAAATGCTGCGATGAAAACCAGCCCTAGTTTAAACGATATACCCGTAGCGAATGAAAATTAGGGCGCTTCGCGCGCCGCGACTAAAGGCAGCGGCCGGACAAGTGAAACGGTTTAGCATGAAGATTTTTTTTCGATTGCATGGCGTTTTGACGCAGCGTTGCCAAAGCTTTACGCAAGAAAAACCAACACAGCAAGCGGAAAAAAGATGATGGTAAACACCTAATTTTCATTCGCTACGGATATATTCATTAATACTTTTTAATAAATGATAAAAACACCTAATTACCATCGATAATCAACCGATTAAAGTCCTTATAAAAATTATTCCGCCACAAACTGCTCTGCTTTTGATGCGTACTTAACTTTCAGTTTTTAAATACTAAAAAGCAGTATTATTATTTTGCAAAACCTCATAGACATACGCTTCCACTAAAAGGCACAATGCCTTAAATAGAAGAGTCGCTGAATCTTTCAAAAAGGAAAGGAATTTGTATCTTGTGAGCTTTTCAATATGGTTAATCGCATTAACATCCCCCTTCCTCCCCCAATACAACGCCCCAATCCTCCTCCACGTTCTGGACTGTTATCGAGAATTCTTTCATGCTTTTCCAGAAGTGTCGCCGAAACGGCGATAGATCCGAGTTTACGGGTAATCTCAAGCGCCACACATTTTACCCCTTCCTCATGGGAACAAACGCTTGCGCAATGGGTAGAACAAGCACCCGAAGACGAACACGCCGATCGCGCTATTGCCAGCGAAAGAATTATTGAATGTATTCAGCATGACAAAAGCGCACTTAACGTATCAAGTCTTGAACTGACTTCACTCCCCTCAATGCTCCAACACTGTGAAAGGTTAATCGAGCTGAATTGCAGTGATAACTGCCTTACCACGCTGCCCGCAAAGATGCCGGCACTAACCATCCTAGATTGCAGTCATAACCAACTGGCCGCGCTGCCCAACACTATGACCGCGTTAACCAAGCTAGATTGTAGTAATAACCGCTTGACCGTATTGCCCAACACTATGTTGGCGCTAACCGTCCTGAGTTGTTCCTGGAATCGACTGACAGCGCTGTCCATAAATATGTCGGGGCTAACCATCCTGAATTGCAGTGATAATCAATTGACCTTCCTGCCCGAAAATATGACGGGCTTAATTAAGCTAAATTGTAGTAACAACCGCTTGAACGAGCTGCCCGAAGATATGTCGGCGCTAGCCGTCCTGATTTGCAACGGAAACCAACTTAAAACTCTGCCCGAAAATATGTCGGCGCTAACCCAGCTGGATTGCTCCTGGAACCGACTGACCGCGCTGCCTAACACTATGACGGCACTGACTTATTTGTGCTGCAACAGTAACCGAAATTTGAATTGGATCCCAGAACTGGGCCGGACTTTAATGCGGAATCCTAATCTTCGACATTTAGAGTTAGCCAACACCGCGATCCGATGGGCCGATTTGCCTTTAGAGCTACAACAAAATAATGAAATCCAGATGGATATCCGCCCACAAGCTTTACGAGCTCAAGCGCTAAATGCCCCGCAAAGTACTCATACTCAAAGTGTTCATCGCAGTTCAACGGCCAATATACTAACCCTTAGCGAATGGTATCCAGGGGCGAATCTCAAAGCGGCCTACCGTGATTTTTCCGATTACATCCGCAGTCTTCCGACAGAAGGCGCAGCCTTAGTCGATGGTCGTCCCAATACGGCGTATATGATTAAGGCGGCCAAGGAATGGATAGCGAATCCCTCTCACTTACATTATTTGGATCCCGACTCGGGTATGACTATCGAAGAAAGCTTAGGGCTAGTCTGGCTAGCCATACACGATGATACACATCGAGAACCCAGCATATCCCTAAACGACGCCAAACAAATACTCCCTATCATGTTGTATGAATCACAACGCGGCTATAACTTAGACGATCATCCCACTTATCCTAAAGACGATGGTCAAACCGCCCGTCCTATTTGCGCTGGCGGCACCATCAATAAAATATCGGAAAAACTGGTGTCGGTAATTCAGGGCATGCAGTCAGCGGTCATTTCGAAAACCACCTTTACCACCAGTCTTACCGCCACAATTAAACGTGAAATTAAAACGCTGCGTGAAGATCCTACCGAAGGCGCAGGTATTACTGAGGAGCTGCATTTAAACGCGGGAGCTTTAACTCAAAACCTTTGGAATAAAATTCAAGACAAAGTATTGACTGCAATGCGGGAGGAATTTAAAAACTGGGAAACGATTGGTGGACAGTCCTTTGATGCTTTATTTTCAGAGCACACTGACTTTGATATGGTGATGCAATATCGTAAAGTCGTAGACGATGCAACAACCTAAAAAGCACAGGCATTTAAAAAAAAACGTTGTACATTCTCATACTGAAAGATTTTAAAACATTTGTTTAAAGCATGCCTCAATGGAGATACACATGCTCTCCACACTAAATTTATAAAAAAACTTCTTAAAAAAATTTACATTCTTCAAAAGAATTTTGTTAAATAAATTCCAATTAAAACACGCAAAAAAAATTCAAATTTCATTCATTTAAATCATGTGAATTTATTGAAGCAAATTATCGGGCATAACACTCATTGACTACGCCCAACACATATTCCCAATATCCTAATAAATCGACGCCCCCAGGCAGAGTTGAACCTAAAATATCGGCAGTAATCCATCGCGTTGTCGGAAATAAAGGTTGTATTGAAGGGTCAGACATAACATCAGTTAAAATACACGCGATGTCTTGTTGTTGAATTACGGTTTGCGCTTCACGTAATCGACTGGGAGTTGGTGTTTGATCCGGTTCTGAAACTAACAATGCAGCAGAGGTTAATCCTAAATCCTTAAGTAAATATTGAAACGCATCGTGATATTCAATTATGCCGCGCGTTTCGCTTCCCCACGATTGCTGTTCAGTGGAACTGAGCAAAGTTTCTAAAATCGCAATTTGGTTTTTTAAGTTGCTTTGAATACGTGCGTTATCGTCCGGTCTAGCTTTACCTAAATGTTGAGCCAAGCTGGTTAACATCGCAGGTAAACGTCTTAGGCTTAACCAAATATGCGGATCAATATCTGATTCCTCAAAAGATCCTAATACTGACAAAGACTCTCCAGCATGCGGCATAGAGCCGTGAGAAAATCGTGCTGGCAACACATCTTTTATTTGATTAAGTGCACCCCAATGATTAATTTTTGCAGTTGTTACGGCGCGACTTAATTGTGGTTCTCCAATTTCACCCAACCATACTAGTGTCTTTGCTTCATGCAGTGCACGCCAGTCTGAAGGGCGAAGCTCACGATGATGTGGATCAGAACCTGAATCGCCCAACATTTCTACAGTCCATTTTTTATTATTAGGATCATTTGGATTGGGATGTACTAATGCCGTCACCCAAAGATATAAAGGATAAATACTCGTTAATATATGGGTGGAATTCGAAGTTTTATCAGCTGCCAATGCTGTAGAATTTAAAACAAGCGTCATAAATCCAATAAACAGATATTTACAGAACGGAAATCTATCTTTTTTAATCATTATCAGAATCCTACGTTGTGCCTAAGAGTTTGTTCTGTCTATCATGCGCATGCTTTGAACGGGTTTTCGGCATCATGCCATAGAAATCTATGTTAAATCTCATGAGAATTTCGCACTTATTATGACGGCTTTGATTGAATTATCGGGTATACAGTACCGCCAACAACATCGCTGGATTTTAAAAGATATCAATTTAAAGATTGCTGCGGGTGAAATTATTTCAATTATTGGTCCAAATGGCGCCGGCAAATCAACGTTGGCATCAATTTTATTGGGATTAGTTAAACCTACTCAAGGTCAAATTCATCGTCACAGAAACTTTAATATTGGCTATGTTCCGCAACATTTAATATTGGCGCCAAGCGTACCTTTACCAGTATGGCAATTTGTGGCGTTAAGCTTGACTGATTCTTTACGAACTGGAGTTGCTTGGAAAACCGGTTTACTGCAACGCTGGCAACAATGTTTTAGTAAGAGCCATCGGCAAAAAATCTTTCAGCATGTCGAGAAACTACTCATTTCTGTGGGAGCTGAACATGTTATTCAGCAAGATTTTCAAGATTTGTCAGGCGGTGAAAGACAACGCGTGTTAATGGCGCGCGCTTTAGCAAATTCTCCTCAGCTTTTGGTTTTAGATGAACCCGTGCAAGAAGTTGATATTGGCGGACAAAGTGATTTATACCGCCTAGTAAATAAGCTCCATAAAGATTTAGGTTGTGCAATTGTGATGATTTCGCATGATTTACATTACGTGATGAGCGGCACCAACAATGTTATTTGTTTAAATCAGCATATTTGTTGCTCAGGATCACCGCAGCATATTGCAGACAATCCAGCATTTAAAAATTTATTCAAAGTAAATGAAGGTTTTTTACCCATTATGCTTTATCAACATGCGCATGATCATGCACACGATCTACACGGCCACATTACACATGATGCGAATTGTGCCCACCATGTGTCATCTGAAGAATCTGATGTACCCACATTAAATCACCTAAAAATTTAACATTAACAAACGCATAATATTTCGGAGATCCTATCGTGGTTTTTGATGCAATGACATGGCATCTCATTACTCCCGCATTGTTAGTGGGAATAGCACTTGCCTTAACAGCTGGACCCTTAGGTTGTTTAGTCGTGTGGAAGAAATTAGCGTATTTTGGTGATGCGTTAGCGCATTCAGCATT
>JAZKFP010000305.1:0-8117 GCA_040386355.1 Pseudomonadota bacterium | reverse complement strand
CATAATCGTAGGTTGGATAAATACACCATTGATCTTTAGTACGATGATGATGCGCGAATTTAACGCGATACAGCACCGGATCGCGTAAATTAATATTTGGTGAGGCCATATCAATTTTTGCACGAAGTGCTGCGACACCCTCTTTCACTTCACCGGCTTTCATAGCACGAAATCGTTGTAAATTTTCTTCCACGGTTCTACTTCGGAACGGACTGGCACGACCTGGTTGAGTTAATGTGCCGCGGTATTCTCGTACTTGAGCTGGCGATAATTCACAGACATAAGCATGTCCAGCACTAATTAATTCTTCTGCAAGCTGATATAAAATTGGGAAATAATCCGACGCGTAGCGAACATTGCCGTACCATTCAAATCCCATCCATTCCACGTCGCGTCGAATCGATTCTTCGTATTCCACTTCTTCTTTTTCAGGATTGGTATCATCCATTCGCAAATGACAACGACCTTGAAATTTTTCTGCCATTCCAAAATTTAAACAAATGGACTTTGCATGACCGATATGCAAATAACCATTTGGTTCGGGTGGAAAGCGGGTAATCACTGTAAATCCCACAACTTTTTGGTAATCGCTTTCAATCAAGCGCTCAATAAAATGTTTGCTTTCTGAGACTTCTGCAGATGTCACCGCTGAATCAGAAGAATTTGAATTCATACAACGTCCTTACGTAAAAAGTAGGTACTAGATAGTAGACACTAGGCGTTAAAAAATTAGAATGTTATGCTGCTCACGTTTTATTCACCGCAATATTTATGCAACATCATACTGACAAATCAAGAGTAATTATGCCCCATGCTATGTTACTTCATATCTGACCTTCATCTCGATCCAAAACACGAAAAAACCGTAACTGTTTTTCATAATTTCATGACTCAGTTATGCGATGAAAAACCAAACTCTCTTTTTATTCTCGGAGATTTCTTTGAATATTGGATTGGTGATGATGGATTAAATGAATGGAGTCGTAGCATTCAAAGCCGTATTTTGGAATTATCCTCAAGCGGTACACGAGTTTATTTCATGGCAGGAAATCGAGATTTTTTACTTGGTGAAACATTTTGCAAAAACGCTGGAATGTGTTTATTGAAAGAACCAACTTTACTACAACTATGTAATCAACCTGTTCTATTAATGCATGGCGATACGTTATGCACAAACGATGTTCAATATCAGAAATTTCGGCAACACGTTCGCTCGATGGAATGGCAACAGGATTTTTTACAACGTCCCATTTCCGAACGTATTGCTATTGCCAAACAATACCGAGAAATGAGTGCAAAACATACTGGTAATTTAGAAGAAAATATTATGGACGTTGATTCAAGTATGGTTGAAAAAACATTTCAAGATTATCGCATTGAAAAAATTATTCATGGTCATACCCATCGACCTGATCGTCATCCTATTCATTCACCTTATTTATCGTACAAAGAAAACTGCGAGCGGATTGTGTTAGGAGATTGGCATGATAAGCCAAGTTATTTACGTGTAGAGAATGATAATTTTTATTTAGTAACAGGTAGAGATATATAATTATATTTATTGTTTTTCAAAAAAATAATTAAAATAAAAACAACAACTTTAATTGAAATTAAAAAATTTAAAAAAATATTTTATAATATCCGCAACTCTAGCGTTTTTTTTGCGTTTTTTTGAAAAAAGTATCGATGGTTTATTTCACCCATTACATCCAAAACGTGCA
Organism: Pseudomonadota bacterium; assembly: GCA_040386355.1. Lineage (GTDB taxonomy): Bacteria > Pseudomonadota > Gammaproteobacteria > Pseudomonadales > UBA6940 > JAZKFP01. The sequence goes on along the minus strand of JAZKFP010000305.1, from coordinate 6,396 downwards.
AATCGAATTATGTCTTTAAATTGATTATTTTAACTAGCACTATTTTAAATATGAATAAATGTTTTGAACTCTGCGCACAGTTTTTTTATCATCACTTTACCTTGTTAATCAATTACAAAAAAAGTTATGGACCAACTGTTCAAGGTAAATCTTTGTCTGTATTCTAACGCCACTGATGTCGTCAGCTAAAAGTCTTTTACCTGTATATTCTTAAATTCTTCAATAGAGCATTATGAAAATTCAAAAATTTTGGACAGCTACTGTTTTATTTTTCTTAATGCCTTTGTTTTTATCTCCCCTTGTTTCACAGGCTGCTACTCCAATCTTATTTGAGGATTTACATACTAAGGGTACAATTCAGGGAACACCTCAGTTTTTAAAAACTCGTCTTTCATCTAAATCCTTACATATCAATAGCGTAGATGACAGTGTTCAGGTTCCTCATTCAAGCGACATAGCGGTTGGTGAAAAAGATTTCACTCTTTCTTTTTGGATTTTTTTAAAAAAATCTAACTCAGGTGTATGGCGAAGTCTTATGCAAAAAGGTAATTCTCCTGTCGAGCGTACCTTTGCACTGTGGTTAAGACCGGATAGTAATCAAGTGCATTTTAGAATTAGCTTACTAGGCGGGACAGATTCATCATTTTGGAATGCTGGTGGTAATTCAAGTAATTCAATTCCGTTGAATCAATGGACTCATATTGTTTACGTTAAAGAAGATCGAAAACTCAGTTTGTATATTAATGGATATTTAGACACTTCAGTTGCATTAAAGGCAGATGCATTAGCTAATACTGGTCCATTACATATTGGTAAAACACCCTCCTCTCAACCCGCATTAGCTATTTACGACCAGGTAAACATTTATAAAAGAACAATGACATTGCTAGAGGTAGCAAGCTTATACCAAGTGCAATTTTCAAATTTTAATCTAGAAAAACAAGGTGAGTTACGTGGCTCCCCGCAATGGGTTTCTAATGATTTAGGCCAAGCTTTAAAAATTGACAGTATTGATGATGGTACAACCGTTGCTAATTCCATTCATTTTCCAAACCAAAAATCCACAAATTTTACTGTAAGTTTTCGAATATTATTGGAAAAGAATGCAGCTGGCACATGGCGAAGCATTATGCATAAAGGAAATGCCAATCATGAGCGTACCTTTGCGATGTGGTTGCGGCCCAACGATAATCGTGTTCAGTTTAAAATTAGTTTACAAGACGGTGTTGACTCACTTTGGGGTACCGGGGGTGATTCAATTCAATCAATTCCATTAAACAAATGGACTCATATTGCTTTTGTTAAAGAAGCCAATCTACTGCATTTATATATTGACGGAATTTTAGATACTTCTATTACCTTAAAAAATAACGTCGAATTTAATAACGGTCCACTTTATATCGGTTCTACCCCTTGGTATCGCCCCGCTTACGCGAGCTACAACCAAATTAATATTTATAAACGCGCATTAAAAAAACCTGAGATTGAACGAATAGTGAATGCTAAAAATTTAGCACCGCATAATGGAGGACAATGGAGCAATATTATTCCTTGGCCGCATATTCCAGTTTCTGCAGCAAATTTACCAGACGGTCGATTACTGACCTGGTCCGGTTCAGAACGCAATATCTGGCCCACCACCGAAAAAACTTTTAGCGCCACTTGGCAACCATTAAATAATGAATTTACTGAAATAATGCATCAAAGCCACAACATGTTTTGTTCGCATCTTGCGATGACAGAAGATGGAAAAGTTTTCGTAAATGGTGGACGTAATCAATTAAATAGTCCTTGGACCAGCCTATTTGATTATCGAGATAATAAATGGACACAAGTACAGAATATGGCTAGCGGTGCGCGCTGGTATCCAACAACATTAGCTTTACCTTCAACTGAAATAATGACAGCGATGGGTACTGCAACTAATTTTGCGAATCCTGAAAAATGGTCGGTGGATAAAGGTTGGCAAGTTTTAAATGGTGTCGATTTTACGAAAATGCGTACCACTCAAAATGGCACTGTTGGTGGCAGGCAGTTCTGGCCAATTTTAAATGTTGCACCCAACGGTAATGTTTTTCATTTTTGGAATATTCTGGAAAGTTTTTTTATTAATACCGCAGGGACTGGTCAATTTAGAAATGCAAATGCAACGACGCTCCAAGCTTCTGATAATAATTTAGCACCAGGCGTTGCTATTCAATACGATGTCGGCAAATTATTAATTACTGGCAATAATCAAGGTTCCTGGGGAGATCGCGCACGTTTAGGTAAACAATCTTTTACAGTTGATTTAAATGGACCCACCCCGGTTATTACCGCTACCTCACCCATGTTATCTGCTCGTGCTTTTCATAATTTAGTGGTATTACCCACTGGAGAGGTTCTAGCGATTGGAGGCAATACTTCAGGAACAACTTTCAGTGACGAAGGTACTAATTATGAAGCAGAAATCTGGAATCCTATTTCTCGTCAATGGCGACTTGCATCGCCCATGAAAGTACCACGTAATTATCATTCCATCGGATTATTGTTAACGGATGGACGTGTTGTTGCAGCTGGCGGTGGGTATTGCAGTGGTAACGAAAATTGCAACGGTGCGAGTTATCAAAATGGAGAAATTTATTCTCCCCCCTACCTTTTTAATACCGACGGTACAAAAGCAATACAGCCAAAAATTATTGCTTCTACTGGTGTTATCTATGCGGGACAAACGTTTACTGTCACTGCCACCCAAGATGTAAAAGCATTTACTATGATAAAAATGAGTTCAACAACGCATGCAGTTAATACGGATGCACGATTTACCAGAGTTAACTTTATTAATAAAGGAAATGGATTATTTGACTTAACCGCACATCAAAATCCAAATGTACTAATTCCTGGATATTGGATGTTATTTGCATTAAATGATAAAAACGTTCCTTCGCAGGCACATGTGGTGCGTGTGGAAATTCCAGGTAATGTAACAACACCCGGTCCCATTCGATATATAAAGTTAATCGCTAAATCGGAAGTTAAAAATAATCCGTGGGCTAGTGTTGCAGAATTAAATATCTTGGATGAAAATTTAAATCCGATTAATCCATCACGTTGGTTCATTCAAAGTGATAGTGAAAATGTTAATCATCCTGCCAAATTTTCTATAGATGGCAATAACCAAACTTTTTGGCATTCCGAATGGAAAACCTCTCCTATTCCAGCACACCCGCATGAGTTAATTATTGATTTACGATCAAGCTATGTTATTGGGGGAATACGTTATCTTCCTCGTCAAGATACAAGTAATGGGCGTATCGCTAATTTTGAAATATTACTAAGTACAGATGGGAATAGTTGGAAAACTATTGATAACGGCACCTTTACTAACACAACAAATCTCCAAACCCGAGATTTTATCAGCGCTTTAAAAAACTTGTATATTGCTCCGATTACATCGAACGCTTCTGGTTTAAATAATACTTTTTCTATTCCTTCCTTAACAAATGTTGAATATAAATGGTCGTTTGGCGATGGCACACCTGAAACCGCGTTCAGTTCTCAAACCTTTTCTATTTCACATAATTATCAAAAACCTGGCATATATATAATTGTTGCTACGGTGCGCAATATTATTACTGGTGCTGAACGTACTATCACTACTAAAAAAGTGGTTTATGACGCGACTATTGATTTAACAAAATCATCTGCATTATTAAGCTCTTCTCCTATTCATTATCACCCGGTTAAATCTCAAGTCTGGAATGTGAATCCTGACAATAATTCAGTAACAGTTATTGATAGTAATACCTATACAAAATTAAAAGAAATAAGTGTTGGCGAACAACCGAGTGCTATAGCCTTTGCAACCAATGGTGATGCGTGGATAACTAATAAAAAATCAGGAACCGTAAGTATTATCGACACGAATAATTTAAGTATTAAATCCACTCTGACTTTACCTAATAAACGTGCGTTACCTCATGGGATTGTGATTAAAAATGATTTTGCCTATGTTGTTTTAGAGGCTATGAATCACTTAATAAAAATTTCCACAACAACCAATACAATAATTAATCATGCAGTTATTCAAAAAAATTCACGACATCTAGCATTATCCGTTGATGGAACACGTATTTTGACTACAGCTTTTATTACTCCACCGGTTTTAAATGAACATACAAGTAGACCGGATGTAAGTCAGGGCGTATCAGGTGTTACCGTATTAAACAGCAATACTTTAGCAGTGGAAAAAATTATTAATTTAGAGCACAGCAACCAAGAAGCAACGGAAAATTCAGGTCCGGGAATTCCTAATTATTTAGGAATTATGGCAATGCATCCTGCGGGACATTCTGCTTATATTCCTTCTAAACAAGATAATATTTTATCCGGCAGTATGCGCAATGGCGAAGAAATGCAATTCGATCAAACAGTTCGTGCAATTGGTTCAAAATTAAATTTGTTAACTTTGCAAGAAACCGGGAATTCTCGTCTTGATTACGATAATGCTTCAGTGGCTTCTGCCTCATTGTACGATCGTTACGGTATTCATTTATTTACCGCACTCGAAGGTAATCGACAAATTGCAGTCAGTAACACCATTACTAATGCAGAAGTTTTACGTTTTGATGCGGGTCGAGCTCCGCAAGGTCTAGCTTTATCTGCAAATGGAAAAATACTAGCGGTACACAATTTTATGGATCGCACCGTACAATTTATTAACATAAATAATATTGTTGAAGCCAAGAGTAATAAACCTGAATATATTGCGACTGTTAAAACAGTCGGAACAGAAAAACTTACCTTGCAGATATTACGAGGCAAACAATTATTTTACGATGCATCAGATGATCGACTAGCAGCGTTAGATTATATGAGTTGTGCAAGCTGTCATAATGAAGGTGATCATGATGGACGCGTTTGGGATTTAACGCATTTGGGTGAAGGATTACGAAATACAATTTCATTACGTGGTAAAAACGGCATGGCGCATGGCGTTCTACACTGGACTGGTAACTTTGATGAAATTCAAGATTTTGAAGATCAGATTCGTCATTTTTCAGGCGGCAGCGGTTTAATGAATGATATCGATTTTAGTGAGGGTACACGCAGTAAACCTTTGGGAGATCCTAAAGCTGGATTAAGCAAAGATTTAGATGCTATGAGTGCCTATATAAGCTCATTGACCAAATCTGATGAAAGCCCATTAGTAAATAATCAACTATCTGCAGATGCCTTGGAAGGCAAAGCACTTTTCAATACCTATCAATGTGCAAGCTGTCATTCAGGAGCAACCTTTACCGATTCTTTAACTAAGAAGCGTCATGATATTGGAACCATTAATTTAGAAAGCGGATCAAGACTTTCCGTTAATCTTGATGGGTTAGATACTCCAACTTTATTAGGCCTTACTTCTAGTGCGCCCTATTTACATAACGGTTCTGCACAAACAATTAATGAGGCAATTTCAGCGCATAACACAGCATCCATAAGTGCTAGTGATATTGAAAAAATTAAAGTGTATTTGTTGGAATTATCTCAATGAGAAAATCATTAAAACATTTAATGCTGGTTCTATTTACCGCAATTTTTATTATTAATAGTACAGCTTGGGCAAATAGTTCTACTATAAATAGTTGGAATACTTCATCTAAAAATGGAGTATTCCAACTTAATTTACAGCCAGAGTCTAAAAATTATTCGATTGGCAACTATGATTCATGGAAAATTAAAATTACAGACAATCATAATCGCCCTATTACCAATGCTGAAATTAAAATGGATGGTGGCATGGTTGAACACAGTCATGGGCTACCGAGTCAACCACAGATAACTCAATATTTAGGTAATGGGGAATACTTGATTGAAGGCGTTCTGTTTAATATGGCGGGTACTTGGACTTTTTTATTTAAAATTGATACAGAACAGGCTAGTGATGTGGCACGCTTTGATATGGAAATCGTCCCCTAAAAATAAAAATTTTATTGGCTTTATCATTATATGTTTATTCAGCGCTGTAATAATGCCAACAAATACCATTGCTGCAGAAACCATATGGAACGATAGTGAAAAACGCATTTTAAAATCTTTATCATTACGCTCTCTTCCACCGCTTCCAATTGATCCATCCAATCGCTACGTTTTAAATTCTCAAGCTAAAAAATTAGGAGAGCAGATTTTTTTTGATCCACAATTTAGTGGAAACGGAAAATTATCTTGCGCTTCTTGCCATCAACCTCAACGTCAATTTACTGATGGTCTAGCACGTGCCAATGGAATACATGCGAGTGGACGCAATACCCAAACATTAATTGGCAGCGCATGGATGCAATGGTTTTATTGGGATGGCCGACGTGATTCATTATGGTCTCAAGCATTAGTGCCGTTTGAAGCCGCCGATGAAATGGGTGGTAGTCG
>JAZKFP010000304.1:0-10583 GCA_040386355.1 Pseudomonadota bacterium | reverse complement strand
CGAGGCATTGGAATATTCATACGTTGCGCCTTGATGAGTCTGGCAGGATGAAAATCTTTTTTAAGAATAGGGCGTATGGTGATCTGTGGTTCTACTACAGTCGTGCCCAGATCATTTTTTCCCATTTAAATGCGTTCCTGCCAGAGTAAGTTGCTGAAGTTGCTTGGCATTTTAATCAATCCAAGGTATAAATGAATCCCATATTAACTCCCAACTCATTTTATGGTTGAGTGGTGATTTTTTTATAGTATCCGCTCGGAGAAAACTATGTCTGATCATATTACCGAAGTGACTGATGGTATATTTGAAGAAGAAGTTGCATTGCATCCTGTTCCTGTACTAGTTGATTTTTGGGCGACTTGGTGTGGACCTTGTAAGATGTTAGCGCCGATTTTAGAAGAAGTCGCTGAGGAATACAGCGGTAAACTGAAAGTATGTAAAGTAGATGTGGATCAAAATCAACAAACTCCTGCTAAATTTGGTGTACGAGGTATTCCAACTTTAATTCTATTTAAAAATGGCAATGTAGAAGCAACTAAAGTGGGTGCACTTTCCAAATCTCAGCTTACTGCTTTTTTGGACAGCAATCTGTAAGATAGTCTTCGCCTTAAAAGCTTTTTTTAATTAATTTTTTGAGTAAAAAGTGTTCTACTCTAAAGACTTCACTGGACAAAGTAACGCGACATTCCTATTATTCGAGTGTCGCCTCACATCAATGTCAATATTCTCCAATTAATTTTATTTTACGTTACCGGTTAATATTCCATTGGATAGATTATCTACTTTGTAGCAACATACCCAAAACGTTTAGGTTTGAGGGTGCTTTGTACGCCCAGGTATGGCGGCAATAACAAAAGATCATAATGGACATTTAAAACTTAAACATTATTGGTACATATACAAATTCAAAAAAGTTTTTACAGTGCGCTCTGATAAAATAAAATATTGGACGCTAATCCTCTGAATAGGCCTCAATTGAAAAACAAAATTAAAGATGCAACTCCTTCGTAACGATTCGATTTATTTTGAGTTCAACAATACGCTTGAGTTCAACAATATATGAGGTTTGAAAACTCAAACTTTAAAAAATAGAGCATTAAATCTATTCGAATTAAACTCTGTTTAATCTTACATTTTGTTTTCTAAAATCCTAATTGCCTTTATTCATTGGATATTTTTCAATTTTTTACGGTTTTTTCTTCACTTTAATCCTTGGTAGAACAACGAGTAACTATGAACCTGACTGAACTCAAACGTAAACCCATCGCAGAATTATTAGAAATTGCTCAAGAAATGGGCTTAGAGAATATGGCACGCATGCGAAAGCAAGACGTCATTTTCACTATTTTAAAACGTCACGCCAAAGGCGGCGAAGATATTTACGGCGATGGTGTTTTAGAAATTTTGCAAGATGGTTTTGGGTTTTTACGATCTGCAGAAGGTTCTTATTTAGCAGGTCCCGATGATATTTATGTATCACCGAGTCAAATTCGACGTTTTAATTTACGCACCGGCGACACGATTTCTGGAAAAATCCGACCACCGAAAGATGGCGAACGCTATTTTGCTTTACTTAAAGTTAACGACATTAATTTAGATCGCCCAGAAAACGCTAAAAATAAAATTTTATTTGAAAACTTAACGCCACTTTTTCCTAATAAGCGCTTAATTATGGAAATTGGCAATGGCAGTACAGAAGACATTACGTCGCGCATTATCGATTTAACGGCGCCGATTGGAAAAGGTCAGCGTGGATTAATTGTTTCACCGCCAAAAGCGGGTAAAACCCTAATGCTGCAAAATATCGCGCAGTCCATTACACGAAATAATCCTGAATGTTATCTCATTGTTTTATTAATTGATGAACGGCCTGAGGAAGTAACGGATATGCGTCGTTCGGTTCGCGGCGAAGTGGTTGCTAGTACATTTGATGAACCACCAGCTCGACACGTTCAAGTTGCAGAAATGGTATTAGAAAAAGCCAAACGATTGGTTGAACATAAAAAAGATGTTGTTATCTTACTAGATTCAATTACGCGTTTAGCGCGCGCTTACAACACAGTTATTCCATCATCGGGTAAAGTTCTAACAGGTGGTGTCGATGCGCATGCGCTAGAACGACCAAAACGATTTTTTGGTGCAGCACGAAATATCGAAGAAGGTGGAAGTTTAACGATTATTGCAACAGCGTTAGTTGATACCGGTTCGAAAATGGATGAAGTTATTTACGAAGAATTTAAAGGTACGGGTAATCAAGAAATTCATTTAGATCGTCGAATTGCTGAAAAACGTGTATATCCGGCAATTCATGTCAATCGATCTGGAACACGTCGTGATGAATTGTTAACGACAGAAGAAGAATTAAAGCGCATGTGGATTTTACGAAAAATTTTACATCCAATGGATGAAGTAACAGGTATTGAATTCTTAATGGATAAGATGCGAGCTACTAAAACCAATGAAGAGTTTTTTGAGTCGATGAAAAGAAAATCACTGCAATAAAATACCTTCCGCAGTATAGCTTTGCAGGTTGTTGCTCACTCATGCGCCTGCTCACATACTTATGTATGCTGCGCGGGCTTATTTCGCAAGCACCTACTGCAAAACTATTCTGCGTTCGGTATTAATTTTAATAAATCGTTAATTTTCATCAGCTAAATCGCGGAAGTTTTTTGTGGATGATTTAAACCAAGACCATAAAGATGCTTCTGCAACTATTACTAAATGGCATTCGTTATCAGCTGGCGTCGAACATATTTTTTTAAAAATTAAAGGCGCTACACATTCGCATCAGGCTGGCCAATATTTAATGATATTAGTGGCAGATCTATGGTTGCCTTTTTCAATTGCAAATGATGCGACATCTGAAAAAAACTCCACACAGCATGTTGAATTATTTATTCGCATGCGGCATTCCGAAATGTTAGAAATTTTAAAGCAAGGATTTTCTAAGAAAATAAAATGGCAAGTGCGTTATCCGCAAGGTCGAATGTTTCTACCAACATTTCCAACGCCATTATTGTTCTTTGCTTTTGGTACAGGCATTTCACCCATGCGCTCATTTTTACAACGTTGCGTTGCGATTAAATGGACACAACCAATTCAATGCATATGGGCCACCGCACACCCTAATCGATTTTTTTTAGATGATTTTTTTGTAGAAATGCAAAAGTACTTAAAATTAGATATGAGAAGAATTGTTTGTGCATCCAATGATACGGATGTATTAATTGAACAAGTATTCGCAGAAATTCCTAAAAACCAACGTATGCACAATACACATGTTTATTTGGCGGCTTCGTATGAGGCAGTTATAAAAATAAATAATGAATTGCGTGGTCGAGGTTGGGAAGAGCAGTATATTCATTCGGATTTAATTTGATAGATACCTTCCGTAAAATGATTTTATCGGGTGTTGCTTTCTCATTCGTCTGCTCACGTACTGAGATGTACGCTGCGCGGGCTTATTTCACAAGCGCCTACTCTAAAACTATTTTGCGTTTGGTATAACCTTCCGAATTCAAATATAAAAGCGGGCGAAAAATCTTTCACCCGCTAATCTATACAGACTTGTCACGCATTGATTTTTAAAAATTTAAAAATTAAAAAATTTTTAAAATGTGTTAATGTGTTTTCTGATAATCCACTGCGCTTTGTACACAATTTCTGCCAAAATCTTTTGCTTGGTACAACGCATGATCTGTCCGAGTAATTAATTCTTCGCCAGTTTCCATTTCCATTAATGTAGCAACGCCAATACTTGCAGTAACAGGTATTTCCACACTTTGGCAAACAATCGGTAGACCTGCAATTCTACCGCGTAATCGTTCACCAAAAATAAAAGCCCCAAAGTGATCGGTATTTACCATTAAAATTAAAAATTCTTCGCCGCCATAACGAAATACTTGGTCCGCATTACGTACGGTTTCTTTTATTAATTTTGCAATTTTTGCTAATACAATATCGCCCGCTACGTGGCCGTATTCATCATTTACTTGTTTAAAGTGATCAAGATCAACCATTAAAGTACTTAAATGTTGTCCATAACGCTGAGCACTTTCGACCGCGTGAGACAATGCCATGTCCATTGCAACTCGATTACCAATATTAGTTAATCGATCTGTTAACGCCGACTGGACAGCTTCTTGATATTTTAAAGCGTTACGCAAAGGAAAAGATAAAGGTCGAATTAATTGATCAAGTAAATTTTCTTCATGCTTATTAAATGGGTTTTCTCGTGAAAATATTAATTCCTGAGAAGTTTTTTCCGTGTTGGTTAATTGAATTCTAAAAAAATGTTTTTTTGAATGGTCAGATCCAACTCGTACATGATGCTGAGTTGTAATTAATTCTAAGCAATCAAAAGAAACCTGATGTTGCGCGTATGCTCTAAAAATTTCCATTAATTCGCGTGCATCAAGAGAAGTCTGTAATACGACATACAATTGATTTTGTAATTCTTGAATTGATTGCGCAGGTAAAGGAATAACCCCAGAGTAATGTGATTCTGGCAAACTGATTTTAGTATTGCGCGCCATAAATGCTATCTATAACCCCACAGCCTTAATAAATACACAAAAGCCACTTTTGTCCAAATTAGCGTTTCTCGTTAGGACTTAAAAAAGGTTAGTGAAGGGTTGTTACAACTGCAAAGGTGGTTTAGATAAATTTAAAAGAAAAATTAAATTTAATTAAAATGCCATGAACAAATAATGCCAGTAAAGGCACTATCAAATATCGCTGGGAGCGTCTGCGTGTGAACGACGAATAATTTTCCCAGACAACTCAAAATCCGATGTTTGCAGTAAATAAAGATATGGACCCAATACCTCATGAGGTTCAGGATGCAGCAGTTTATCTTCAGCAGGAAATGCAGCTTGGCGTAATAATGTTCGAGTTGGGCCAGGATCAATGGCATTAACACAAATTTGCGGGCAATGATCAAGTTCTTCAGCCAGTGATTCCATTATTCTTTCTATGCCAGATTTGGCGGCAGCAAAAGGTCCCCAAAATGCTTTTCCTTTTTGAGCAATTTCGCAGGTCGTGAAAATGATATGTGCATGAGAGGCGTGTTTAATTAAAGGCAATAATGTTTGGGTTAATAAAAAAGGAGCAATTAAATTAACTGCTATAACGTCTTGAAAACGCTCTAACTGGAAATAATGCAGTGGAGTTAATGCATGAAATTGTGCCGCGCAATGTATTAAACCATTTAAAAAACCATATTCGGCTTGTATCGCGTCTGCAATTAACTGCATCGAATCGTGACGATACATTTTTAAATCCATCGGAATTAATACAGGTTGCGGATGACCGCGCTCTAAAATTGCATCATATAATTGATCTAAACCCTGCGTATCTTGATCTAATAAAAAACAACGAGCACCACGTCCAGCACAAGCCAAACTTAAAGCTCGACCAATGCCCTTTGCAGCGCCAGTAATTAAAATATTTTGTTCGCTTAAGTCTTGAATATCTTGATAGCGCCAAAGGTGATTAAAATTTATATAATTGGTATGTGTAGAAATGGTCATATATATCCTATATGAATAATGCACGATTTAATTATTTGATTTAATTTTTTAATTTTTTTACTGAGATATCATAACTCCCGGCGTCAACTGCTAACGCAGTTGGCTCCCGCGAAGGCGGGAATTTAGGTGACGGATACTTTACTAGTTCATCTTACCTAGATTTCCGCCTTCGCGGGAATGATGGCTATATAGACAGCCTTTTGATTAATGGACCAATTTTCCTGAAATTTAATATCTAAAAAAATTATTTTGTTTCAAAAATGAGATCACATAATTCAGAAAAATTATCGATATAATAATCGGCTTTCCAATCCAAGCTATTTTCAGAAATCGGAACATATCCAAATGTTGCAGCAACTGTTTTCATACCTGCCGCGTGTCCGGCTTCAATGTCGCGTACATGATCACCGACATAAATAGTTTTTTCAGGTGATACATTTAATTCTGAGCACGCAAAAAATAATGATTCTGGATCGGGTTTGCGATGTTTAACATCTTCAGGGCATACAACCGAACCAATACGGTTTTGTAAATCCAACGATTGAATAACGATTTCAGTAAAATGACGTGGTTTATTTGTAACGACACCCCATGGAATTTTTAATGCGTCACATATTTCTAAAAAATAACCCGCCTGATCAAACAGCTTATTAAAGCGCCCACAATATATTTCGTAGGTTTGCAAAACTTGGTCTTTGTATGCTTTTAATAATTCAATTGGTAACGGTGTGGAAGTGTCTGCGCTGAGTAACTGCGCCATTGCACTTGCGCCGTTAGAAACTTGTTCGCGAATGCGAAACTCTTCTAATCTTGGTAATTGCAATTGCAAACGCAACTCGTTAACTACTGCAATAAAATCTGGCGCGGTATCGACTAAGGTACCATCTAAGTCAAATAAAATAGCATCGACGTATTCAAAATCCCTTTTTTTACGATAGTTCATTCAATAGTCTCATTTTAAAAATAGCGAATGAAGAAATTCTTTTTAACATTAATCAATAAAACATATAAATAATTTTTTTATCCGGCATCATTCCCGCGTAGACGGGAATCGAAGATTAAATTAAATCAAAAAGCTCGTGCTGCTAAGAGATAATTAACATCTGGATTGTTCGTCAATTCAAACTGACGCGATAAAATTCGATACTCCATACCGCGAATGTCAGTGACTTCAAGTTTGGCGTCACGACACCACGCAGCAAGTTCTGACGGTTGAATTAATTTTTTATATTCATGCGTACCTTTTGGCACCCAATTTAAAACATATTCCGCGCCTAAAATTGCAAATAAAAAAGATTTTGGATTGCGATTAATAGTGGAAAAAAATAAATGTCCATTTGGTTTAACAAGCGCTGCACATGTTTCAACAATGGATTGCGGATCAGGCACATGCTCAAGCATTTCCATGCAGGTAATTACATCAAAACTTTGAGCGTGGCTTGAAACTAAATCTTCAATATATTGTTGACAATATTCAATTGAATATTTGCTTTTTAATGCATGCATCCTTGCAACTGCAATTACATCTTCACCGGCGTCAATACCTGTTACTTCTGCGCCACGCGCAGCCATCGCTTCACATAATAAACCGCCGCCACAGCCAACATCTAAAACTTTCTTACCTGCCAAGCTATCGGGCGCTAAAAGTTGATCAATAAATTGACAGCGCAGTGGATTAATTTGATGTAGCGGTTTAAATACACCTTCTGGATCCCACCACTGCGCGGCGAGTTGATTAAATTTACGTACTTCACTTGCATCTACATTATCAAAAGATTTTTTTTTATTTGCTTGAGTAGAGGTGGAGGACGCAATCGTTTCATCAGAATTCATAGTTGCTTCCTTTTTTCCTAAAAAATATAGCTGTAATTAACCAGTGATTAATTTTTTTTGCAAAGTTTTTAATTCGTTTAATAATCTTTTAACATCTATATCAACCGGCTCGCCGTAGGCAACACGATGTTGCCCACGTACCCAAACATGTTGTACTTGCGATGAATTTGCAGAATAAACAACTTGTGAAACCGGATCGTAAACCGGTTGAGTATTTGGTGCAGATAAATTAATTGCAATCAAATCTGCGGATAAACCTGGCGCTAATGATCCAATTTCATTACTCATTCCAAATGTATCCGCAGCGCTTTTAGTTGCTAAATATAACGCGTGATACGCAGGTAATGCTGTCGCATCTTTTGCTACCGCTTTTGCTAATAATGCCGCAGTTTTCAACTCATCTAACATATCAACGTCATTATTACTTGCAGAACCATCGGTACCAATCGCAACGCGCGTACCTTGTTGTAATAATTGATGGACTGGACAAAAACCACTCGCGAGTTTTAAATTCGATTGCGGGCAATGAATGACGCTTGCACCGGTTTTTTTAAGAATGTCAAAATCTTCCTCATTTAATGCAGTCATATGTACCATTTGAAACGCTGAAGATAAAATCCCTAAATCATGTAAACGTTTGATGGGTCGAGTGCCTGTAGCTTTTACAGCATCTGTTACTTCTTGTTCCGTTTCATGAACATGCATTTGTACCCAACTATTGTATTTTTTTGCTAATTCTACGCAGCGAATTAAAGGTTGATCCGAAACGGTATACGGCGCATGGGGGCCAACGCCTACTTTGATTAATGGATGATCACGAAATTCAATCATTAATGCTTCAGTTTTTTGTAAATAGGTATCAACAGAATCACCCCACGCAGTTGGAAAATCAAAAACCGGTGAACTTAGTAAACATCGCACACCAAATTCTTGTGCTACTTTTGCAGCAGCTTCCGGAAAAAAATACATATCACTCGTACAAGTAGTTCCGCTCAATAATCCTTCTAATAAAGACCATGCTGTGCCAATGCGAACAAAGTCTGCAGAAACCCATTTTTGTTCAGCTGGCCAAATATATTGAGTCAACCACGTATGCAAAGGTAAATCATCGGCAAAGCCACGAAACAAACTCATCGCAGCATGGGCATGCGAATTAATTAATCCAGGTAATACAACGCTATTTGGTAAATTAAATTCAAAGGTTGCTAAAAATCGTTGGCGTGCTTCAACAGTAGGAATAATAGAGTGAATTTTTCCAGCAAGAATGGCGACCGAATAATTTGTTAAAATACTATTTTGTGTATTTATGCCTGGTGCATCAACCATTGTTAAAACCCAATCAGGATGCAGCAACAGATCAACTTGTTCGGTTGGTTCAGACACGCATAATCTCCCTATTTTTTTAATTTAAGATATTGCAGAATTTTGATTCCACTGAATATCATCCAACGAAGACATTGCAAAAATATGTGGATGTACTTTTAAATTTGCAATCTTTTGCTGATGTTGAATATCAACATCATACACACCAGGCAAACGCATTAATTGTGCTTCGACGAGTGGAAAATCACGCCCTATAAGATGTGCTGGCAAAGCAATTGACATAGTTTTAGCGGGTTTAATCGGTGGCAAACTTAAAGTTACTAACCACCACAGCAGCGTTATAGCCGCCATAATAAATAAAACAGTTTCAAGGTCGAAATTTTGATACAACAAACCGCCAATAGATCCTCCAACAAAGGCTCCAAGAAATTGACTGGTAGAATATAAACCCATGGTCGAACCACGCTTACCTGCAGGACAAAGTTTACTAACAATTGAAGGTAAACTCGCTTCTAAAATATTAAAGGCCACAAAAAACATCAGTAGGCCAATAAATAAACCTGTCCATTGAATGTAGACGTATCGAATCGTTAAAAAACTTGCGCCTAATAATAAAATTGCACCAAGCAATAATGTGCGAGAAGCTTGGCGTTTTTCGCTCCATATAATTAAAGGAACCATTAATATAAAAGAAGCAGCAACAACGGGAAAATAAACATGCCAATGATCAGCGACCTTTAATTGATGCGTTTCCAACAATACTTGCGGTAGAAATACAAATAATGCCGTTAGCATCATATGCAAAATAAAAATTCCAAAATTTAATCGTAATAAATCTGAGCGGCGAGTTAACATTTTTAAATCATGCAGCATGATTTTTGGGGCGGTAGAATGCACAATGCTTGGTGAAGGTACTAATCTATATAATAAAAACATTCCAAATAAGCCGAGTAAAGCAACACCAAAAAATAATCCAGACAATCCCCAATGATCCGCAACAATCGGACCTACAATGAGTGCAACGGCAAAAGCAACTCCAATGCTTGCGCCAATAAGTGCCATAGCCGTCGTGCGTACTTCTTCACGCGTAATATCGCTAACAAGCGCCATAACAACGGCGGAAATAGCACCGGCACCTTGAATCGCACGTCCGATAATTAATACATAAATATTATCTGCTAACGCACAGACCAAACTCCCTAATATAAATAATATCAAACCAATGTAGATCATCGGCTTTCTACCAAATCGATCCGACCAACTACCAAATGGAATTTGAAGAATGGCTTGTGTTAATCCGTAAATACCAATGGCAAGACCAATCGTAAAACCTGTTGTGCCTTCTAAAGCATTAGCCTTAACACTTAAAACCGGTAATACCATAAAGAGCCCGAGCATTCTAAGTGCAAATAAAAGTGCAAGGCCAAATGTGCCCCAGCGTTCGTTAGCTGTCATCATGGAAAATTAACCGTAAACCTTAGTTCGTGCTGAACAAATGAAAAATTTATTGTTTCACTGAAAGTAGATGTCAGTGTAGCGAAAAGCAGGCTAAAAAGTCACAGACAAAATAAAGGTCATTTATTGAAGGGTCGTAAAGGAATTTGCAACGTGTATACTGGACCGCTTCAATAATTTTTATGCTTAAAACTAAGTGCAGAATGATTTTCCTGTAGGCGCTTGCAAAATAAGCCCGTGGACCGTACTCAAAAGTATGCTGAACCTTTTGATTAAGAAGGTTCAGGGCGAATGAGTAAGCAACAACCGGGAAAGATTTTCTGACTTAGTATACTTTGAGGTTGTTCATGTCTTGGATTCGAATACGCGGCGCTCGTACTCATAATTTGAAAAATATTGATCTTGATTTGCCGCGTGACAAATTTATTGTGATCACGG
>JAZKFP010000303.1:0-2738 GCA_040386355.1 Pseudomonadota bacterium | reverse complement strand
TTAGGTTTTTTTATTGCCTGTATTTTAACGCTAGGTCGTATGTATGTTCAAAACGAGATTTCTGTACTATCGGCATGCGGTGCAGGCAAATTACAGCAACTACGTTGGTTAAGCAGCATTATTATTTGCATGACATTGCTTGTTGGAGCTTTGTCGTTATGGATTGGTCCGTTGGCCATGCATGAAGCAGATGCGGTTTGGCAATCCCAAAAAAATAATTCTTCTTTTGAAACATTAACTCCCGGAAGATTTCATACTTCGAAAAATCAAAATCGCGTAATTTACACCGAATCGGTATCTGATAACCCGCCACAAATGCATAAATTATTTATGGCTGAATGGTTGGACGAAAATTGGGTAGTCATTACTGCAAATCAAGGCATTAAAAAAGTTGATGAAAACTTTTCTCATCAGTTTATTGTGTTGGATAATGGTTATCGATACGAAGTTATTCCAGGCAAAAAAAATTCTCAAGTAACAGACTTTAAAAAATATATAGCACGCTTAATTGATCAAGAAACCACATTGATTTTACCCAAAATTAAAGCAATTTCATCAGCCAAATTATTAACAAAAAATTCAGCACTTGAAGTTGCTGAATTACAGTGGCGATTTTCATTGCCTTTATTAGTACCTATCCTTGGAATTTTAGCGCTTGCATTAAGTAAAGTTAAACCACGCCAAGGACAATACTCAAAAATTTTTCCAGCAATTTTTCTGTATCTAATTTATCTAGCGTCAATAATTACCTGGAAATCTCGTATGGAGCAAGGTAATGCAAACTTAGATATAGGCTTATGGTGGATACATCTTCTATTTTTACTTTTAGCACTTATGTTAAATATTCGATCATTTTCAAAATGGATTCCAGGATTAAAAAATGCTTGATCGTTATCTAGCGTGGACTTTTTTAAAGTTTTTTCTTGTTGTAGCCTCAATTATTTTAGCTTTAGATGTTTTATTTGCTTTTATCGATGAATTGGAAAAAAAAGAAGTCGGTTATAGTTTTATTCAAATATTTATCTTTGTCTGTCTAACTATACCAAGTCGTCTCTATGAATTTTTACCTGTAAGTTCATTAATTGGTGCGATGGTGGGATTAGGATTATTAGCAACGCAGTCCGAATTAATTGTATTGCGAGCGGCAGGACTATCTATTTATCGTATTTTATTACCTATCGGTGTGGTAGCAATTTTAATTGGATTGTTGGGCGTGTTACTTGCTGAATTTGTTATTCCAAAAACAGCGCCTATTGCTCAAAATTATCGAGCAATACACGTGGGTGATGGAGAGTTCTTACAATTACGACAAGGTAATTGGCAAAAATCAGGTGAAGAATTTATTTTTTTTAAAGCGGTAGATCAGCAGGGCGCTTTGCATAACTTATTTATTTTTAATTTATTTGAGGATGGAAAATTACAACAAATCACTCAGGCAAATCGAGCTATTTATAACAACAAACAGTGGTCTTTATATCAAGTAGAAAAGACTCGCATCCTAGGAGACAGTGTTGAATCTGAACAAGCACCAATAATGTTATGGACTAGCGATCTTACACCACAAACTTTAATGCGAGGCGTTCTCGCCCCAGAATACTTTTCAATCACTCAATTATTTTCTCATATTGCTTATTTAAAACAGCAAGGTGTTTATTTTAAGTCATTTGAATTAGCGTTTTGGAAAAAAGCATTACAACCTTTAGCAACGATTGTAATGGTGATTTTGGCGTCGTCATTAGCATTTGGTTCATTACGCCAATCTTCTATAGGTTTACGTGTCACGCTTGGTGTTATTTTTGGGTTAACTTTTCAATATTTCCAAGATATGTTTGGTTCGATGGCATCAGTGTTTAACATATCGATTATATTTGCATCGGTTTTTCCTATGCTTTTATTTTTTGTGATTGGTAGTTATCAATTAAAACGTGCTTCTTAAAAAATATACCCGTAGCGTGTGAAAATTAGGTCGAGCGCAGCGGTGAAGCAGCAAGATTTTTTTTTGATCGCACGGCGCTTTGACGCGGCGTAGCCAAAGCTTTACGCACGCAAGAGTGCTGTGACGCGCTCTTGCGGTCTTAACACAGCGAGCGAAAAAAAAGATCATGCTGAGCACCTACTTTTCATACGCTACGGGTATATGAAAGCTACTTAACAATAACTCGCGTATCCGATAATTGATCCTGAGCACTTAATCGTTGTGAATTAAAATAACACCAAAGAAATCCAATACCTCCGCATAACAAGAAAACCATGGCAATAAAAAATCTTTTTATTGCCATGGTTTTCGTGATTTGATTAGAGTATTTTCCCACTAATTGAATTTTCCACGCTTGCATTCCCAATGTTTGACCGGTTGAACACCAGAAGTAACTGTAAAAAATGCAGCTGCTTACTACGCATAATGGAAAAAGCGTGGTTTGTAAAACTAGAGTTGATATCTGTAATTCATTGCGGAAGAAAATAAAATTGTATAAAACACTGACTAACATCCAAATGGCAATTTGGATAAGGCCGTCGTAAAACGCTGCGGCAATCCGACGCCAGACTGGGGAAATAATATAAGAATTTGGTACTACAGAAGAATTCACGGATCGGTTCTCACTAGAAATAATAAAGAGAACCGATGATAAAAGAAATTAAACCGGGAGTGAATTCTTATTATTAAAAAAGTGTTTATATATATCCGTATTGAATGAAAATTAGGTAAAACGAAGTGGTGAAGCCTGAAGATTTTTTAT
>JAZKFP010000302.1:0-35450 GCA_040386355.1 Pseudomonadota bacterium | reverse complement strand
CAATAAGGAAGCTATTCATGTCAGGTATAGGATCTGCTGTTCTCTTTCAACAAGCTTTGCAAGATATCGCAAGCCGCGGTGAAAGTGGTCTGTCCCAATTAAAGTCTTTGTTAAATAATCCAAAGTATGACCGATCGCATCGCACCTATAAAATTGGTGAAATGCTGCAACTGACAGGATTACCTCGCTCCACATTTAAAAAATACGCCTCTGAAGGAAAAATTACATTAAGTCATGAGACCGTTAGCATTGATGTTTTAGAAAAGCGTGAATTTACTTTGGAAGAAATTTATGCGATTCGCGAACAAACTAAGCGTGGATTTTGGAACGGTTCATCGACTCCAAAACGTCGACAAGCGGTTGCTATTGCAGTTGCGATGTTTAAAGGTGGCGTAGGCAAAACCACGCAAGCTACACATTTAGCGGCAAAATCAGCAATTGTAGGCTTTAAAACGTTATTTATTGATTGCGATTATCAAGCAAGTGGCACACTAGCTTTTGGTTTTGTACCAGGTTTTGATATCGGTGAAGATAAAAATATTTACGACGCTTTATTAAACGATCCTGCTCATATTCAAGATTCCATTGTTAAAACGCATATTCATAACTTACATTTATTGCCGGCAAGCCTTGCGTTATCGGGTGCAAATGTCGAATTACTTAATCCTAATATTAATAATATGGAAGCTTTGGGAAATCCTTTAACGCGCTTACGCAACGCGATTGATGTGATTCGAGATCAATACGATTTGATAATTCTCGATTGCCCGCCAAATTTTGAGGCGGTTAGTATGAATGCGTTGGTTGCAAGCGATGCGTTTATCTTACCCATTACACCAAACATGCTGTCGTTATCGAGCGCTGTGAGTTTTTGCCAAACGGTTGCTGATCTATACGATTCTTTAATTCGCGCTAATCAACACGCAGGCCTCGAAAACAAACTCTTTCGAGTATTAATTACTAATGATCCACAGAATTCGGAAAGCGAGCGGATTGTTGCAGTTATTCGCAATTTATTCGGCAATTATCTGATGAAGCATGCGATGCCGCGCACGATTGCATTAGATAGAGCATCCAATGATCTTTCAATTTTGTACGACGTGAAAAGATCCGATGTACGCGGTGATCGCAAAGCTTTTGATCGCGCTTTGAATTCAATGGATCTCATCAATGAAGAAGTATTTACTTCGTTGAAAAGCATTTGGGGCGTTACAACATGAGTCACAAGCGAGCAAAAGCGGCGGTTATTGATGCACTTTTAAGCCAAGGTGGTTTTGGAAGTCGTCCAGCTCGACCTGTTCCTCCACAAGAAATCACTTTTTCTCAGTCGGAAGAAATTGCCGAACATCATGATGAAGTCAAAAGACGTTTAATTGCTGGTAATCAGAATTCTAAAAAAAACCTTACGCCAGTTGCAGGCGAGCGTCAAGATATTGGTATTATCCAAATCATTCATCGCAATGTACCAGTTATTGATACATTGGACGTGTTACTCGAACTTGATTTATCGCATCACCATCGCGTTTTTATTCCCACTCATTTGTTAACAATTTGGCCATTGCATGATCGACAATTAGCCGGCATTCCCGATGTAACCGACATTATGGAATCGCTTCGTACAGAGGGCCAAGAAGAACCCTGTAAAGTTCGATTAAATCGCAATACAAAGACGGTTGAAATTGTCGCAGGCTTTCGACGTTTTCAGGCCATATCCAATATTAATAATATGTATTTACTGGCTGATCTGTATGACGATCACCAGTTAAATGATAAAAACGCGTGGATTGAGATGACGCGTGAAAATAATTTGGATCGTAAAAAACCAATTCCCATTTTTGCGCAAGTGGAATCCGACCGCCGTGCTTTAGAGAGCGGCGTTTTTAAAAACCTTTCTGAGTTATCGCTTGCTGCGGGTAAAGCAGAAAATTGGGCACGTCAAAATCGGAATCTTTATGAGCAATTACCTGAAGAATTACGCCCTTTTATCTCAATTGAATCCTTAAGTAGTCTTTCAGCGAGTATGTATCGTAAACTTGGACGCATATTTAATATAAATAACGAGATAAAAACTCAGCGAATTCAAAAAGTAATTGAACAAGCAGAAATTTTGTTTGCGGACAAATCTAAATTTCCTATGAATGCATTGGAAAGGTTATTTGAAGTTACCGCCAACAATCGCATTAGAGATTTTTCAACACGCTATATACGTGTTCGCAGAGATCATAATGGCAATGTAAATATTGCTTTGCCCTCTTCGGTTTCTGAACAGCAATTAAAATCAATTATCCGTTTGTTAGATGAAAAAATTCAATCCGTAATCAATCCAGAAAAAAAATAATATCATTTTGATGGCAAAATTATGTATTTTTTGATTTCACACAATATAATTTTTGCGGATATACGAAAACGTATATGTATATACGTTGATTATTTTTCGTTGAATTTTTTAAATTATTCTGAATTGCAATTAAATAACTTTCTAGAATTGCCTAGATTACAAAACAATTTTTCAAAACGTATATGCATATACGTTTTTCCTAATTTTTCTACTATCACTTCAACTTCCTCTTCTACCGAATTTAATCTTTCTGATTTTGAAAAATTAATAAAATTTCAATGTTTTAATTCAACTTGTTATTTTTTAATTCAATTTTTAAAACAATGCATTCAAGCCATGAGTGTTTATTACTTTATTTCAAAGTTGATAACATCCCTGACTCAGAATTCTGTTAATTCAAAACGTATATGCATATACGTTTTGAAAACCTTTAGTTTTTTAACTGAAATATTCCATTCTATTGTAGGTAAATCAGCATTTTTTCTTTTACCAACACAATGGGTGTCTACGAAACTTCAACGTATATGCATATACGTTTTTGAATTCGCATTTAAAGTTAAATCTGTCATTCACCACAATAATCCTGCTTTATCTTACCTTCTGACTTTTAATTCATCTTTTAAAAATACGTTTGATCAAGAGATTAACCTTATAACTTTTATCGCTACTCCCTTTACAGGGTCGATAATAATAAATCAATATTTTAAACGTATATGCATATACGTTTTTGATCCCCCTCCACCATTAAGAAATTTCGTAAATCAAAAAGCCCCGCTTCGTGCGGGGCTTTTTCGTTTTAGGGATTTAAAAATTCGAGCCCCTCCTTAATCGAGATATTTTTGATTATCAAAGCCCGGTTTATGCCGGGCTTTGTCGTTTCTGGATTTTAAGAAATTACGAGGTTACTTATGTACGCTTTAAAATTAGTTGAACAACGATGCTCTCACGAAACATTACTAATAATTGATTCTACAAAATCCTATACAGCGATCGCTAATGAGACGTATATGCATATACTTTCCAATACAGACATTGCTCAAGCCTGTCGATTATGGTTTTTTATTCGAGTCAAACAATCTGGTTTTAGAGAAAGAGAATTTGTTCAATTCAGCGTGAATTATTTGGCAAACCAATTAAATGTAAGCCGTAGTACGATTCAATCGTGGCAACGATTACTAGAACAGAAAAATTATCTCGACGTAAAACGTATACGTTCAACAGATCAAATCAATCATCCCAATCAATACCGTGCTTGTATACCAACGTATATAAGTAACGAAATAATAAATGGAAAGAAAAGAGAGAAGACAACCAGCGACACTGAAACATGTCATTATGACACTATTCAACCGATTACTTCTGAAGAAGTAAAGGTTGCAAAATACAATCATACTCAGGAAGAGCAGATTGAAAATTGTCTTGAAGATGTTGAAAGCTCAGCAGAACGACATAAGATCTCTAAAACAGTTATTCAAAGGTTAATGCAGCGTTTAAAAGAAGAGGGTGCTCCTACGTGGGTTCAAGTGGGTTTATTGGGATTAAATTGGCAGATTCACAACCATCGACTTGTCATTGAGCACAGCAACGCATTTATGCAGGATGAGTTGAAAAAATTTTCTGCAGTTATTCTAAAAGAATTAGATGCAAATTTAGAAAGAATTGATTTCAAGCAACCTAAAGACACTAGCCATATAACTAAAGCAGAAACATCCGTACAAATTCAAACCAGTAATAAAACTTCACTAGAGAATCATTTAACAACTCATACTGAATTACGTTTAGTACAAAGGCTTAAAACGCTTGAATTAGAGCAGGGAAGGGCAGCATTCACCGTCATTGAAAAAAAACATCTTAAACAGGAAATTATATTTGCAATGACACAAGGTCGGTTAGCGCATTTACCAAAATTACATGCACTTAATATCGCATTAAAATTGGTACGTGAAAATCGCTGGTGTACACCCAAAAGTTATACACAGCCCTTAGCCCAATCCTCTCAACTAGGGTTAGCTCAGAAAACTGAGCACAAATAAATTACTATTATTAAAATTAAAAATATGTTTTTCTAAATTTGTAAAAAAGTGATTCTTCAATGACAACTAAAAATTTGACAGTTAGCAGTATCAAAAAAAATCATTGTCGAATATTGCTGAATGATTATTTCAAACTAATAGGAATTATTTTGTATTTTATATATACAGTGAGCATGGTTATTTTTTCTTAGCAAAGAATTTTTTAAATCATGTAGATATGCCCCAGCCTTCAATTGATGTACGGGCTGCGGATTACAAGTCTACTGAAGCATCTATAATCTCACTGATTGAATCGTTCCGTTACAATCAAGGGACATTTTTAGAACTGATAGCTGTCAAGAATATAAAGATAATGTAGATCGTTGACTTCCTAAATAATTGTTAAGGTACATTATTAATGTATAAATATTCGGGTGTTATTTCGGGCGTCACATGTCTTTTAACCTATTTATTTTTTTCAAAAATAACCATTGCTGCCCAAAATACAGCGTTCATAGGTGGCCTAAACGGTAAACCATTTCAGGTAGATTGCGGCGTCAATCAAGTATTGGCCGGAATCGCAGGGCGATCAGGCGTCGCTATTGATCAAATTTCAGCTTATTGCGTCAATATCAACACTTTGGGTCAATGGGTCGGTGATCCAGTTCCAAAAGGAGGGAGCTACGGTGGTAGTGGTGGTGGACCTTTTATTAATCTTTGCCCACGAAATTACGGAGTAGTTGGGTATACGGGTGATAGAACCGTAGATGAATCTACTAATCCCTTGTTTAACCTTGTAGCTTCCATTCGATTGCAGTGCCAAAAATTAACATCAATTAATTCAGTAAGTGGCCCTGTAATTACTCTACCTCGGCAAGGCGTCATACAAAATGAAGTGGTTTCTCACTATTGCCCTAAGCGCTCCCCTGCACAAGGTATACGCGGAAATTACGATAATTATGTCAATCAATATGGACTATTGTGCCGAGAAACTTCTGATATCTATAAAACTGCAGTGACCGCCGGATCGGGGGGAATTGCATTTAGTCTTGATTGCGGTCCAGGGTTTGTACTGGCAGGAATTAGTGGACGATCGGGAGATGCGATCGATCAGGTTAGTGCGCATTGTGTTGAAGCAAATGAATTCGGTAAATGGGCTAGTAGTCCTCAAAAAAAAGGTGGAAATTATGGCGGTGGTGGTGGAGCCCCTTTTACAAGTTTTTGTCCACAAGATCAGGCAGTAGTTGGATATTCTGGTACTGGAGCAGGATTTAATCCTAACGACCCATGGAGCAAAATAGTAGGATCATTGCAAGTACATTGCCGAGCATTGAGCTCATCTTTTACAACTCAAGGCCCGACCACCTTAAATCAAATACATGGCCTATCTCGAAATAATTTTGCTACACACCTGTGTCCTATAAATGCTCCTGCACGAGGAATCTTCGGACGATCAAGTAATTTACTGGATCAGTATGGACTAATCTGTACCAATACAATGCTTCCAACAGGGCCCATCCCAGTCAACCAACCTCAACTATACGGTGAATGGAGCAACGTAATTAATTGGCCACTTATTGGTATTCATTCCATATTGACTCCGCAGGGTGAGGTTTTAACCTTTGGTACTAATGACGACGGAATACAAGGCGCACAATATTTTTATGATTTATGGACTCCCGCACTTGGAACGGATCAAAACGCACACTACACATTAAACAATACTTTGCAGGTAGATTCGTTTTGTAGTGCGCCATTAATTATTCCAGAGTCTGGAAACGTATTAATGCCCGGCGGAGACGCACGAGTTGGAGAGGGGTACAACAGAGGGATTGTTGATGCACCAATTTTTGATACGATTAATAAAAATCTAAGTCAAGCTGCACCGATGCAGTCTTCACGTTGGTATCCAACAGCAACCACATTAATCAATGGCGAAATATTATTAACCGGTGGAATTAATGCTGCGGGTTTACCCTCAATCACACCCGAGGTTTATTCTCCTACACAAAATAAATGGCGTTCCTTATTTAACATTTCAACGAATGAAATGAATTGGTTTTATCCCCGACAATGGGTTGCGCCAAATGGATTGGTTTTTGGAATGTCAGATCAAATTAGTTATTTTTTAGATGCTAATGATTTAGGTAAATTAACACGTGTTGCCGATCTTCCTAATATTTCACATGGATCAATGTCAACAGCTTCTTTATTTAATACTGGAAAAATTCTGTCAGTGGGTGGCAATGGTGAGTTGTCTGGAATGGGAGCTTTAATTATTGACATTAATAATGGAGTGCCTGTTTATACAGAAACTCGATCGATGAGTTTTAAGCGTGGGTTTTGGGCAAATTCAACAGTACTTCCAAATGGAGAAGTATTTGTGAATGGCGGTTCTACGAAAGAAAATGACTTAGCCACATCAGTTCTAACCGGTGAAATTTGGAATCCTACAACACAGGCATGGTCTCTAACTGCTAATGCACAGTTAGGCAGGTTTTATCATTCATCATCTTTATTGTTACCAGATGGACGAGTTCTTGTTGCAGGGGGTGGTGCTCCTGGTCCATTAACGAATTTAAATGCTGAATTATTTTCTCCGCCATATTTGTTTGATCAAACGGGAAAGCCTAAAAATAATCGTTTAGAAATTTTAACAGCTACCAATCAAGCAACCTATGGTCAGACTATTCGTGTAGCTCATAATCAAACGCAACCAGTCTCCAAAGTAACGCTGATTAAAACTGGAGCAACTACACACTCTACGAATATGGAACAACGCTTTTCACAATTGAATTTTACTAATCTTGGTGGACAGTTGGATATTCGGCTTCCTGCAAATGCTCAAATCGCTTCACCTGGGTATTATTTATTGTTTTTAATCGATTCCCAAAATACTCCTTCTAAGGGACATATTTTACGATTGGCACCTACCACAAAAATTGAAAACTCTTTATCGGTTGGAGGAAATGGTGGTGCTCCATTTCAAATAGATTGTGGTTCCAATCAAGTGTTAGCCGGAATTGGTGGACGATCAGGGGATGCTATTGATCAGATTTCAGCCTATTGCGTCAATGTTAATCAAACGGGTCAGTGGACTAACAATCCTCTTCAAAAAAGCGGTAATTTCGGGGGTATGGGAGGAGGGGCTTTTACTAGTTTTTGTCCAAAAGATCATGCCGTCGTTGGATATGTAGGATCAAAAGGATCAGCTGACGTTAATGATTGGTGGTTCAATATTGCAGGCTATGTTCAACTAATTTGTCAAAGGCTTTCCTCACCTAACTTAACAACTGGCGCCATTTCTTATGCAACAGAACATGGATTACCACGAAGTCAAAAGACAACCATAAAATGTAAAGACTCTTTTCCTGCAAAAGGATTGTATGGACGCTCGAGTGGTTTAGTTGATCAATATGGACTACGTTGTTTAACGCCATTTTAAATTTTTTTTATTGAAATGATTTAAAATGATTGAAAAAAGAGATTATAAAAATGCGTTTCTGCAAACTAGTCAGCCAAATAAAAAAACAGATTTTATTTATTTTTCTGATAGGTTATTCATCACTATCTGGTGCAGAGATACAACAAAATCAACCGCTGAATCATAAGTTAGGACCTTTTCCTCAGCGTCCAAATAATATACTCATAAATTTAAAACCTTTGTTAAAAAACCCTTCTATTATCGACAGTAATTTCGTTAATCAAGAGGGAAAAACAATTTCGGTAAAAAATCTACTTGGAAAAGTGTTAGTAGTAAATTTTATTTTTACACACTGTAAGACTATTTGTCCTATTCAAACGGACGCGCTTCGTCGAGTTCAAACTGATTTAAAACAACAAGAGAATTATAACGATCTTGTTTTCTTATCAATATCGATAGATCCTGAATCCGATACTCCAAACACGTTGAAAACATTCTCCGAACATTTTCACATTGACGCATCTAATTGGCATTTTGTTACAGCCGAAAAACCAGTGATAGATAATTTTATTAAAAATTTTAAAGTGAATAAAAAGCGTATAGGGAAAAATAATTTTGATCATCGCACATCAGTTAGTTTAATTGATCAACAAGGAAATTTAGTACAAATGTATTCCGGTTCCCCAGTAGATACTGATCGACTCACTTCAGAAGTAGCTGCCTCTTTGAAAAGGGAAATACTGAACAAGCATTGACCTAAAAACTGAGCACAAACTAATACTTTCAACGCTTTATAAGAAAATTTAAATAGAACATATGATAAGATTATTTATTTTCTTACTCATAAAGGCTTCTGCATGTCCGATCGCAAAACCACTATCGATGTTGCAAAAGGATTAGGAATTATATTAGTGGTGTTAGGCCACAATTGGTTGGTAGTTTCTCCAAAAGAAGAATTGTTCCGCGTTATCTTTTCCTTTCATATGCCGCTGTTTTTTTTCTTGTCAGGAATATTTTTAAAAGAAACGGAATCGTTTAAAAATTTTATTACTTCTAAATCATCTGCCTTGCTAAAGCCTTATTTAGTTGTGCTCATCGTATTGGCATTTTTTATTGTTCCGATGCGATCCTCTTCTTGGTTAGATTATTTCGCTGGAATGTTGTACGGAACTGGTGCAACCATTGAATGGTCGCCTCTATGGTTTTTACCGCATTTATTTTTAGCGTTATTGCTTACTCGAATTTTTTTAAGCCTTACTCATAATACAAAAATATTATTTTTACTAAGTTTCATATTATTAATTATTGGAGTTAGCATCATTGATCTATTTTGGAAAATGGAATTACCGATATGGATGAAGGGTTACTTTCAATTGGGGAAAAGTAAGGATGTACCGGGATTGCCATTTAGTATCGATGTATTAGCAATTAATACCGCATTTGTACTGGCGGGTTTTTTACTCCGCAAGCAAACCATCAATGCACATTTTCAACCATTTTATTTTTTAACCGCACTAATCGTATTTGCTTTAGCACATATAAATTACGATGAAACCATGGATGTCAGTCAGCGTATATATGGAAATCTTTTTATCACGACCTTGGAAGCGGTATGTGGGATTTATTTGGTGATTTCAATTGCAGTTTTAATTGATACTATTACTCGATTACATGTGCTTGGAAAAACACTTTCCTATTTAGGCGCAAGCAGTCTGTTTATTTTAATATTCCATGCGATGATTCAACGAACCGCATTTAAAAGTTTGCATGATTTAACCGCAATGCCTTACTTAAGTGCTTTAATTGGATTAGTGGTTGGAATTGTTGTACCACTCATTATTTTAGAAATTGTCAAACGCCAACAATACTTATCCCTGTTATTACTGCCACAAAAACCAAAAGTGAAATAGGTTTGAATTACTTACTATTATCTATTCATTACAACCATCCCACGTGAAATAATGTTCATTAAAACCTACGCTAAATCAAATAGTGACTGTTTAAATGAACATTAAAGGATTTCTGCGTTGCCCATTCCCGTTAAGAGATCGTTACATAAATTAGGGCGAGATATCTATGATGCTCGCCGTCGTCGCCGTATTCCCACAAATCTTATTGCAGAAAAAGTAAAGATAAGTAGCTTAATAAAGTTGAATAAGAAAATCCTTCTGTAGCGTTAGGAATTTGTGCCTGTGTTTTACACGCATTAGGTATGAGCGAGCGAATAGCGTAACTCGCAAAAGTGTCATTTGATAAACGGGTTTATTACAAGAAGAAGAAAATTTACCAGCAAGAATTCATCTTCCTAAAACCAAAACTAAAAAACTGCAAAAGCCTTAAATATTATGTGAGAGGTAAAGCTATTGATTTCTTAATAGAAAAATATTGGGTTCAAACTTGGTATTAAAAATTTTAAAATTAATCGTATGGCTTCTGCATTAGAGCATCGTTATTTAGAAGTTAGCGCATGCAAATGATTTTAACTAAAACCCTTTTCTAATGTTTAAAAAGCAATATGCAGCGTTTAACATGGGTGAAAGATGTTTCGCCTCTACATAAAATGATCAACTTCCTGAAAATACATGAATCTCTAAAGGTTAAAGTAGGGGCGAAACATCTTTCGCCGGCGCGTAATTTCCCAAAAAATACGATTTATAAGAGATTGCAGTATGGAAAACCAATGTGTATTTGGTATATCCACTCAAAT
Organism: Pseudomonadota bacterium; assembly: GCA_040386355.1. Taxonomy (GTDB): domain Bacteria; phylum Pseudomonadota; class Gammaproteobacteria; order Pseudomonadales; family UBA6940; genus JAZKFP01. Next base: position 24,969 of record JAZKFP010000302.1, on the reverse strand, counting down.
AAATATTTAATAATAGAAAGTTAATTTTCAAACACTAATTCATAATGCTCAATAATTGGAAATGGGTCGTAAAAATGATGCAATAGTTTTTTCCATTCTTGATATTGTGTTGAATTACGAAATCCTACCATATGATATTCCATTGTTTTCCATTTCACTAATAAAAGATAACGACTTGTATTTTCAACACAGCGTTGAAGCTGATGAGAAATATAACCCGGCATATTAGAAATAATGTTAGAGGCATGGAGAAAAGCAATTTCAAATTTCTCTTCTTTACCGCGCACAATATTTAATACTGCAACTTCTAACATAAATTAATTTCTTAAAAGTATTTGCAAAGATTAACTGAAAATTAATTTTTTTAAAATATTAAATTGCCATTTACTCGACGATGGTAAAATACCGCTTTTTGATGAAAAGCTTTTCAAAAAAATCAACTATAGTTTTTTGATGAAAACCTATTTTCCTTCCAAATCAGCTAAAGATATTCTATGCGTCCTATTTGTGGTGCTGTTTTTCTGTGCGCATATCTATTTAAAAGTTAAATATTCCCCCTCGTTTCAAGCCGGTAATTTGACCCAAGCTGTTACGTTCAACCTGCCTTCTCTCAATAATGAAGTAATTGACCTTGAAAAATTAGCTAAAAGTCATCGTATTGTAATAGTTAATTTTTGGGAGCAGTGGTGTGGACCTTGTTTAAAAGAAATGCCTTATTTGCAAAAGATATACGAAGAGCACAATCAAAATGAAGTAGCTATTATAGGTATATTTAGCTCTTCTTCTAAGCAATCCGTTGAGAAATTTATTTCTGAAAATAAAATAACATTTCCAATTGTGTACGATACCTCAAGTGCCGTGAACAAAAAATACAATGTTAAAGCAATACCAAGTACTTTTTTGATTGACTCTAATCTTAGAATAATAAAGTCATCAACTGGTTTTGATCAGAATTTAAAAAACGTTGTCGAAAATTATTTGAAAGACATGTCACGTAAAAGTACTTGAGAAATTCAGTATGACGAATCCAATAATTCAAATTCAAGATTTACATAAAAGTTATTCGCGGGGATTTTTCAGAAAATCTTCTCCTGTGCTTAATAATATTTGTCTAGAAATTAATTCAGGTGAGGCGTGGGCGCTCATTGGACCAAATGGAGCAGGCAAAACCACAATGCTTCATTGTTTATTAGGTTTTTTGAAACCTGATTCTGGATTCGTAAAAATCTTTAATAAAATTCCAACCGTTACTGCAACTAAAAAAAGAATTGGTTTTCAATCTGAAATATTTTACACCTATGATTTTTTGACAGCTCATGAAGTTCTAACATTTTATGGTAGTCTTTCAGGCATTAAAAAAATTGAATTATCTAAGAGAATTTCAAAATATCTTAAATTACTAAATTTATTTGATGTGAAAGACGTAAAAGTTAAAAATTTTTCAAAAGGAATGTTACAAAGATTAGGCATAGCAAACAGTTTATTAAAAGAGCCCGATATTATCATTTGGGATGAACCTTGTTCAGGCTTAGATCCTGAAGGAAGACTTCTAATAACTACAATATCCCATCAGTTAATTAGTGAAGGTAAAACATTACTTTTTTCCAGTCATGTGCTCTCCGAAGTGGAATCCATTTGTAATCATGTGTGTTTAATTAAAAATGGAAAAATTTTACTCAATGGAAATATTGATGAAATTAAATCTCATTCTCCGCATAAAAGTTTAGAAGATATTTATATGGGGCATGTAAAATGAGAGGAGTTACTTGGATTGTTGCTCACAATAAAATTTTAGGATTTTATAGAAAGAAATCTTGGATTAGTATTTTCGCCATTATATTAGTGTGTTTTATATTTCCTGTGTTACTTGGAATCAAATGGTATTCCAAACAAGATTGTACGGTGAATTGTAGTAAAGAATGGATAGATGGATTATACGGATTTTCATTTTTTGTAGAATATATTCTTTTATCTCTTCTTGCTGTGTATGCTTTTCAAGAAGAAAAACAATCAAAATCATTGTTATCGATTTTATCAACATCAATCAGTCGCATCGAACTTTTATTAGGAAAGATGTTAGGATGTTTGGTAATTCATTGTTTTTTCATTGCTGTGCTTTTTGTAACGCACATTTTAATTTGTTTAAAATTTCAATTGCCCATCACATTTAATTTTTATATTTCTGAATTTATTGATAATATTTTTTATGGCGTAATGATAATATTAATTTTGGTTTCATTATCCCTCGTGTTTTCCACGCCAGTATCCCTATCACTATTTATAATTTTTTACTGGATAACTATATTGTTTCAGTTAATAGATAATGATGTTCATATAATTCTTACGAGCTTTAAAAAAATCTTATACTACGTAACACCGCTGCAAGTTGAGAAATCACTTTTTGAAATGTCTGTACCATCATTCTCCAATGACGAATTAACTAAATATATTTTAGCAAGAATAGGATCTTTAATGTATTCAATAGTGATTTTTATGATGTGTTTGGTGTTAACAAAAAATTCTGATTTATCTTTAAAAGACTAAGTTAAGTAAGGTAAAAGCTTTATGAAAACATTTTTAATTGTAATCGGAACAATAGTTGCTGTTTTTGTTCTACTCATTGGAGGAATTTCTCTATTCTTGTATTTGAAGATGGATGATTTAGCGATACAAGGAACTGACATTGCTATCGAAGAATTCATCAAAAAAAATACTCCTTCAGACAATATAAAAAATGAATTACTTAGATTCTCTAATAATCTCAAAATAATAAATTCTCAAAGTTCAAGTATATTGGCTGGTGAATTGGTAGAATCTTTAGAAGACAATATTGTAGATGAAAAAGATTTAAAATTTATCAAAAATGTGTCAGATGTTGTTGAAAGTGGTGAAAAAATCGATTTCAAAAAAGCACGTGAGTTGTTGGATTTTAACTTTCATAAAAATGCTAAAAAAATACTAAATCATCAGCACGATCGGGATAAAGGCATGACATTAGAGTTTAATACACAAGCCTCTATTCTACTGTTTATTAAAAATAATAATGTACCTGGCTATACAGCAGATGTTTTGAACAAATTTTCTAGGACTATGCAAATGGTTAACTACCAAAATAAATTTGTTTTATCGGATATTTTGAAAAAATCTTTTCAAGATAAGTTAGTCGATGAAAATGAATTAGCGTTTTTAACTGAGCTCTCATTAATTACTCAAAGCAGTGCAACAACCTATATTTCCGATATATTAAATAAGTATTTTTGGAATGGATACAGTTATTTAAAGCAGACTTTAGATTGTCCGATTGCCAAAGATTTAAATCCTATTTGTGTCAATGGCAGTTCAAGTGAACATGCATGGTGGTATGTACGAGTTAGTGGAACCGATGAAGAATGGAAGCAGGGAAGTAACGCTCAATGTGCTACAGCAAAACCCCATGCAAACTATAAGGTTGGTGATGCAACCAACTGGGGTCAAGCATCTTGCATGTCTGCTGTTTCTCAAGTTGAATGTCAAAAAATCCTTGCTAACTTAGGTTGTTTTTAAATAATTCTTCTTTAAAACGATGCTGTAATTAATTGGAAATTGTTATTGATATTTAAAAATGACAAAAAAATTATGCAAATTTTTTTTGCATTTATATCGTTTTCATGACAAACACAATCAAAAATTATCTATTCAAGTGAATTACTTATTAGTATGAGTGATGGTATTAACCATTAGTAATGGTAAAAGAAGTGCGCCTAACATTGATGCTGATAAAGAGTATATTTAATAAGTGATGATCCATGCACTGTTGTGAAATCCTTGGATTTAACGCTGATTACTTATTGTACAGCGCCCTCATTAAATTCAGATAAATCTTTCAAATCTAAACATTTTAGTTTTATAATCCTCTGAGGATATAGTCTTCAGAATTACATGGAGTTTTCTAAATCTTAAATATATTGAATGTGACATGCATGAGTTACTAAAAAGGATTTAGAAAAAACACAGTAAGAAATGGAAAAAAATAAAGTGATGGAACACTGTCTGAAATGCTATAGATCTTATTTTTCTTAAATCTATAGGGGTTTTTTTATGGTCAGTTCCGTTACATCATCCTCATTTGGCGCTGCTGCGCCCAAACTCACCAAACAACAAATGCTTGCTGCGCTAAAAGCGAAAGCGAATGAAAGGCAACGTACTGAAGGAGCTGAAGCACCTTCTCAAACCATTAAAGAGATTGAAAGTGTTACCAAGCCTGTGACGATTGGTATTACTGCTAAAAAACCTACTTTAAGAGCTGTAGGGCATGCAAATAGTTTTCTATCTAGAATCAATCCGAATACATCACAAAAGACAATTGAAACTAAAACAGTAGTTCCGTTTGCAACTATTGCAGATCCATTGGTGTTAGCAGAGGCTGATGTAGTATCCACCTCGGAATTGTTTAATCTTGAACAAAATATTCCAAGTAATCTGAAAGATGAATATGAATTTTTTAAGGGAATTTGTTCTAAGAAAGATATTCCTGCAGGCATGATGGGCAAATTATGGAATCATTTGCTGAATGACATAACAATTATTAGCGTTGATACCAGCGGTTCGATGGGAGTAAAAGATGTTGCAAGATCTGAAGCACTCAGTGAGCTTGAGCAAAATTTCAACATTGAAGTAAAAGACTACGGCCAAAATAGAATGGATGAAAATGGCCGAGAGATGAACATCACTCCACCTCAAACCCGTATGCATGAAGCGAAAAATCGATTTCTAGAAATTATGCCTATTTTGCTTGCTGCTAATCGGCAAGGTATCGTTCAATTAAAAAGCTATTCCAATACAAGCGGTATTTTGCTGGATATGCGGACTGAAAGTTATGATAACGCGTTGAATCGTGCCAACCATTTTATTAATGCTTTACAACCTGATCTTGGTCATACCCCAAGCGTGTCGGGATATTATGAGTCGTGCCAAACGGCAATTCAGCATATGCGTTCCGGTCGCGTCAGTTCAGCTACGATTGTGGAAGCTACCGATGGTGTGCCTAACGAAGATTTAAATAATAAAATATCTGGACCTGCAGTCAAGGCAATTTTTAATAACTACTTAGCTTTTAAAAATGGTTATGGCGATTATCGAAGAGAAGATGGTGCGATTATTCCACGTCAAGAAGCACTTGCTTGGTATATGGATAATAACACTCCTATTTTAATGCGAAAACTCAGTGTATTAGCTGGACATTTTGCAATTCCAACGACCATTGCAGCCTGTACCGATAATGAAAGAGAAGTCGGTGAGTTGGATGAGTTGGACGGTCTTCATAATACGATAGCAGTCTTGGACGATATTAAATCTGAACAGAAGCAGGTTATAAAATTTCAGGGGCCACGTTTTCCTTTGAATCTACCTACATATATGTCTTTATATTTTCTTGCACCAAAAGAAAAATTTCTGGATGGCATGGATGAAAGAACATTTGCGCCCGATGAGCTTGAGCAATATTTAGGATATTACCCTGGTCATGAGGCTTATGTAGAGAATTTGGAATTAACTCAGACGGCTGTGTTAGCAGAAGCAGAGCAACAGGGTTACCGACCTCCAGCTGAGTCACCAAAACCTATTCCTACGGCTGGGCCAGGCCAATATTTACCAACAGCCCAAGCAACACGTTATTAATTAAAACGTATATTTGCATATGGATCACTTCGGTGGTCCATTTTTTTGGAACATATGCTTTTTAAGAAATAGAATTTTTAACTTAAGTTGTATTAATTTAAGTTATTGCTTAGGGAAACAATGTTAACTGCACCAACTCCATCAGTGGCTTTGGATAAATCCCAAGTGCTAAAACTAATCCTGCAGCGCCAATAACAATTAACCCACCAGCACGTTGTCCCCAGTCCAATGAAGCATCCAATCGATATTCAGAGGATTTATTCACGAAGAGGGTAACGATGGTATTTAAGTAATAATACAAACTGATCGCAGATCCAATTACTACAGACAACAATAAAACTGCGCCCCAAGCACCTGCTGCCATACCCGCATTAATTACGTAAAACTTAGCGATAAATCCAGCGGTGAGTGGAATACCTGCAAGCGACAATAAAGACAACGTTAAAACCGACGTTAACATTGGTCGATGCCAAAATAATCCGCGATAATCACGCGAATGATCGGCGTCACGTTCTTCGTGAGATTTTGACATTAAAATCACCACACCAAAGGCTGCGAGTGAAGTCATCACATAAATTGCAATGTAAATCGTGAAGCCTTCGATGCCTATGGTTTGGCTTCCCGTTAATAATAGAACCAATAAATATCCAAAATGTGCAATCGACGAATAAGCAAGTAACCGTTTAATATTTTTCTGTTTAAGTGCGAGTAAATTACCGACTAAGATTGAAAGCACTGCAATCCATACCAAAATAAATACAAATTCTGCCGATTGCATAATTTGCGGTGCGTCAATTAATAAAAATCGAACCATTACGGCAAATACTGCAACTTTTGCGGCGGTTGCAAGATAGGTTGCAATTGGAGCGGAAGCACCTTCGTATACATCGGGCGTCCAAATGTGAAAGGGCGCAAGTGATAATTTAAATACCAAGCCAATCATTAGCATAACAACACCAATCATGCTGAGTAACGAAGGATTTGCCAGTTGTTGACCGATTGCTGCAAACGATAAGTTACCGCCTTCAGCATACAGTAGCGACATTCCAAATAATAAAACGCACGACGCCGTAGCTGATAAAACCAGATATTTAATTCCCGCTTCTAACGAGCGTGCTCGATCGTAGGTGTAAGCAATTAATCCGTACAATGAAAGCGATAATATTTCTAAACCAATAAACAACGACGCCATATGATGGGCACTGACCAGGACTAAACAACCTAAGGTTGCAATGCACATTAATAAATAGAATTCTTCACGATTGCGTTTGAAATTTTCAAAGTAAACATAGCCTAAAGTAATACAGGCTAATGCTGTCATTAAAATTAATGCAGAAAAGAATAATGCGAAACCATCAATAATAATTAAAGGCGTAACTTCTAGCGGAATAACTTGAAAAGAAAAGTAAGTGGAATAGAGCGCAATATTTAAACCGATAATTGCAACCAGCGTATTCCAACCATGATGACGTCGAATAGCGATGGCTAACATAACTGCGACAACCGTAGCCGCAGTTAATAAAATAGGAAGTAAAGCCTGTCCATGTTGCAAGGTCAGTGTCATGAGTGTCTCACGGAATTTGATGTATTAAATTAAAAGCAGGCGAGGCCATTAACATCTGCTGTATATTGCTCATTGCACTGGCCGACGTATTTAAAAGTGTCTGTGGATAAAATCCCATCCAAATTAAAATAATCATCAGCACAAACATCATGGATAATTCGCGCAGATTTAATGCTGGTAAAGGTTCCTCTGAACTCGCAGGGCCGTGTAATGCACGCTGCACCATAATTAACGTGTAAATTGCTGCTAATACCAAACCCGATGTTGCAAAAATCGTTACGGTTGGTGCAACTTGATAACTGCCCAATAAAATTAGAAATTCACCCACAAAATTACCAAGCCCGGGCATGCCTAGGGATGCGGCTGCAAAAAACATTGCAATTGGCGGTAAGGTTTTCATTCGAGAATACAGACCGCCCATTTTATTTAAATTGCGAGAATGTAAGCGTTCATACAATTGACCGGATAAAATAAATAAACCCGCGGCTGAAATTCCATGCGCCAGCATTTGAATGACGACACCTTGTAAAGCAATCGTATTAAAAGAATAAATTCCGATTAATACAAATCCCATATGAGAAATAGAGGTGTAGGCAATAAGACGTTTAATATCGTCTTGTGAACACGCCATAACAGCGCCGTAAATAATTCCAATGACGCCAAGCCACATCGCAATTGGTGCAATTTCAATGGATGCATTTGGAAATAGCGGAATTGCAAAACGTAGCATTCCATACGCGGCAGTTTTTAATAAAATTCCCGCAAGGTCAACCGAACCTGCGGTTGGTGCTTGTGAATGCGCGTCGGGTAACCAGGAATGAAACGGCACGACTGGAAATTTCACAGCAAATGCAATAAAAAATCCGAGCATTAATAACATTTCAACTAGCGGCGTCATAACTGTGCCGCGCAATACCATATAGTTGAAAGAGAAGATTTGTGTTTGTTGATAATGCGCAAGCACTAAACCAACAATAGCAAGCAACAATAATAATCCAGAAGATTGGGTATAAATGAAAAACTTCGTGGCTGCTTGAATTCTACCGCGTCCACCGGATGCGCTATGGCCCCACAGTGAAATAAGGAAATACATCGGTACCAACATCATTTCCCAGCAAAAGAAAAATAAAAATAAATCCAATGCTAAAAAAACCCCAATGACGCCACCTAAAATCCATAATAAATTTAAGTGGAAAAACCCAACGTATTTTTGAACTTCACTCCATGAGCAACCAACCGCCATTATTCCTAAAAAACCGGTGAGCAAAACCATCAATAGTGACAAACCGTCTAAACCTAAATGAAAGCTAATTCCAAAACGAGGAATCCAATCAATTTGAATTTCTTCAACCCACTGCGGTTCACCGCTCATAATTCCGTTCAAGCTGTAGTCATGAATCATCCATAAATACACCGTGACAGCAAATAATAAAATCATGCTGCCTAAAGCAATCCAACGTGGAGTACTTGGACCAATACGTTCAGCTTGCCACGCAAGCAGGCCGCCGATAAAGGGGATCAGGATGAGCCACGTTAAAATCATTCAGCGAAATCCTTATTGAGCGCCACAGATAATCTGCGCTATTTATAAAACTAGGAGCAGTAATAGAGTAATTGCTAGTCCACCAGTGATGGTCGCAGCGTACCAACGAACATTACCGGTTTGCGTTGCGCTCAGAAAACGATTGCCCATTTGAATGACAACTGGAACTCTGCCGAATATCCAATCAATCGGATCATGACGTAATATGTGGGTTAATTTATTAAATGGTTTTACAAAAATAAAATTATACAGCGCATCGAATCCCCAAGCGGAAAGCCAAACTTTGCGAATAACAGAACCAATAGAAGAGTGCGCTAGACTTTTAACAAATTTGGATTCACCTAAAAATAACAATGCAGCAAGTGCAATTCCTGCGACTGCAATTCCACCTGAAACCCATTCCACTTTATGTCTTAGCGCTTCATTACCTTCAGGACTAATTGGTAACACGCCTTCTAATGGCGGGGTAATAAATGCACCAACGGCTGTCGATAAAATTAATAAAACGCCAAGCGGTAACCAATAATCCACACCGTGCAATGCATGCGCTTTGGTTTTGGGTCCGCCATGAAAGGTAATAAAAATTAAGCGGAAAGTATAAATAGAAGTTAATAACGCACCAAATAATCCGGCGTAAAACAATTCAGTATTTTCGGTACGAAATGCTTGCCACAGAATTTGATCTTTAGAATAAAAACCCGCGGTTAAAAAGGGTAATGCTGCTAATGCCGCGCCGCCAACTAAAAAGCACACGTACACAAATGGAATTGTTTTGCGTAAACCCCCCATTTTGAAAATATTTTGCTCGTGATGACAGGCTAGAATAATGGCGCCAGAAGATAAAAATAACAGCGCTTTAAAAAATGCATGTGTCATTAAATGAAAAATAGCTGGTGCGTAAGCTTTAACACCTAAGGCTAAAAACATATAACCGATTTGACTCATGGTGGAATACGCGAGAATACGTTTTATATCGGTTTGTACCAGCGCTGCAAAACCTGCTAACACAAGCGTGAGAGCACCAACGCAACCAACGAGATATAAAATATCCGGTGCTAATTCAAATAAAGGATGGGTACGTGCAATTAAATACACGCCTGCAGTAACCATCGTTGCCGCGTGAATTAATGCAGAAACCGGAGTAGGACCAGCCATTGCATCGGCTAACCACGTTTGTAGCGGTAGCTGTGCAGATTTACCAACCGCACCACCTAATAACAATAAAGTGATCCAAGTAATTGCAGTGGAACCGACAACAAAAGTAGTAGGTGCAGCTTTTAAAATGTCAGAAATATTTAAGCTACCCACCTGTTGGTACAACATAAATAAACCAACCGCCATAAATGCATCGCCAACACGTGTGACAACAAAGGCTTTGCGTGCAGCAGCGCCATTGGCAGAATTTTTATAATAAAAACCAATTAATAAATACGAGCAAAAACCAACGCCTTCCCAGCCAAAAAACATACTAACTAAGCTGTCGCCCAGCACGAGTAACAACATACTCGCGACGAATAAATTCATGTAGGAAAAAAAGCGGGCGTAACCGTCTTCACCGCGCATATACCAAGATGCAAAAAGATGAATAAAAAAACCAACGCCGGTAATAACACCAAGCATCGTTAATGACAATCCATCTAAATGCAGCGCAAACCCAGAATTAAATTCAGCAACTGAAACCCACGACCAAAGTGGTTGTAAAAATATTCGGCTTTCAACAGGTAGTTGTAAGAAATTAAAACCAACAAAAGCTGCAGTTAATGCCGATAAACCGATTGAGCCAACACCTATTATTGCAGCCGCATTTTCAGACCAGCGTTGTCTGCCCAGGCTTAATAATAAAAAGCCAATCAATGGAAATAAAATCGTGAGGTAGAGATGATTCATCCGCGCATCTCGCTGGCAGTGTCAATATCAAGGGATTTATATCGACGGTAAAATTGAATAACTAAGGCTAAACCAACGGCCGCTTCTGCTGCTGCCAACGTCAAAATTAAAATAAACATGATTTGACCATCAGGTTGAGCCCAACGACTACCACCAACCACAAAAGCTAATGCGGTTGCATTCATCATGATTTCAATGCTCATCAACAAAAATAAAATATTGCGTCGAACCATAATTCCGGTCAGACCAATAATAAATAAAAAAGCGGCTACACCCAGCCCATGTTCTAGTGGAATTGCGTTCAACACTATGACACTTCCTTATCGGCGTGACGGCCAAGATGCCAAGCGGCAACCAGTGCGGCCAATAAAAGCATAGAGGCAAGTTCAACTGCCAAAATATAAGGACCAAATAAAGCAACGCCCACTTGCTTAGCGCTGACAGTGGTCGGTTCAATTAAGGTTTGTGGATTGTTTGATAGGCCTAAAGCTAAAACAATAAATAACACGACCGATAAAATCGAAGGCGTAATCCAAATGTTAGGTTTTAACCATTTCTTTTCTTGCGCAACAATCGATGAACCTAAATTCAGCATCATCACCACAAACACAAACAACACCATAATTGCGCCGGCATACACAATAATTTCTAACGCAGCAGCGAATGGTGCACCGAGTGCAAAAAAAATCATCGCTACTGCAATTAATGAGACTACTAAATACAGTAATGCATGCACAGGATTGGTATTCGTAACCACTCTTATCGATGCAATTACAGCAATTAGTGATGTGATGTAAAAAGCTATAGCAGTGCCCACACATTTCCCTTTTTTATTCGGAATGCCTTCATCGAAATGTTTTCCAGGGTGTTGGCTTCGCTCCTCGCCATGCTCACATACTCAACTGTATGCTCCGCTGGTCTCGATCGCTTGCCGCCTACTGGAAATTCATTTCGCTTTTGGCATAAACCAACATCAAAATAATTTTTCTATACAATTTAACTTTTAAATCTTAAGGCAGTAATGTTTTTACATTTACCGGTTGCGCTTCATTTTGCGCAGCGCCTTTAGGTTTACCCGCAATCGCAAGTCCTGCAACGCGATAAAAATTATAATCAGGATATTTACCCGGACCTGAAATTAATAAATGCTCTTTTTCATATACTAAATTTTGACGTTTAAATTCGCCCATTTCAAAATCAGGCGTTAATTGAATCGCGTTCGTTGGGCAGGCTTCTTCGCACATGCCACAAAAAATACAGCGTGAAAAATTAATTCGAAAAAATTCTGGATACCAACGACCGTCTTCTTTTTCAGCTTTTTGCAATGAAATACAACCAACCGGACAGGCGACCGCACATAAATTACAGGCAACACAACGCTCTTCACCATCTGGATCACGCGTTAAAATAATTCGACCACGATAACGCGGTGGTATATTAGGTTTTTGTTCTGGATATTGAATGGTGTCGCGCTTGCGCCACATGTGAGAAAACACCATCACAATACTGCGCAGCTGCGTAAAAACACCGTGCAAAAATTTCATCATTTTTTAATATCCTCAGCCAAACTGCGCCGAATTATTCTCATATTTTTCTCAAGTAATATTTATTGATGAAGCAATATCACTGCTGCGGTTGCTACTAAATTCACTAACGTCAGTGGCAAACAAATTTTCCAACCGAAATCCATAATTTGATCGTACCGTGGGCGTGGTAATGCCGCACGAATCAAAATAAACATCATAATAAAAAAGGCGGTTTTTCCAGCAAACCAAAAGAACGGTGGAATCCACGTTAAAATAGCCCAATCAAAAGGCGGCAACCAACCACCAAAAAATAAAACCGTAGTAAACGCTGACACTAATAAAATACCGACGTATTCGCCGATAAAAAACATGCCCCATTTTAATCCAGAATATTCCGTTTGGTAACCCGCAGCTAATTCTTGTTCCGCTTCCGGTAAATCAAAAGGCGCGCGGTGCGCAACCGCAACACCGGCAATTGCAAAGGTACAAAATCCTAAAAATTGCGGAAAAATAAACCAACCGTCTTTTTGTGCATGAACGATGTCGGTCAAATTAAAAGAGCCCGCAATAGCAACAACGCCCATTAAGGCGAGGCCCATAAATACTTCGTAGCTCACGGTTAACGCAGTGGAACGAACGCCACCTAATAATGAATATTTATTATTGGAAGACCAACCAGCAAACATCACGGCGTACACCGCTAAACCTGCCATTGCTAAAATAAATAACAAACCAATATCTAAATCGGCAACAACCCAACCTGGAATAATCGGAATTACAGCAAACGCAATCAGCAATCCGGATAATGCAATCCCTGGCGCTAACCAAAAAGTTAATCGATCGACGAAGGGCGGCGTCCAATCTTCTTTCATAAACATTTTGATCATGTCGGCAACCAATTGAAAAATTCCAAATGGTCCGACGCGATTTGGTCCATGACGATCTTGCCAAACTGCTAACAAGCGACGTTCAACAATCGTTAAAAGAGCTGCAGAAATAACGGTGCCAAATAAAATAACGAGGGCTTTACCGACAGCCGCTAAACCCGCGCCAAGTTCAGGAGAGATCCATCCTTCCATTAAACAGCGCCTCCCTGTAATTGGATGGAATGATTACTCGTAAAAAACGGAATATCGTTTAATACTGGAATTCCAACCACACCTTGTGCAAGATTCGCAGAAATTTTTAGCGGTGCTTGAAAACATACATCACCAATATGTACTGCAATAATTTCGCCGTCCGCAAAATGCAATGTCTGTGCATCGTTTGTTGAAAGCGCGATGTAAGACGTTGGAATCTGTTCAGCAACCACCGGAGCGCGTGACGATTGTTCATCGCTGCCGTACAAATGATACAAGGACACGCTGTGCAAACCGGAGGCAGCCGACGGAATTTTTTGAAAATACGTTGCAGCAGAATTCGTAGGTTCAATCAATCGAATACCTGGATCCCCCGCGGTTAAATGACCACCGACTTCGTCTTGAAATTTATTCCACGCTTGTGGTGAATGCCAACCCGTTGAATACGCAAAAGGAATAAGTTGTGAGGAGTTTGCAGCTCCGGTAATACCTTCCATAGAAAACGCTAATGCAGAATCTGCATCTTGCGATGCACGCGGCTCGTGAACAGAAATATTCGCCCGCATTGCGGTACGACCTGAATAACGTCGTGGCTCACGCGCAATTTTTAAACCGTGAATTCTAAATTTTGCATTCGGCGCAGCTTCGCTGATGCGTGCTAACGCTGGATGTTTTGAAGCCAAATCAATAATTACATCATCAATGTGCGTCCAACGAATTCCGGATTTTTGAATTGTGGATTGCAGTGCATGCAACCAACGCCAGCCTTCGCGCATTTCATTTTTTGCGTTGTAATAATTTGCGTCATAAACTTGAAAATAACGTTGCGCACGACCTTCCATATTGACAATCGTACCGTCGCCTTCTGCAAAACTTGCAGCGGGTAAAACTAAGGTCGCATGTTTAGTAGTTTCGGTAGCTTGATGATCTAACACAATAATAGTTTTGGCTTTTGCAAAAGCAGCATCGACCAAAGCTTTTGACGCGCGACGATACAAATCATTTTCCGCAATAATTAACGTATCGACATCGCCTTTACTTACAGCATTTAAAACAGTTTCGATCGCAGGATATTCCGCTTGACCGTCTTCCATTAACGTGACGCCTAAACTATTACACTCGAGTAAAGTCAGTGCAATTCCAACGTCTTTGGATTTATTTTTTAAAGCGGTTGCGATATTTGCTGCGGCTTCAATTAATGCAATCGATTGCAAACCGGTACCGGAAATAATCAACGGTTTGTCCGCTGCTAATAAAGATTGTGCAATCGTTTGAACAAAGGTTTGTTCTTCATCCGTTAAATCATTTACCGCAGGTGCAGCAGCATCAATCGCGTGCGCAACCGCAAAACCAATCCGCGCTAAATTATTAACCGCAGAACGCACAGTAGAAGTTGCGATATCATCCAAACGTGTTTCGCAAACGCTTGCAATAAACACTGGGCTTTTATCGTGTTGCACAATATTTTTAACCGACAACGCGTTCCAATCGGCAACTTTTTTTTGTACTGCTAATTTTAACGCTTCGGATTTCACCGCTTGTCGCACTGCTAGCGCAACGCGTGGCGCTGTTTGTGTAATGTCTTCTCCAAGAATAAAAACGGCATCGGCTTTTTCAATATCGCGTAAACCGATATTCGGAACATTGGTATTTTTAAGGACTTTGTATACTGCACGATTCAGTGCAAGTTCTTCCGCATTAATGCCTGATGAAAAATTACCAGCGCCGACCAAACTTGCTAAGGCAAAATTGGTTTCAAGCGATGCGCGTGGCGAACCAATTCCCATGATTTTTTTCGCGCCTTGCAATACATCGGCAGCGTAATCTAATGCACTGTCGATAGTTAAGGCTTCGGTTTGACCTTGCAGCAGTGGAGCAATAGGGCGGTCTTCACGATTTACAAAACCGTATCCAAAACGACCACGATCACAGAGAAAATAATGATTAACCGAACCGTTGTAGCGATTTTCGATACGTCGAATTTCACCGTAGCGTTCGCCTGGGCTGATGTTGCAACCGACCGAGCAATTTTGGCAAACACTCGGCGCGTATTGCATATCCCATTTACGCGTGTATTGATCCGAATGGGTTTGATCCGTAAATACACCGGTTGGACAAACTTCGGTTAAATTGCCAGAGAATTCACTTTCTAATACGCCGTCTTCTGCTCGACCGAAATACACATTGTCATGCGCACCAAAAACGCCAAAATCAGTACCGCCAGCGTAATCTTTGTAATAACGATCACAGCGGTAACACGCAATACAGCGATTCATCTCATGATTTAAAAATGGACCTAAATATTGATTCACATGCGTACGTTTTTCAAAACGATAGCGACGTGTATTGTGTCCGGTCATAACCGTCATATCTTGTAAGTGACAATGTCCACCTTCTTCGCACACCGGACAGTCGTGCGGATGATTTGTCATCAGCCATTCAATAACACTTTTGCGAAAATCTTGTGCTTCAACATCTTCAATGGCGATAAACGTATTATCGGTTGCTGGAGTCATACACGACATTACCAAACGACCACGTGTGTCATTGGCGTCGGCGTATTGTTTAACCGCACATTGTCGACAAGCGCCAACAGAACCTAATGCGGGATGCCAACAAAAATACGGAATATCAAGTCCAAGCGACAGACATGCTTCAAGCAAATTGTCTGCGCCATTGACCTCAAAACTTTTACCGTCAACATGAATTGTTGCCATAAAATATCTTTCTTACTCTCTGTGTGAAACCATTTAATCAATAAAAAAATAAGCATTAGGCTTTAGCAAAATTAAATTAAGAGCATAAAAATGAATTAAGAGGCTTTAATACCTTTTTCAAATTCTTTTGGAAAATACTTCAACGCACTTTGCAGCGGTTCCATCGCACCTGGTGCGTGTGCGCAAAATGTTTTTCCAGGACCTAAAAATCGAGTGAGTTGATGCAAGGTTGCGATATCGTCTGATTGACCTTCGCCGCTTTCAATGGACTCTAAAATTTTTACGGTCCACGGCAATCCGTCACGGCAGGGTGTACACCAGCCGCACGATTCGCGTGCAAAAAATTGTTCTAAATTCCGAACCACAGAAACGATGTTTTGTTGATTGTCGACAACCATAATTAAACCCGTGCCCATACGGCTGCCGGCTTTAGAAATCGTGTCGTAATCCATTGCAAGATCGAGATGTTCTGGCATTAAAAAATCGGTAGACGCACCCCCTGGCAACCAACACAGGAGTTCCAAACCGTCGGCCATTCCACCAGCGTGGGTGTAAAGTAAATCGCGACAACTTATTCCAATCGGTAATTCCCATAGACCAGTATTTTTGGCTTTACCAGAAACGCCATATAGTTTGGTACCTGCGTCTGGACTTTTGCCTTGCGATAACCCTTTAAACCATTCTGCACCGCGCACAATAATCGCTGGAATATTGCACAATGTTTCAACATTATTAACGATGGTCGGTTTTCCCCATGCGCCAGCAATTTGTGGGAATGGTGGCTTTGTACGAGGATTTGCGCGACGGCCTTCGAGCGAATTTATGAGTGCGGTTTCTTCACCACAAATATATCGACCTGCACCTGTATGCACATGCAATTCAAAATCAAAACTAGAACCTAAAATATTTTTACCTAAATAACCGGCAGTTTTTGCTTGATGCAATGCATCGTTTAATCGCTCGGCGGCTAACACATATTCACCGCGTAAAAAGATATAACCTTTGGTTGCGCCAATCGCGAACGCGCTAACGATCATGGATTCGATCATTTGATGCGGCAGTTCTTCCATCAACATCCGATCTTTAAACGTACCCGGTTCCATTTCATCCGCGTTGCAGACCAAATATTTTTGACCGGCATCCGGACCCATAGGAATCAGCGACCATTTAATTCCAGTTGGAAAACCCGCGCCGCCACGACCGCGTAAATTCGATGCTTTAACTTCTGCTTGTACATCGGTGGGCTGCATTTGTACTATTTTTCGAAGCGCAGCATAGCCTTCTAAATTCTCGTATTCTTGAAGTTCGGTAACCGCTTTTCCCACACGCGTATAACGCCATGTCAACGGATGCGTTTCAGGACCAACATTTTCCAATCCGAGATTTACGTTGGAGTTAAGAGTCTTTCTATTGGTGGAATTAATCATATGTAAGACTCCAAAATCTCAGAAATTCTTTGTGGAGTCACATCAAAATGCGTGTCGTCATTAATCATGAGTACGGGGCTACGATCGCATGCGCCTAAACAACAAATCGGTAATAAAGTAAATCGATCATCCGCTGTTGTTTGGCCGGGTTTAATATTTAAATGTGTTTGTAATGCACCGTATAGTTGATCAAATCCGGTTAAGAAACACGCAATGCTATCGCACACAGCGATAACATGGCGTCCAACCGGTTGGCGATAAATTCGATTGTAAAAAGTCGCAACGCCTTCAAGATCGGCAGCTGGAACTCCAAGCACATCGGCAATTGCAAACAACGCAGAATCTGAAACCCAACGATGATTTTTTTGCACAATTTTTAATGCATCAATCGAAGCCGCGCGTGGGTCTTCGTAATGATGCATTGAGTGTTCAATATCGCTGCGCTCTTGCTCAGACAATATAAAAGGTACGCCACGATCGGTGACGATAATGTTTGGTTTGGAATTAGCGGTCAACATCGGCCATCACAAAATCAATTGAGCCTAGATAGGCAATTAAATCCGGGATCATAGATCCACGAATCACCGAAGGAATTTGTTGTAAATGTGGAAAACTTGGCGTTCGAATTCGCGTACGATAACTCATGGTCGCGTGATCGGACGTTAAGTAATAACTGTTAATACCTTTGGTGGCTTCGATTAATTGACAGCTTTCACCAGCGGGCATTATCGGGCCCCATGACACGGCTAGAAAATGCGTAATTAAGGTTTCAATATGCTGTAACGTGCGCTCTTTAGGAGGCGGACAAGTTAATGGATGATCAGCTTTATACGGACCAGCCGGCATATTATTTAAACACTGTTTAATTATTTTAACGCTTTGATGCATTTCTTCTAAACGTAAAACAGTACGATCGTACGCGTCACCGTTGTGTGCAATCGGTACTTCAAATTCAAAATTTTCATAACCGGAATACGGACGTTTTTTTCGTAAATCAAAATCAACGCCGGTTGCGCGTAAACCTGGACCTGTCACACCCCACGCGAGCGCTTGATCTTTATTGTATTGCGCAACATCCACCGAACGCCCAATTAAAATACTATTTTTAATCGCAGCTTTTTCATATTCCTTTAATCGCTTTGGCAACCACTCTACAAAATCTCGAACTAATTTATCCCAGCCGATTGGTAAGTCGTGCGCTAATCCGCCAATACGAAACCACGCAGGATGCATTCGAAAACCAGTAATTGCTTCGATGACGTCGTAGCCTTTCATACGGTCGGTGAACATATAAAACACCGGCGACATTCCACCGACATCTTGAATATAGGTTCCTAAATATAATAAATGCGACATGATGCGGAAAAATTCTGCAAGCATTACACGAATTGTTTTTACACGATCGGGTACTTGAATATTCGCAAGTTTTTCAACTGCAAGAATATACGGCATGTTATTCATTACGCCGCCGAGATAATCAATCCGATCGGTATAAGGAATATAGCTATGCCAAGATTGACGTTCCGCCATCTTTTCCGCGCCGCGGTGATGATAGCCAATATCAGGTACGCAATCGAGAATTTCTTCGCCATTTAATTGCAGCACAATCCGAAATGCGCCGTGCGCAGAAGGATGATTTGGACCGAGATTTAAAAACATAAAATCTTCGGTTTCGTTGCCGCGTTTCATGCCCCAATCTTCGGGTTTAAATAATAACGCTTCTTGTTCAAGATCTTGTTTTGCAGCGTCCAATTTAAATGGATCAAATTCGGTTGCGCGCGCAGGATAATCTTTGCGCAGCGGATGACCGGTCCAAGTTGGCGGTAATAAAATACGTGTTAGATGCGGATGACCGTCGAACACAACGCCAAATAAATCCCAGACTTCGCGCTCGTACCAATTTGCATTCGGCCAAATATCAATACAGGTAGGTACATTTAAATCGTCTTCACCTAATGCAACTTTTAATCGAATATCGCTGTTTCGATCAATCGACAATAAATGATAAAACACCGTGAAATCGCGCATCGGTAAATCAAATCGATGTTGACGTAAGCGTTCATCAACTGCCGATAAATCCAGCAACATCACATAACTCACTTGACGCAGAAATTTTAAAATCTCGATAAGCTGTGCACGTTCTATCCATAACGTTGGAACTTCATCCAATGTTTTTTGATACACAAAATGCTCTGCACCAAATCGTGCAAACAGTTCCTTAACAACAGGGTATTCTGTTTCCACGGGATGTTTGTCGAGTGGGCTTATGTGAGTAACCGCTTCATTCATCGAGATTTTCACTTTAAATAGTTGACCCTTCTCGAATGCATCTTATATTTTGTTGGCTACGCTCTTTGCCATGCTCACATACCGCTGTTCATAAAAACAAGAGCGGTATGCTCCGCTGGTCTCATTCGCTTGCCGCCTCATCTAAGATGAATTCGCTCGGGTATAAATCTTTAAATCAATTTTTTCTAATACTTTTAAGGGATGTCTTTAAACAGAATCCGGTGAGCGTAAATTTGTCACTGCAATTCGTTCTGCTTGTTTTCGATCACGTTCAGGTTGCATCTCGGCGCGATAAACACCTTGTTCGCCAACGGTCCAGGATAATGGACGTCGCTCTTTACCAATCGATTCTTGCAATAACATTAATGCTTGAAGAAATGCCTCAGGTCGTGGTGGACAGCCGGGAATATATACATCGACTGGCAAAAATTTATCCACGCCTTGTACGACGGAGTAAATATCGTACATACCACCGGAATTTGCACACGCGCCCATTGAAATAACCCATTTCGGTTCGAGCATTTGTTCATACAATCGTTGAATGACTGGTGCCATTTTAATAAAAGGCGTACCAGCAATCACAATCAAATCCGCTTGGCGTGGTGACGCGCGAATAACTTCAGAACCAAAGCGCGCTAAATCATGCGGCGAAGTAAATGCTGTTGCCATTTCGACATAACAACAGGACAAACCAAAATTATACGGCCAAATTGAATTCGATCTTCCCCAATTCACAACGCCGTGCAACATGTCTTCTAACTTGCCCATGAAAACCGTTTTATGCACTTCATCTTGCATTGCATCGCCTGCAAGCGGATCGTTAACCGTTTGCGATTCTTGCATCGGATACGCTTGCTTTGGATCGTTTGTATTTGCAGTCGCTCGAGTGAGGGTATATTTCATGAAAACCTCAAAATCATAAACGTTTTTGACGCTCAGCGCGTTTTTTCAATTGAGCAGGAGCCCAATCCAACGCACCGATACGCCATAAATAAAATAAACCAACGAGCAAGATGACAATAAAAATAACCGCTTCAATAAATCCTATCCAACCGCTTTCACGAATCGAGATGGCCCAAGCATATAAATACAAAGCTTCCACATCGAAAATAACAAAAAACATGGCGACCAAATAGAACTTTGCAGAAATGCGCAAATGCGCACCGCCTTGCGATACAACACCGGATTCAAACGGATCGTTTTTTGCGCGGCCGACTGCACGAGAACCCAATAACCATGGGATTCCCAACATAATAGTTAGTAGAAGAACAATCCCGCCGGCAAAGGCAGCGATGGACCAAAACTCAGATATGTTTTCTAGGGAGGATGCCAAGCAATAAATCCTCTTCGTTAAAATGCGTCTTTCAAAATTGAAATGAATTGTACCTGATTACCAATCAAATGGTGACGATTCTATGGCCAGCAAGTACTAAAAAAGCGCGTAACGTTAGCATACTGTAGACACTTCGTGAAACTCTGCACGCGAGATAATGCAAAACAACAAAAGAACTTTTTAAGATTGGAAATGTTTTGCTTCAGATAATGAGCCAGACATTCAAATACTTTCTAAAAATTTCACGTCAACCAATCGATTGACATTTTAATGACATCAAGATAATTTTGCGACTATAAACAAAAGAAATATTGAGTAGAAGGTTCTATTCAATCCACGATATTAATGGATTTTCTGAGCAGTTTAAATTAATCAAAATTTTTTTAGAAAATGGAATGTAAAAATATGGTCGATAGAACTCATTCAAACTTTTCTGTTAATCACAATCAACTATTAGAATTGTCTACTAATGAAAGTAATATTTTTAATGAAATTAATCCCATATATTTTATTTCCAGTCTCGTCAATATTCACAATACAAATATGAGATCTGTTTTTACACAAAACAATGAGGACGTGAGTTCAAATACGGAGTCCATAGATATACTAACTGTTAGTAATATACAAAATTTGCAAGTCGTTTTCGATTCAGATTCCGTCAGGTTAGTTTCACAATATCAACTCGATAATGATGTGAGTTTACATCCTTACGTTTGGGCGTCAGAGCGAAATATTAATATCCCTGAACCTTCTTTATTTGCTCATTTAAATTACTCAAGTCTTGCTACAGGTTCAAATAATGAAATAGCTGGACTGAATAAAAATGATAAGTGTCCAATATCTCTTACTTTGACCTACGAAATACAGCAACCAACTTTTATTCAAGGTAGTAAAGATATCTATGAATGTGCTGATTTGCTAGAAGCATTGAAACGATCTGCTACCAATCCCATGACTCGTACTCCAGTTGAAGTAGGTCAATTAAGAAAAATTAATATTAATGATATACCTGCTCCAAGTGAATAATTTTAAAATGCATCATTCGAGATGACTCGGAAATTTTTCCTATTTTCGGTATAAAAGGCTGTATAATTGGATGGTGTAGTTCCGCATTTTTCTACTTGGTTTCACTATAAATGGGTCTGTAATAAAAATTATTCCAAACGAAATCAAATCGGCATTTTGTTTTTCGACAGTTTCGGTTGCAAGTTCTTGGGTATACTCACCGCTAACTATCAGCAGACCGATCCATACTTCTCATGTTTTTTCACTTCAATGGCTAAAACTAACTTCTTAAACTAGAGTTTCAATCCGCCTCCCATTGCTTATTGAAAATTTTTAGTTAAGCAATATTCGATTCAATAAAAACTATGATGAGATCTGCCATGAATCTATATTTTCGTACCGCGTTATTACCTGCTGTTGCTTTATTAGTTTCAACTTTTTATACGCCGATTGTTTCTGCCGCTCCAGCGGTAACTGAAGTTTGGAAAATACGTGGTCATGATGTTAATGCTTCATGGTCTACTAATACTGAATGTGTGTACGAGTCGGTCTATATTTCAGCGAGTGAATTCGCGTCTCGCACCAGAGTTAACAAAGCAAACTCAACGGTTGAAAGTACAACAGCGTGGTTAAGTTATTCTAAATCTAATATATGCGATGGTACTTGGTCTTATGGATGGGGTACTTCGGATAATGCCCAGCTTGCTATTTCACAAAATAAAAATGCCACCTTAAAAACTACTATTATAGTTAATGAACAAGATTCTATAGGTAATCCTGTAGCACATTCTGTGGAAGTAAATCTCAACTTTGTGGCTGGAACAACAAGCTATTCGGGACATTCAATTTCTCGTTATGAATCACCTTTGGGACGCTCAGTGTATCGAAGCAAGGGGACGTATCGCGATGCGGTTAGTACAGGCACCATAAAAGTTGATGGGGTTTTGGATTTGATTTCTGGTAAATCAGAATTCGGAAATATTTCCAGTAACAATTCTGGTTCAGTATCACGTGTGAACTATTAATTATTCTCAGTACTTAAAAGCTTAGGTTATTAATAAAATGCGCAGTATTATCGAAGCTGCGCATTTTCTTTAAATAAGTTAAAGCTAAGCCTATTTTCAAAGGGTAGAATAATCCGTATAACCTTTTTCACCATCGGTATAAAAAGTTGCATAATCTGGCTGATTTAAATCCGCATCTTGTTTGAATCGTTTTACTAAATCTGGATTTGCAATAAACGGCACGCCAAACGAAACTAAATCAGCGCTTTCTTTTTCAACAGCTTCAGTTGCAAGTTGTTTGGTATATCCGCCATTTATCATCAATGGACCATTAAATACTTCACGTATAAACGGTGTAATTCGTTCTCCTGGCATTGCTAACATATGTCCTGGTAATGCTTCTAAAACATGCAAATAACATAAATTAAATGCATTGAGTTGTTCAGCAACATAAGTAAATGTAGTTTTCGGATCACTGTCGTATTGATCATTAAAATTACTAGTTGGTGATAAACGAAGACCAACACGTTCTGGTTTCCAGGATTCTACGACTGCTTTTGTTACTTCCAATAAAAAACGTGCACGATTTTCTATACTGCCGCCGTATTGATCAGTGCGTTTGTTTGAGCCGTCTCGTAAAAATTGATCGATCAAATATCCATTCGCAGCATGAATTTCAACACCGTCAAAACCTGCGGCTTGCGCTAATTGAGTTGCGGTTGCGTATTGATGAACAATGCTAGAAATTTCTGAAGTTTCTAAAGCACGCGGCACAACTTGATCTTTTTTGCCCTGTGGCGTACGGATTTGACTGCCTTGAATAGCAATTGCTGACGGTGCAACCGGTAATTCACCATTATGAAAATCTGGATGCGATGCACGGCCCATGTGCCAAAGTTGTAAAAATATTTTTCCATTTGCTTGGTGCACTGCGTCAGTTACGTATTGCCACGCTGCGACTTGTTCAGAGTTATGAATTCCTGGTGCGCCAACCCAGCCTTTACCTTGCGGAGAAATGTGAGTCGCTTCACTAATAATGAGTCCAGCTGCTGCACGTTGACGATAATATTCCATCATCAATTTATTCGGAATACTGTTTAAACCTGCCCGTCCACGGGTTAATGGCGCCATGACGATTCGATTTGATAAGGTTAAATCGCCTACAGTTATAGTATTGAAAAGATGGCTCATATAAATTTTATCCTGGTTAATGCAATTATTTTTCTATTTTTTATCAATATTATTGACAGTCGTTGAGGTTTCGTTTTTGAAGGAAGTTTTGAAGTCTGCCATCTTAGAAACTACTGAGCAACTAAAAATCATTAAAACTAAAACCTTTTTTATAAAGTCTTATTGCTAGTAATCAAATAGCATCGATTGGTGTTGTACATATATAGATTGCACATTCTTGAAGTATCTTGAGTCAGCATCTACCTTCGGATGAGTGTTATAGAAATTTATTCACACCATGAGATGATTAATGATTGAGCCATAATTATTCTTCAGGGTAAGTAACATTCGTAATAAGCAATACGTTGCTATTTTAGCTAATAAAATTTTTATATTAGGATTATTAAAATAATTTATATATTTTTATTAAGATGATTTTGCAAATCATCTTAATAAAAAGCGTAATCTTTTTAAAAATCAACACGCTAAAATTAAGTTTAATAAAGTAGTGAACTTATACATTTGGATACAAGTTTAATTGGCTTCATTCCTATACTGGTTGGATAGGTAATAAACAAGATAGGTTGTTTGTAATTTTGAAAATGGATCAGCCAATGAAAACATCTACTATTTTTTTTATCTCTTCACTGTTTTTAACTGCTTCAATTGAATCGCAGGCAAACGATCCAATTAATTTTCTTCAAAAACCAATCAGTAGTTATTCCACAGCAGAATTAGCAAATGTACTATGGATTTTTGATGATTCAAGT
>JAZKFP010000301.1:0-2988 GCA_040386355.1 Pseudomonadota bacterium | reverse complement strand
TGGAATCGTTTTATACACGCTGCAGGTTGGACCCCACCAGATTTTATTGAACGCAATCAATTCTTTACGGAACAGTATGCACAAGGCGTGCTTAATATTCAGGATTATTTGCAGTTTGCAGTGAAACCACTAACAGAACGTCCTTTGCAGCAATCTCAAGCTCTGTTAAAAAAATTCATAGATCAAATTATTCGACCTAAAATTCGTTTTTCTGGAATGGAAATAATAAAACAAGCTCAGCAGCAAGGTCATGAAGTCGCAATTATTACTGCTACCAACCGTTTTATTACTCAACCCATCGCGGAACTTTTTAATGTAAAGCATTTAATTGCTACCGAACTTGTTTTTGAAGGCGATGCAATTTTAGGTGCGTGCAACGAAACACCCTGTTTTCGTGAAGGAAAATTACACCATCTAAAACGTTGGTTGAAAAATCATGACAAAGTATTCGATACGGTTTATGCGTATTCAGATAGCCTAAATGATGTACCTTTACTTGAATTTTCTGATTTCCCTCATGCGGTAAATCCGGATGATACCTTACGAAATATTGCAAATGATCGAGGTTGGTCAATTTTAGATTGGCAAATTAGGTGAAAGCACATTAGGTGAAAATAAAAACCCCGTCACAACATAAAGATCATGTGAATTAAAGCTGCAGGTTGGACCTTAGCAATTTGCACATCAAACTTGCATCGTTGCACAGTGAAGACTTCCATTTTGTCGCACTAATTCTTTTCCAGGTACAGCGACGATATGATGTTCTGGAAACGCGTGATGCAAAATCTCTAATGCCTGAAGATCTTGTTCGCACTGATACGTCGGCACAAATAAGGCTCTGGGTGTAACTAAAAAATTGGCATAGGAAGCAGGCAATCGACGTTTACCTTCGTACACGGCTTTTGGCAAGGGCAATTGCCAAATAGTACTTATTAAGCCTTGTTCTTTGAACGCTAGTATTTCTTGATGCAGTTTTTCCAATGATTCATTCTGTCGATCTGATGATGGACTACCGCCTTGAATAATAATTTCGCGATCACGCCCCCAGCGCACGATCGTATCAACGTGTGCATCTGTATCATCCCCTATTAAATGTCCATGATTTAACCAAAGGACTTGATGCACACCTAAATCGTGTCGTAAATGTTCTTCAATACGTTCAGCGTTCCAACCGGTTCGATTGGAATTTAATAAACAATTTTTTGTAGTAATTAATACGCCGTCTGTAGATACATCGATTGATCCACCTTCAAGTACCCAATCGTGTGCTCGATACTCCAGCTTAAAATCAGACCCCAGAACACGTTCAAACTCACCACTTTCCCATAAACGTTTTACTAGTAATCGATCATCAGAAGCAGAATATTTATCGCCCCATGCATTAAACTCAAAATCGTTTAACTCACAGGTATTAGTGCCATAACGCGTTAACGGACCGTAATCTCGAATCCACGTGTCGTCGTATGCACACAGCGATATATATAATGAATGTTTTAAATCACCGGCTTCCTGCATACGTTGAATAATATAATCACGGTGTTGAGCGGTGCGACAAATAATCCAAGGTGTAATGTAGTCGGATAAACTTTTAATAATGCTGAGATAATCTTCTTGCACGAGCTTTAAATCATTGTGTACCCAATCTGTTTCCTCGTCGGGCCACGCTAACATAACAGCACGACTTACAGCCCATTCGGTGTAAAACATTAAAACGCTCATGTGACATCTCTCTTCATGGTGCAGGGAAAAATAGGTAGGGAAATAATAATAGGGTGTATTGATGAAACCTCAACACATCCTAAACGCGATCGATTATTTTTAAGCGATATTTTTTTACAGTTCATAAAAAAATTACAGTCATCGCATCCGAGCTCGGAGTACACTGCGCATCGAATGGTTCGTTGAAAGGCGGTCAATTTCTGAAAGTAATAACGAATTTCTAAAAGCATTGAAAACCAAATAGGAGTTTTGCATGGTTGAGTCTTCTTCTGAGCCATCCACGGTGAACGACGCGCATTTAATTTGGATTGATCTGGAAATGACTGGTCTTGATCCACAACATAATACGATCATTGAAATTGCAACGATTGTCACCGACTCTCATTTAAATATCCTTGCAGAAGGTCCAGTCATTGCTATCCATCAGCCAGAGCATATTTTAGCGCTGATGGATGAATGGAATACAAAGCAACATAATGCATCTGGATTAGTGAAACGCATTCAAATTAGCAGTGAAACTCTACAGAGTGCTGAGCGTAAAACTATTGAATTTCTGCAGCAGTATATTAAACCTGGGAAATCACCCATGTGTGGCAATAGTATTTGCCAAGATCGGCGATTTTTGGCGAATTGGATGCCAGAGCTCGAACGATTTTTTCATTATCGAAATTTAGATGTGAGCACAGTTAAAGAATTAGCAAAACGTTGGTCGCCGGCGGTGTTTAAAGCGCATAAAAAGGATTCTCAGCATTTGGCATTACAAGATATTCGTGATTCGATTGCAGAATTAGAATATTATCGGCAAAATTTTTTCGTATTACCCCAAGCTTAAACTTTTGGGAATACGTGAGCGCAAAGCAGCAAAGGTGATGATATGAATAAATTAGCTCAAAAGATGTTGAATACAGCGTTAAACCAGTTTGATAAAGTCGGATATGCGCTGGCCTCAAAAGGCATTACCTACCGTATGAATCGTCATACTTTGATTGCAAGTGCAATGGTACAAAAAAGCCGAATCGAAGGTGAAATGGATCGTTTGCAATTGCATGTAGCACGTCAGAAAAAAACGTTAGATAGTTTGTTGAGCTACGTTCCAGTCGTCGGTAAGAAAATAGCAGCAAAAAAACAACATAGTTAATATCATCAGATGTAAATATTGAAAAAGCTTAATACCTCTCTTCAATATTTCTCAAGTCAATATAACCCGGCGTCATTCCCGCGAAGGCGGGAATCCAGGTGACGGGTCCCTTCAGAATTCATCTTACCTGG
>JAZKFP010000300.1:0-10447 GCA_040386355.1 Pseudomonadota bacterium | reverse complement strand
CTAATGCCAACTGTTCTTCAGCAAGATCCCATTGATGCAATTGGGAATAGGCGCGCGCTAATTCTAAACGTGCTCTGGGCTGATCTGGGTTAATCATTAAAGTTCTCTCCAGCGCGATAACCGCCTGATCTGGATGACCTGTTTCTAAAGCTGCCCAACCAAAATAAAAATCAAAAGCTGCATCACCTTGATGATTTTCACTTTGTGACAGCGCAACCGCATAGGCTCTTTCAAAATCCTGTGCATTCATTAACGTATGCAGTTGATCTATCAGAATATTCGCCATTAACACAACGCTAATAAAGGAAGTTACTAACACCCTGTTTTGCTCCTACACTCATCCTTAAATGCTGTCATAACGATTTTTAGTGTAGCAGTCGACTTTGAATGACAAATGTTTTAAACAGAAAATGAGGCAGCAGCAAAAGCAAAATTTTAAAATTCAACACTAAGAATCTGAGTTCAAAATGCGATACAGTCGATTCAGCTTTAATATTTCGGTAAAGGTACTAAAGGCGTTGAGTTTTAAAATGCTGCTTACCTAGCTGTGAGATTACCTTGCTGTGTAATTTTGAATATGAAATACTAAATTTTTCGAAAGCCAGGTAAGCAATACTTACCTGGCTTTTATGTTGATTCGATTAATATTTGAGAAAGCCTGTGACCTCTTCCCAACGACGCGCTCTACTCATCTCTATATGTCTGAGTATTGTCGGCTATGGTGCTTGGATTGTTTTAACCGAAACCGATGCCATCGTTGCTTCCATCAAACGACTTTCTCCTGCCGTAATTATTGGAGTTTTCGCATTATCTTTATTGAATTACGCATTGCGTTTCGTGCGATATCACGGCTACATGAAATATTTGGGCGATCATGTGCCGATACGAAAAAATATTTTGTATTATTTGGCAGGTTTTGCTTTGACCACTACCCCCGGCAAAGCCGGAGAATCCATTCGAGCTTTATATTTGCACAAACATAAAGTGCCGGTTGAACATAGTTTTGCTGTGTTATTTGTGGAGCGTATTCAAGATTTGGTAGCCGTTTTATTTTTAGCCATGTTGGCTTTAATTTCCTTGCCGCAATTTCATTGGATTTTGTGGACTGGTTTAGGGCTTATTACTACTTTACTAATCATTATTCAGGTACGTTCTTTTCCGCATTATTTGGAACGTCTAGGTCAAGCACGCGGTGGATGGCTTCTCAAAGTCTCTCAATTTACCAGCATGTTATTTAAACGTTCGCAGAAATTATTAGAATTTCGACCACTTTTAGCTGGCCTTATTATTGGCTTACTTGCATGGAGCGCAGAAGCCTACGGTTTTATTTTATTAATTAAAGACCTTGGCTATGATTCGCCTGCATTATTTTTGGCAGGTATTTACGCAGCAGCTATGTTAGTGGGTGCAATTTCTTTTTTACCCGGCGGATTAGGTAGTGCTGAAGCAACAATGACATTACTGCTTTTAGGAATTGGAATTACGCATGCCGATAGTGTATCGGCAACATTAATTTGCCGAATTGCAACGTTGTGGTTTGCCGTTTTTATTGGCGTTGCAGTAATGACCTATCTTGAAAGTAAGCAAAATGTACCAAGTGCAGAATGATTTTTCAGGTTGTTGCAGCACTATCTCGCCTGCTCACGTACCGCTTTTTATAAAAACAAAGAGCGGTACGCTCCGCGGGCTTAATCGCACTGCGCCTACTGGAAAATCATTCTGCATTTGCTACAAAACATTTCTAGAAAAAATCGGTTAAAAAAATCAACTTAAAGGATTTACATGTCTGACCTTAACTCTGCGCCACTTGAAAATAATCTACCGCTTTGTGTAGATATGGATGGCACACTTATCTATACCGATTTAACCGTTGAATCGTTGTTGGCCGCTATTAAGCAAAAATGGTGGATTATTTTTTTAGCAGCAATATGGATTTTTAAAGGCCGTCCTTTTTTAAAACAAAAACTTAATTATCATTTTGTATTATTTCCTGAACGCTTACCCTATAACTACGAATTAATAGATTATTTAAAACAAGAAAAAAAGCGTGGTCGACGCATCTTATTAGTTACGGGTAGTTATTACACCTTGGCCGAGCAAGTTGCAGCGCATGTTGGAATATTTGACGAAGTCATTGCAACGCATGAAGAAAATTGCACCGGTCATAATAAAGGCCGTGTATTACGTGAAACTTTTGGTGAAAAAGGTTTTGTGTACGCGGGCAACAGTATGGTGGATTTACCGGTTTGGCAGCTTAATCATTCGTCAATCGTCGTTAACGCACAACCGCTTACATTAGAAGCTGCGCAACGCGTTTCCCATGTTGAAAAAGTATTTGCAGGTCTTGGTAAGTGGACTTTTAAAGACGCGCGAAAAGGTCTCCGCATTCAGCAATGGATGAAAAATTTATTAGTTTTCGTACCATTACTAACAGCGCATCAAATAACAAATCCTTATGCTTGGGGAATGGCAGCACTAGCCTTCTTATTTATGAGCACCTGCGCTTCAGCAACGTATATTTTAAATGATTTACTCGATTTAAATGCGGATCGCATTCATCCTAAAAAATGTCATCGGCCTTTTGCTTCTGGAAAAATCCCTATTCCTCTTGCCGTATTTTGGGCGATGGGATTATTTTTATTTTCATTACTCAGTTTAGTAACGTTGCCGCATTTATTTTTTGCTGTGCTTGCAACCTATTTATTATTAACACTTGCGTATTCCTTTCGATTAAAACGTATGCAATCGTTTGATGTCGTAAGTTTGGCGTTACTCTATACATTACGTGTTATTGCGGGTGCGGTTGCAATTCAAGTTCCGGTATCTTTTTGGTTGCTCGCCTTTTCGTTATTTATTTTTTTAAGTTTAGGTATTGTTAAACGTGTTTCTGAATTGCAACGATTAATTAGTGAAGACGGTGTAAAAGCTGAAGGTCGTGGTTATTCGGTACATGATTTAGATATTTTAAAAACACTAGGTGCATCATCTGGATATATTGCGGTTTTAGTAATTTGTTTGTATATCAACAGTAAGGATGTACTTATGTTGTACCCGCATCCAGAAAGACTATGGTTATTATGTCCACTTATTTTAATTTGGATTACGCGAATTTGGGTTTTATGCGGACGCGGTAAAATTGACGAAGACCCTGTCGAATTTGCTGTAAAAGATCCATATAGTTGGTGGATTGCATTGATTGCTGGAGCAATCATTATTATCGCTTCGCTTTTTGGGTGATATATAGCGAACGCGTATAAGATTTCTATGCTGAAAAGTTTTGTGGGAAAGTACATGCGGGCGAATGATTATTCGCCCCTACGGTAACCGTTAAAAATTTAGGTATTTTTAGGAAAGTGATGATTGTTTGTAGGGGCGAATAATCATTCGCCCGTGTTGAACGCTACCTATCTCTAATTAACCATTAGAAAGTAATTTAGGAAATCTCATCTACGTTCGCTACATTAGTATTTATATTTAATTGATTTTTAAATTTAATCGAAATTCACATTAACTGGATTTACCAAATGAAAAATGAACTTCCAGTAGGCGGAGTGCGAGTGAGACCGCGGAGCATATTGTTAAATATGTGAGCAGGCGAACGAACTCTCCAACAACCTGGAAGACATTTTTCGGAAGGTACAGGTTTCATAATGGATAAAGCGGATCAGACACCCGCCCCCTCTTGGGGGCGCTATTTTAAATGGCATCAACCACGTCAAAAACTGCAATGGCGTCACCAGATTTCATTTCCAGATCTTAAAGTTTTGCCTTATGGTTTAGGCCGTAGTTACGGTGATTCGTGTTTATTGCAACACGGCACATTATTAGATTGTTCAAATTTAAATCGACTCATTCATTTTGATAAAGAAAACGGCATTTTAACTGCAGAAGCCGGATTATCGCTGCGCGATATTTTAGAATTTGCCGTTCCTAAAGGGTGGTTTTTACCCGTCACACCTGGATCGCAATTTGTGACATTGGGCGGTGCAATTGCGAATGATGTGCATGGTAAAAATCATCACCGTGCCGGTAATTTTGGTCATCATATTCTTGAATTTACGTTACTGCGTTCGAACGGCGAAACTTTACATTGTTCGCGTACTGAAAATAGCGAATGGTTTGCAGCAACAGTCGGTGGCCTTGGTTTAACCGGATTAATTGTTAGCGTTACGATTAAATTAAAATCTATTCATAGCCCATGGATGGATGTTACGAGTATTAAATACTCTAATTTTGATGAATTTTGTGCGTTGTCGGATAGTTATTCTAAATCGCACGAATACACGGTTGCGTGGGTAGATGCGTGTGCTACTGGGCATAATTTAGGTCGCGGTATTTTTTTAGCGGCGCATCACAGTGAAGTGGGTGTACATGACGACGTTAAAATTAATAAACAACCGGGGTTTAATTTACCTTTTACCTTTCCAAATTTTGCGCTCAACGCATTTACGGTTCGAGCATTTAATACCTTGTATTATGCACGTCAACAACAGCGGATTGTAAATCAGCCTCAACATTATCGTAATTATTTTTATCCCCTTGATGGTATTGGACAGTGGAATAAAATGTATGGCAGTCGTGGATTTTTACAATATCAATGTGTAATTCCAAAAGAAAATAAAGAAGCAATGCGCTCTTTAATTGAAAGCGTGGCACACAGTAAAACTGGTTCGTTTTTAACCGTGTTAAAAGAATTTGGAAATATTAAATCGTTAGGCATGATGTCGTTTCCACGTCCGGGTTACACCTTTGCATTAGATTTTGCAAATCAAGGTCAATCAACATTACGATTGTTGTCTCGATTTGATGCCATTGTGAGCGAAGCACAAGGCGCGGTGTATCCTGCAAAAGATGCGCGCATGTCTGCACAACATTTTCGACAGTATTTTCCAAAATGGCAGGCTTGGCAAAAATTTATCGACCCTGCATTTTCCTCCAGTTTTTGGCAACGCATGTTAGAGTGATTTCTTTTTATGAACACAACAATGAATACAACTATGAATATTGAAAATAATTCCACTCAAGCGTGGGTAGTAATTTTTGGTGCAACCTCTGCTATTGCGTATGAAGTTGCAAAAATTCACGCCGAGCGTGGGTATCGCATTGCATTAATTGGACGTAGTCCTGAAAAAATAGAAGTGCTCGCGCAAGATTTACGCATTCGTGGCAGTAAAGATTTAAAAACTTTTATTTGTGATTTAAATGATAATTCTGCACATCAACATGTGATTAATTCTATTTTTGAATTAGGAATTATTGATCGTGTTTTATTTGCGCATGGAACATTGCCCAATCAAAAAGATATTGAAGATTCCGTTGAAGCAACCATGCAATGCATTCAAGATAATGCACTTAGTACAATTCGATTATTGACGTTAATTGCGCCAAAAATGGTCGTACAAAAACGTGGATTATTGGCGGTAATTTCTTCAGTTGCTGGAGATCGCGGTCGTAAAAGTAATTATATTTACGGTGCCAGCAAAGGATTTTTAACACGCTTTTGTGAAGGTTTACGCAATCGATTACTTAACGACGGTGTACACGTTTTAACCATTAAACCTGGGTTTGTTGATACGCCGATGACTGCAGAATTTCCAAAATCTGGATTATGGGCAACGCCGCAAAAAGTTGGCGCTGATATTACCAAGGCAATGGATAAAAAACGCAATACGATTTATACACCATGGTTTTGGCAATTCATTATGCTGATCATTCAGCATATTCCTGAAGCGATATTTAAAAAATTATCGTTGTAGAAATCACTTTTAGATTATGCATTGACTCCGTAGTTTTCGGCGAATACTATTGCGCCAAAAAAGTCGTATTGACTTTTTCTCTCGCAGGTGCAAAATAGACTTCCAACTTAATTGTCCACCTATCTAGTCGCATTTAAAGTAGTCGCATGTAAATTTCCTTTCTTGATTTATTTACTTCAGAAAGTTGGTCTTATCCAACTTTCCAGGTTACTGATTTGCTTCTTGCTAGATTATTCCGAAATCTAATCACTCTTAATTTAAAAACTTCAAATTCACATCATTGTGAGCTGCAATCTATCCACGTATTATTCCCAGCTCTTTGCACCTCGCTTGGGAGTTTCAACGGAACTTCTCCTAGTAAGACGGTCAAACTTTGCCCTCCTTTTGTTTAATTAATTTGATTTGGATACAGCATGAAACTTAATAGAACGCAGCTTTTGCGCTCATTTCCCCTTACAATTGGCGCTTATCGAAAAGAGAAAAGAAACACTCGACGTGCTCGATGGTTAACGCGCAGCATGGCTTTTATTGCCTCTCTATTTTGTCTTATTGCAACGTCTCATATTTTTGCCGAGGAGTTAACGACACCGATGGATAAACTAACTAAACCAGAATCAACCACTGTTGAATTTAAAACATCAATGGGCGACATTGTGATTCGTTTGTATGACAAACAAGTACCGGTTACTACAGAAAATTTTATTCAATACGTTAAATCTGGATTTTTTAAAGATACGGTTTTTCACCGCGTAGTACCTGGATTTGTAATTCAAGGTGGCGGTCATACTGCAGATTTGGAACGCAAAGAAACCAAAGACCCCATTATTAACGAAGCTAAAACCGGCCCGCAGAATAAACGCGGTACATTGTCAATGGCTCGAACTTCATTACCGAATAGTGCTACCTCGCAATTCTTTATTAATTTGGTGGATAACTCATCGTTGGATCCAAATTCGGGTTCAGCAGGATATGCGGTATTTGGTGAAGTTATTGAAGGAATGAATGTAGTAGATAGCATTGCTGCAGTTCCAACCAATCGACAAGGTATGCATCAAAATGTGCCGATTAAACCGATTGTGGTTTTGGATGCGAAGATTCGTGAGTAATGTGTTTATTAATAAAAAACCTCAGTCCTTTTAAAGATTGGGGTTTTTTTATATCAATAGTATGTATTAATTAAAATTCATTTTTTTGTCGTTAATAATATATTTTTAATAGGCTTCACTCTTGTTATGGGCGAAACATTTTTCGCCCGAGTTGGTTGCCCGCCACCTTGTAGTTTATTTTCAACAACAATTAAAATTTCCGTTGATTTTAAAATAAAAAAACCTCAGCTTTTTGAACGAGCTGAAATTTTTATATTTGCTTGTAAATTAATCTGTGCGTGGAGCAAACGCCTTTACATTTAAGAATCCACCCAATATTCATCAATATCAACTCTAAAAAAATAGCCGCGATGATTTAGTACAATGGATCGTAAATCAATTTGCTCCACTACTAATCCGTCTTTTGATGTGGCGCCCTCACCTAATTTTTCTCCATTCATTTCTATTGATCGCAATAATGGATTGTCAGTATATAGATGCGAACTAAATTGAAAGCGTGGTAATTCTTGCAAAATCATCGGTGGTAAATCGACAAGGCTCATAATATTACTGGGCGGAGGTAGCACTCGTTCACTAACAGTCGGTGTTGTTCCTGGAGAAATTAATTCATAACCCTCAGGAATATTTTCCGAAGTTTTGGGTTCAGCGACTTGTACTGGTGCAGGCGTGCTTACGCTAGATGGGTCTGTAGCAGCAGAGGCCGCGGGTGAAACCGATGTTGATGAGACTTGTTCTTTAGATGAATCATCTCGATCCATCATGACAACGACCAGGACACCGACACAGATAATATTAACTAAAGCAATCGCTCCCAATATCCACAATAATTTAGCATATGATTTTGCAGGTGCAGCTTCAGGCTGCCACACAGGCATAGTAGGATCTTGGCGACGTTGTCGATCCCGTTCAGATTTTTTTAATGCGTCAAGAATATAAGACATAACTTTCAATTTTCCCTAATTGAAATTCTTGCAAGAAAATTTTCCTGCATGACAACTAATGGCATGACGCTGCATTTGATTATGATGATTTAAACTCCATATTTTGATGCATTAATTTAGGCCAAAATTCCTTTAAGTTACGATTTAATCGTTTCTTGAATTAATAAAAATGAAATAGCTTGGTCGGTAACAGGTTGAAACAAGGGTCGAACATTTTCAGAAGGATTTTTTATATTTGACACAGGTTTTTTCAAACGATTAATAAGCTCATCTCTGACAGAGCGAGTCGGCACATTATTTTCTTTTTTAGTATGAGGCGATAATTCTTTTTCAATAGATTTTTGTTCTGTTTTATTTAACGGTAGGGATGCAGTGTTGGGATTTGTTTTTAACCAAGCTACTCCAACAAAAAAGGTTAACAGTATTATTACTAAAACCAATCCAACCCAACTGCTATCACCTGTTGATCTTTTTACAGAACCAGATTGACTAGCTTCCTCATCTAACACTTCAAAAGCAGATTTTTTCAATACTGCCGGCGTGACCTGACGTGATTCAGAAGCGTACGCCCCTAACAATGCACGATCACAAATGACATTCATTAGACGTGGTACGCCCCCTGTTAAACGATGGATCATTTTTGCCACGTTAAAAGTAAAAGGATTCGAAATAGCACCAGCAATTTTTAAACGATGTTGAATATATTCCCATGTGTCATTTAAATTTAAATTATGCAAATGACAACGTGCCGTAATTCTTTGATTGAGTTGTCGCAATTGTGGTTTAACAAAAATTTCCCTTAATTCAGGTTGACCAATTAGAATAATGTTCATTAGCTTTGCTTCGTCCGTTTCTAAATTAGTTAACAAACGAATTTGCTCTAACACTGAAATCGACAAATTCTGTGCTTCATCAATAATTAGTATGGTGCGACGCCCTAATGAAAAATTATGAAGTAAATGACGATGTATTGAATCAATTAACCACTTTAAATCATCTTGACTACGACGATACGGAATAGATAACTCATCACAAATGGTTGCTAGCAAATCAACAGCACTTAATTTTGGATGCATCACATAAGCGATCTGTGCGTTGTCTGGTACTTTTTCTAAAAAACAGCGAGTGATTGTCGTTTTTCCAGTTCCAACTTCTCCGGTTAATAGTACAAATCCTCCGCTGGTTTCCAGAGAATATAGTAGATGTGCCAATGCATCTTGATGTTGACGACTCATAAATAAATATTTCGGATTCGGTGAAATAGAGAACGGCGGTTCTTTAAATCCGAAAAAATCTAAATACATGTAGTGAAATCCAATTCAATGAGGGCTATTAAAACTTTATAGTTTTAGATTATCGCACGGTATACGAGTTAGTTGTAGGGTAGTTCTAAAGCACTACATGCGATCTGAGAGTCAATAACTAAGGTATGTATCGAGATAAATACGGAAAACAAAGCGAGGTTAATTTAAAAGATAGAGTATCGATAAAGCTGGAGCTTTAAAAAATCATTTAAAACTCCAGAAAAAATTTATTAAGCAAAATTATTTCTTGCAGTTACGGTTGGGATTGAATCCCACGAAGTTGATTTCATAGTGTTAAAAAAATTGGCAACTTCTGGAGAATTACTTAAAGAACCGGGAGAATTTTCCGAAAGAAATAGTAAATGCACTTCTCCTGCGCTGCTTCTCGTAGTGGTGTACACCGCTTCTCCACCCGCAAATTGCTGTTGAACGCCTCGAGTGTGTGGCGCTTCAACACCTGCCATAGAATGAGTAAGTTTTGACGCATCAGAACCTGCTTCCGCTAGCGCAAGCATTGGATCAGCCCGATTACCAAAATTTGCTAGTGAGGCATCAGAGACAATATACATCGCCTCAAATCCACCTGCCTGAATATCAGCAGAAGCTCCGTCGTAATTATCAGGTAAATATTGATTAAAAATTAAACCTGGTAGGCCGGTTGTTACACCACCAGTTCCTGCTCCAGGTGTACCACCTGCACCTGGAGCAGGTCCAGCAACTGGTGGATAACCTACTGGAGGCGGGGTTACTGGATCATCTACTAAATCATTAAAATCGTTCGTATCTTCAGTAGACGATGTCTTAGCACAAGAATTTACTTCAGTTCCACAACCGTAAGATTTAACGTCTGCTGATACTGCTTCACACGACCCGCCCATACATCTCTCCTGATTACTAATCGAAATGAAATTTTATGAATTAAGTGAAACGTAAGGATTTTATTGGAAAATAGCTGAAGTAACCAATATAACGCTAGTTATAACTTTGATAATTTTCTTGAATGAAAAATTATTGATATTTAAGTAGTAATTTTGTAATAAGAAGCAGTTTTATTCCGACTATAAATTTTAAATGTTTTAATTAAGTAGGAAGCTGTCGAAAATATTGTCCTTGCATAAAATCAATTTTCAATGCATTT
This sequence comes from Pseudomonadota bacterium, assembly GCA_040386355.1. Lineage (GTDB taxonomy): Bacteria > Pseudomonadota > Gammaproteobacteria > Pseudomonadales > UBA6940 > JAZKFP01. The sequence goes on along the minus strand of JAZKFP010000300.1, from coordinate 202 downwards.
AATTGATCAAAATCATCCTGATTATTAATTTGGTCCATCCAAACTTTTAACCCAATCTCATGTACAAGTTGAGTAAGATGCGTTATTACACTGTGATAATGTTCTTGAAACTTAATAGATGAAGTCTGACGGTTGGGTAATTTCACTATGGATAAAGGTAAATCAGTAAGCATTTTTATGGGCGCATATCCCATACCGAAAT
>JAZKFP010000299.1:0-16860 GCA_040386355.1 Pseudomonadota bacterium | reverse complement strand
TGAGATTGCATCAATTATGGGTGGTGGTTTTCACATCCGTGACACCTAAAAATCAAACGCTATGGGTATATACCTTTATTAGTTATTCTAAGAGTATTTGCTAATTCTGCAGTAGTAATTTTTGGATATTGCTCAATTAAAGCTAATATTTTACTGGATTTGTCTGTGCTGCGATCCAAACTAGTTTCTTCCCTAGTTTTCTGGCCTGTATTTACCTTATCGAGATAGGTTGGGCACTTAAATTCAAGAGTAAAAAGATAATCAAAATGTGGAATAACTGCTGGACAATCGTTTGCCGAAAGAGCAGTACGAATGGATTCAATCCCAGCACCTAATTTTTCAATATAATTGCAGCGTAGAAGGAAAATTGCGATATACAGATTACGACAGATGCTTCGAGTACCAAAATTTTCTGGTGTCAAACCTTTTGGGAACCCACCAGGGTTATGAATTTCAACACGATCATCAAAAACTTCAATCGTTACTTAAGCGCTTTCTTCTAAATAATCACGATGACAGATTGCATTAATAAAAGCAGTAATCTCTTCCGTCGACATTTTTTGGGAGTTAGCGCCGTTACGAAGATAAAAACCTTTTAGTGCAACGATGCAGACGATTGACGCCCTTTGGCACATGAATAACCAGTAAAGATGCCTTAATAAATTTTTCGATAGCAATGATTACTAGTAGATCACATTTGGCTGCTAAATCTTCAACTTGAGAAGTGATAGCGTTGCTTAAATCACAACCAATAATTTAATTTTTATCAGTAATACCTATAAAAACTCTACCACCCGATGAATTAGCAAAGGCTGTCAATTCTTTGGAAAAATCAGAATTAATGTTTTGTTTAAATTCAAGCGTGTAGCCTTCGCCTTCTTCAAAGATTAGCTCCAATTCTTCATCTGTAATTGGATAATATTTGAAAGCTATTCTGTTTTTCCAGAGAAAAATTATTTCTCTTCTACATAATTTAAATCTTTACCATAGGTTTCTTCTAACCGCCAAGCACATACAAAAGCAATGATCGTACAAATAACCCCAACAGCAAGGGCGCTGCCAACAAATCCTAAAGGCTCTTTCCATAGTTGGAAGAAAAAAGTAATTGGAATAACGGTACCGCGAATAAAATTCGGTGCGGTAGAGGCAACGGTTGCGCGAATATTAGTACCGAACTGTTCTGCTGCGCTGGTAACAAAAATTGCCCAATAACCGCAGGCTATTCCCATTAATGCGCAGACAACATAAAAGCTCGTTGCAGTGGTGGTAGGGAAAAATAAAAATATTCCTAAAATAAACGCATAAACTGTAATGAATAAAATTATCACTTTACGACGGCTTTCTATCCATTGGCTTAATGCGCCACTGGCAAAATCACCAATGACTAATCCTAAGTAAAATCCCATAATTGAATCGCCAGCACTTATGGGTGTGGTGATACCTAATACTTTGCCAAATTCAGGTGAAAGCGTCATTAAAATACCGACGCTATACCAAAGTGGTAAGGCGACCATAATAGATTTAGTGTATTTAGTAAAACGTTTCCAATTGGTAAATAAACTTAAAAAATCACCACGTTTTACATGAGATGCAGATTCCATCTCTCGAAACATTCCAGATTCATGTACGCCAATACGTAAAAATAATAATAAAAATCCAAGACCACCACCGATAAAATATGAAATTCGCCAATCAAAATGTTGGGCAATAATTCCAGCTAAAATTGCGCCTGCGACACCAACCCCAGCTACGACCATCGTGCCGTAACCTCGTAATCGATTTGGTAAACTTTCTAAAACTAAGGTAATTCCCGCGCCTAATTCTCCAGCTAAACCCACACCAGCGATAAAACGCAAAATGGCATATTGCGGTACATTTTGTACAAAGCCATTTAGAAGATTTGCGGTTGAATAAAGAAAAATAGATCCAAATAAAATTTTTAAACGCCCAATTTTATCACCTAGTATTCCCCATAGTACGCCGCCAATCAGCAATCCAGCCATTTGCACATTCAGTAGAAATAATCCTTGATCGGTTAAGTGTTGGCCTTCTAAACCCAGCGATTGCAAGCTTGGAATTCGCACAATACTGAATAAAAGCAAATCGTAGATATCTACAAAATAACCTAATGCCGCAATGATAACGGGTGCTGATAAAACTGCACGCCAAGCTGAAATTTGATTGTCTGAAATCGAGGTATTCAAAACTGCTCCTTATTAATAAAAGGAATATTGTCGCTACGGGTATATATCCACTAGAGGATAAGGAAAGGCGGGCAGTATCTAATACGAAGCTATTTTTTTCAAATAATGTTTTTGACAGCTTTAAGCTTTAGTTAAGGAAGAAGGGGCATTGCGTCCATGCAACTTTAAGAAAGAAGATATAAAGTCAAAAAAGTTTTTTAAGAAATAGTATTTTTTAAACGAATACCTGATTCTTCGATAGTAATAACATGCTGTTTGTATAAATTACCAATAGCTTTTTTGAATGCACCTTTGCTCATTCCTAATTCAACGGAAATCACATTAGCATTTGTTTTGTCATGTAAAGGCGCATAACCTTTTTGTTTTTTTAAATAATCAATAATAATACGACTGTCTTTGTCACGCGTTTTTTGACCGCCATTTAACGTTAAATTGATTTTTCCATCCGGACGGATTCCATAAATATAACCTTGAACTTTTTGGCCAAAGCTTAGATATTGGAACACTTGGTCTTTATGCAATAAACCCCAATGCGTGCGATTAATAACAACTTTAAAACCTAAATCAGTGGCACTTCCAACAGTTAAATTTACAGGTTGGTTCGGTTTAAAATCGTGAGCTTTATTTTCATCGACAAACTTATCAATTTTAGAGGAAGCAACAATTCGGCCATCACGAGAATCAATGTAGGCGTAAATTAAATACGATTTACCTTCTTCGAATGGGGTATGTTGTTCTGCAAACGGTGCGAGTAAATTCTTCTCTAAATCCCAATCCAAAAAAGCGCCAACATCAGTAACTTGTACAACTTGTAAAAAAGCAAATTGTCCAGCCTGAATTTTTGGACGACGTGTGGTTGCTATCAAACGATCTTCAGAATCATGGTGAATAAATACATCAATACTTTCGCCAACAACTAATCCTTCGGGAACGTATCGTTTCGGTAATAATATTTCTCCAAGATTTTGTGCATCAAGAAAAACCCCAAATTCAACCCGCTTTATCACTGGGAGTAAATAATTCTGGCCAATAGTTAACATAAAAATTCTCTTTTCTCACTTGTAATTTCTAGCTGGCAAGCGAATGTGCTTTTTTAAAAATTGATAAATCTGTTTTTTGATTAATGTGCTGTAATCCTGCATTTCGTCCTTGTTCATAACCAACATCTAATAATTTTGTATTTAATGTAAGACGTTTCACTTCAAAATTATTAGGAGGTGAGATAACTTGAACTCGACAGTCACTTGGAGGAGTTCTAATAAAATCAAGCGCCTGATTATATCGAGTTGCTCTATTCAAAGCCGTATTAAAAAGCGATGGGTTATTTTTGAAAAAAGGTTTTATCAAAGCAGGGAATCGGATTTGAGGTTTCTTAAAGCCTAAGGGCTGCGACAAAATTACCGTAATATCTCGAGCGCCTTGTTCATAGGCCCATATAACAGGAATAGCGTCTGCCAAACCACCATCTGTCATCGGTTCGTCATCTACTCTAGGGAAGTCTCGGTACATAAATGGAATAGCGCAAGAAGCAGGGAATAGTTGGTGCATGTTGTCAGCTGTAACTTCAAAATAACAGGCTTTGCCAGTATTAACATTCGTAGTAACCACAAAGAGAGGAGTTTCTTGCTCAAGATAACGATCGAAATTTAAAGGTACTTGTTTAAATGACATTTCCCACAGCCAATTGACATCACAAAAATGGCCACCTCTTAAGTAGCGTCGAAAATTAATAAAGTCATTGCTTCGCGCATGCTGAAATAAAATTTGCTTACTACGGCCATGATTTCCTGACAGATAACCAATCAAATTCGTTGAACCAGCCGATACTCCCACAGTAAAATGAAAAGGATTATGCTGGTTTTCAAGAAAAGCATCTAATACACCAGAGGCAAAAATTCCTCGCATCGCTCCGCCCTCAACGACTAAAGCAGTTTTAATGCTTTTATTCATCTTACCTCCTGCTGTATCGCTACCATTTTATAGTCAATCTCATTACGAAAAATACACTATAAAAAATAGATTTTAAATTGAATAAGCATTAATTAACTTATAAAATCAGAGCGATTTTTATGAGTTAATTATAGTTTTTGGTATGAGAGCAACATTGAAAGTTATATAAAACGCAATGTGTTCATTCGAACAGAGCTAACAAATCTTTCTATATTACTTTGAAGAATATTACTTTTTCTTAAAGAGTTTATTTTCAAGAAGTCTTTATTATTAATTATCTAATTTCTTGCAAATATGCTTAAAAATATCGGAATTATTATGTTATCTCTTAAATCTACTTTTAAGTCTCTTGTTGAACTAAACCCCCATGAATTTCATGCAAACCTTGCCAAGTATAATAAGTCTCGTATGTCAGTAGGTATTCCTTTATCAAATTGGGAAGAAGTTGAAAACGCTAATTTGAAATTTCGCATTTTAGAAGGACGTTATATTGAAGGTTTACGCAGTGCTATTCAACCATGGATTAATGGTCATGAAGGCTCTGCTGATCATTTTTCTGAATGGTTCGCATCAATGCTAGATTGGGCCCCAGGTCAACATCATCCTTTATTCAATTGGCTTGCTGAAGAAGCAAATCTTGAGGAAATGAAATGGTTTCTTACGCAAGAAGCCGCGGGTGAAGCCGGATTTGAGGATCTCGTCGCATGTACGCAAGTTAAGCTTCCAGTGCAAGTAAAGCTTGAGTGTGCACGAAATTATTGGGATGAAATGGGTCGGGGCAAAGCTGGCGCAATGCATGGACCGTTGTTGGAGAGGATGATATATGGACTTGGTTTAAAACCTACTATTGAAACCACTGTTTGGGAGTCTCTAGCTTTGGGAAATTTAATGTTAGGTTTGGCTAATACTCGTCGTTACACCTATCAAGCGCTAGGTGCGTTAGGTGCAATTGAGTTAACTGCTCCATTACGTGCTGCGAAAGTTGCTCAGGGAATGAAACGATTAGGTCTTTCACAAAAAATATCTGGATATTTTGATCTACATGCGGTTTTAGATGTTTTGCATTCGCAAACATGGATAAGCGAAATAGTACATCCTTTAGTTTCATCCAATTCAGAATCAGCAAAATTTATGGCAGAAGGGGCGTTAATGCGTTTGAAATGTGGTCATCAATGCTTTGATCGATATTGTGATGAATTAGGATTAAACTTTGAATCAAAAAATTCTGTCTTCTAAGTAAATGTAAATATTTAATAAGTTGAATTCTAATGTTAACTGCTTCATCTAACCCAATTACTGTAGATTATTTAAATTCTGATTGTAAAAACTTAGACTTTAAACACCAGAGAATTTACATAGATTTTTTAGAAAATCTCGTAATGCATAAGTATCGATTTATTACAGTTACCCCTCTTACACATACGCATGCTGTTTCTCAAAAAGTCTTAGCAAATACATTATGCGATATTTTTGGATGGAATTTGCCTTTTAAAAAAGAATCGTTGAATTTAGAATTGTTTAAATTATTAAACTCTGTAGAAGCATTAGAAGTACAAGGGCCTCTGCTCAGGAGCAAAGTGCGGGTCTCTTCTGTTGCAGACGATTTATTCTTACATTCTTCATTTCCCACTATCGAAACAGATTCTGTTTTTTTTGGCCCAGATACATATCGATTTGCTCGATTAATCCGTCAAGAGTTGCAGAATAAATCAGATTTTCTTGATAAAAATAAACTTTTCCGTATCCTAGATATTGGTTGTGGAAGTGGTGCAGGGGGAATTGTTGCGGTACGACAATTGTCGCACCTGTACAATATTGAATTAACAATGAATGATATAAATCCAAAAGCACTTGAGTTTGCTGCAGTTAATGCAGCGGTTGCAAAGATATCGGTCAAGTTGGCATTAGGTGATGCGCTTTCTGTTGTTCAGGGAAATTTTGATTTAATTATTTCAAATCCGCCCTATTTGGATGACGTTGATGCTCGTGCTTATCGTCATGGTGGAGATAATCTTGGCAGAGCTTTTAGTGTTCAAATCGTTCAACAATCTTTAAATCGACTTGCTCTTAATGGCCGTTTAATACTTTATACTGGAGTCGCTATAGTGGATGACTTTGATCCGTTCTTTAGGGAGATATTACCTTTACTAAATCCTTTGCACTATGAATGGTTTTATGAAGAAATTGATCCAGATATTTTCGGTGAGGAACTATCCCGTCCTAACTATGCTTGTGCGCAGCGAATTGCAGCAGTAAGTTTAATCATTAAACGTAAATAAATTATCTGTATTTTGTTTTAGAATATTTTCTACTTCAAGGTATTTAATTTACAGCTTTCTTTTGATAAAATTTTTAGCTTTTAGTCTGTAAGGCAAAAAATTTTGTGTGTGTTTTTCAGCAAGCTATTTTAAATATGAATTAAACATTTTTGTATACACCTAATAAAATAATCAAAGGTTTTACAATTTGTTGATGCAATTATTTTATTAAATATATCTTTTCGTTACTCTTCACTTAATTGAAAATTATCTTTTAGTAAAATTAATGAAACTGGTATTTTTTGTAGGGAAAAACCTAGAAGTAACACTTGCCGAATTCCCATATTATCGATTTATTTTTTGGTATTCTATGGGCGCCGTGGCTAATAAAAATAAAATACGTATAGAACACGCCTTATTCACACTAGTTTGTTACCCCTTTAAAGTAATACGTTTATAAAAACCACCATCTAATCAGTACGAATATGATCGCATTTAAAAGCGTGTTCTTATTCTCAAGCATTAAGTGCAAAAATACGTGATGAGGAGTCGAACTGTTTAAATACACTTCCGCTCGCAATCTAAAAGAAGAAATCTTTATTGATTTATTTTCACCCAACGGATTTGCTTAACAAAAACCTACCGACACGAACCAATGGTTTTACGAGACAAATGTATTGAAAATTTTTTTAAAACAACTCGAGCAAAAAAAGTTAATCGTTTTTTCAACAAAAATTTTCTTGGAGTGGGGAATGTCCATTACCAGCATAATTGCAGTAGATATAGTGAATCAACTAGTGCAACTGGCTATTTGTTAATCTACTTACTCAAGCAGTTTATCTATTCGACTAGCTGTGCAACAATATAAGCCCTATTCGATTAATGAAGAGGCTAACTCAACCATCATAGAGCCTAGCAAATATGGATATTAAAATTAGAATAAGCCAATCGCGTAAATATTTAACTTATCTTTCGTTGCAAATTTTTAAGCCATTATTAACTAACAAAGCTTTCATTTTTAATAAAAATTCTAATATTTCTTTAAAAAACTCTAGCCCACTGCAAATTATAAATATTCCTCAAATATTCCAACTCATATCATTTGTGTTAGGTCTGCTCACGATCATAATTAGTATCTTGGTTATGATAGGTTGGTTGGGTAATTTTGATTTATTAAGAAGTACAGCACCAATTTTTTCAACAATGAAGTTTAATTCAGCACTTTGCTTTTTATTCTCCGGATTGTCGTTGTGTATTTATCAAATAGAAGGAATTAACAGTTTTCGTAATTTAATTAATCGTATTTTTTTATTATTGATTGCAATTATCGCACTACTCTCATTATCTCAATATATAACTGGCATAAACATTGGTATCGATCAATTTTTTGCAAAAGACTATATTGCTTCTGAAATGTTACATCCCGGAAGGATGTCTTTAGCAACTGGATCTACTTTTTGTTTTATTGTTGCTGCATTTATATTTTTAGATCCAAAAATACAATTCTGGAAGCTTGCTCAATCATTTGGTTTATTGAGTCTATTAATGGGTTCAGTTTCATTAATTGGCTACATATATGGCATAAAAATTTTTCTCATCACCCTCTATTCATTTATGGCTATTCATACTTCGGGACTTTTTATTTTTATTGGCCTTGGTATTTTATTTTCGAAACCACAGCATGGATTCATGGCTGTATTAACGAGTAAATCTATTGGAGGTAAAACTGCTATTAAAATATTTCCAATAATAACCTTAATTCCAATATTATTTTGTTGGTTAAGTTTTAAAGGAATAGAAACACTAAATTATGGAGTTCAATTTGGTTTTGCTTTTGCAAGCATTTCTTGCATATTTGTGCTTTGGGTTATGTTATTTTTATCAGCCAAATATTTAAACCGGATGCAAGCAGAAATTGACCTGGTTCATAAGGAACAAGAATTTTTAGCTTCTATAGTTCAGTCGTCGGAAGATGCAATTATTAGTAAAGATTTAAAGGGAAATATTTTAAGTTGGAATCTTGGTGCAGAGAAAATTTATGGTTACACCAAGTCTGAAATGATTGGCCAGAAGATGGGAAAATTATTTCCTCCAAATCGGATTAAAGAGGAAAAACAAATTTTACAAGATATCAAATTAGGTCGACATATTGAGCATATTGAAACTACAAGATTGAATAAGAGTGGTCGACTATTTGATGTATCACTTACAGTTTCACCTGTACGGAACAAGCAGAATATAATTATCGGTGCATCACATGTAAGTAGAGATATTTCAGATCGAATAGAGATACAGAAAGAGCTCATTATAAAAGCTGAAGAATTAACTCGTTCCAATCAAGATTTAGAACAATTTGCGTATGTTGCTTCACATGATTTACAAGAACCACTTCGTGCCGTATCGGGCTGTGTTCAGCTATTACAACAACGCTACCAAGCTCAATTTGATGATCATGCTCAAAAGCTTATGCAGCATGCAGTAGATGGAGCAGCACGCATGCAAAATTTAATTGAGGATTTATTAATGTATTCTCAAATTGGTCAAGCCGAAGAGCAATTTGAAGAAACTGATCTTAATAGGGTATTAGATATTACCTTAACAAACCTGTATATTTCAATTAAAGAATCTAGAGCAGAAATTATTCGACCAAAACTTCCCACTATTTATGCAGTACCAACTCAAGTGACTTTGCTATTACAGAATTTGATCAGCAACGCAATTAAATTTAGACAAATAGAAAATACAGTAAAAATACAAATTCATTCAGAGCTTAAAAATGGCTCATGGGTGTTTTCAGTAAGCGATAATGGGATCGGAATAGAGAAAGAATATTTTGAAAAAATATTTACAATTTTTCAGCGGTTAAATTCTCGTAAATTATATGGCGGCACGGGGCTTGGCCTGGCATTATGTAAACGTATCATAGAACATCATCGTGGCCAAATTTGGGTAGAGTCAACTCTAGGAATAGGAACTACAATATTTTTCACTTTGGCAGATCGATCAGATTCTGATAATCGAAATTAATGGAGATGTGTCATTTATAGCTCATCAGCAATACATCCTAAAGAGATTTTGCTAGTAGACGACAGTCCTACAGATGTCATGATTACTAAAGAGGCTTTTCAATTTCACAATGTTATTTGTCCTCTAAATGTCGCCGAAGACGGTGTAGAAGCCATTGAATATTTAAGATTTAAACAACAGAAGGGCATTGAATATTTACCAAATCTTATTATTCTAGATCTTAATTTACCCAGAAAAAGTGGGCAGGAAGTACTTGAAGAAATTAAATCAGACAAAGTATTAAAGAAAATACCTGTTGTTATATTGACCACCTCTAAAGCACAAGAAGACATCCTTAAAGCATACACTTTGCACGCAAATTGTTTTATTACAAAGCCACTTGATTTTAACAAATTTAAAAATATGATTAAAACGGTTATTGAATTTTGGCTTGAAGTTACAACATTGCCTAATCATAAAGGAAAACAATGAAAATTTTATGATGGGATATTGTGAATCCGCCTACAATTTAATACCGAAATTTTAATTAAAAAGTAAAATAGAAATATGCGCACTCAAAATTTTTATGGCCGCGTAATGCCATTATTGTCCATATTAGGTATTATGGGGTCGACTGAATTTGCCTACGAGCCTGTTCAAGAACAAGCTTTAACGTGGACCGCCAACGATCCAAAACTTCAATGGGGCCCTTTGTTAATCATTCCTACCAAAAGAGAGATTGTGGCATTGCTGTGCTTCATGGTGGCCCCGCTAAAGATAACGTTGATGTATTTTTAAAAGTACCAGGTAAGTCAACTCTTCCACTTCATTGGCATACATCAGAAGAGCGCATGATTCTTGTGGAAGATGAGCTCCATGTTACCTACGACGCACAGGAAACAGCTGTGTTAAAACCTGGAACGTATGCGTATAGCCCTGCAAAAAAACCACATATGGATTCTTGTGTAAACTTGAAGCCCTGTATTTTGTTTATAGCGTTTGAGTCTCCATTGGATGCGGTAGCAGCTGTAGAAAAATAGATGTAGATAATTTATTACTACACAAACGTGAACAAAATTTTATTGTAAAAGTAGGGTATGAATTTTCTAATGTAATGCTGAAAAAATACTTAATAAAATTATTAAAATCGTATTTACTAAAAATTAAAAGTTTTCATTTGTGAATTAAACATACGTATCTATTAACGTACCGAGTGTATCACTGGCAGTTTGTACGACTTTTGCTGAAGCCTCAATTTGTAATTTGCTTGCACTTAAACTAACAAGATTTTCAACCAGTTGAGCAGTGGCTTCAGAAGCTAAATTAGCACTAGCAATACTACTCGCTTGTTGATTTAACTGGGCAAATCCTTTTTGGACTCCGGTTATCCCCGCGCCTAATACACCTGAAATTCCAGACATACTGAAGCCTCTAAATAGCTGATTGGATAGATGTTAATTGCATATTTATATTGTAGAACAAGTTTAATATAGAACAATTAATTAAATTAATAATTGCCTGCGTGTAATTTAGAAAAATACAAGACTTGCATTTAAAGTTTGTAGAAAAAATGAAGTCACTGCTTAGTCAAATAAATAATAATTCATCAAGAAAAATTTAATAGGCGGATTCGCATATTAAGTGCAATTTCTTGAGGAGACGGCCAGCGGGTTTTGTTGTGTCATTTTCTCGGCAAAGGAAATTACACGATGAACTATACACAGCTGACCGAAGGTGAACGATACCAGATTTCTCAATGCTTGAAACTAGGATTAAATCAGCGAGAAATTGCTGCACAAGTACGACGTCATCCCAGTACGATTGGTCGAGAAATAAAACGCAATACCGGTTTAAGAGGATACCGTCCCAAACAAGCAAACCTGTTGTCCGATCAGCGTAAAAGACAATCAGATAAATATTTAAAAATGATGCCACCGCTTCGTCATAAAGTCGAGGTTTTATTACGTCAAGAATTCAGCCCAGAACAAGCGGCGCATACTGTTTTAAAACGCCATGGAGTGTCGCTGCATCATGAAACAATTTACCGTTTTATTTACGCAGACAAAGCTAACGGTGGTGATATTTACACGCATTTACGAGTTGCCTCCAAACACTATCAAAAGCGCTATGGCGTGTATGAAAAACGCGGAACTATTATTGGTAAAACAAGTATTGAAGAGCGTCCAGCGATTGTGGATGAACGAGTAAGAATCGGTGATTGGGAAGCGGATACGGTAATTGGTAAAGGACGTAAAAGTGCATTATTAACGTTGGTCGAACGCAAAACCTTGTACACGATTATTTTTAAATTAAAAGGCAAACACGCTTATCCTTTAGCGAGCAAAGCGATTGCGGCATTACGGAGTATAAAAGACAAAGTACAAACGATCACAGTGGATAATGGATTAGAGTTTGCGGATCATCAGCGCATCGCAGACGCACTAGATTGTAAGATTTATTGTGCGCATCCGTATTGTTCGTGGGAACGTGGGACGAATGAAAATACCAACGGGCTGATACGACAGTATTTTCCAAAAGGAACAGATTTTAATTTAATTGACGAAAGACAAATAAAATACGTGATGCATCGATTAAATAATCGACCACGAAAAACACGTGATTATCAAGCACCGAATGTATTATTTTACGGGCTACAAGGGAATTCTCTTGCAGCGTAATCAATTGCACTTATTATGTGAATCTGCGATTTTTATAGAAATCTTTAATTGATTAGTGTAAATATTTAAAAGATCATTTAATTTAATTATTTCTCGTCTGCGACACTCGTTAGCATTATTTAAACTCAATCCTGTAGCTTCTCATTCAATTCTTTAAATTCACGTTATTATTTTTTAAATAATCGCGCCATCAAGTTGTCTAGAAACACATTAGCCTCGTCCGGCGATGCATGTTGGAGATAAATATCTTTTAATACAGTAATAAGGTCGGTCGCCATTAATAAGGGATCGCCGCGCATGCCGACAGACGCTTGCCCGTTACTGCAACGACGCATACCCATAATGCATATCGTACAGTCATCACCGCGGCCGGTTAACCGCACATCGGGTATCACTTCCATGCGCACCCGAATCATATCTTCAAAAATCTTTTGTGAAAGACCCATGGATTGTTTGTACGGCGGATTGATAATGGATGAGCCAGGTTGGTAGGCTTCTTGGATTGAATCGATCACCCAGGGCAAAATTGAAACAGGCAGTGCCAGTTGATCAACCACTTGCTTGCCCCATCGTTTCACATAGGTCACCACGTGCGGTACGAGCTCTTGAGTGTCGTTGTGTTGGGCCTGCACTACATAAATTTTATATCTACCAAACGTATCGATAAAAGTTTCGTTGGCTCGCAAATGATTCGGATTGATAATGGGAAATCGAAAGGGATAGCGCTCCTGACTTTTTAAGTAGATTTGATTGGCTTCGTGATACGCTTCCGGTGTCGTAAAGATCGGGTGGTCTGTGGCGCCAAGATTATCATTTAGACTTTCTGTTGCTGCCCCTTCATTTGTCTTGTAATAGATTAAATCGCTGTTTGCATTTTCTGTAATATTTTTAGAGTCAAAAGATTCTTCTGCATGTAAAGGCAATGCTTGAATGCGACTTAATCGTGAAGGCTTGAAAGATGAGGCTTTTAAATCATAGGTCTGCAAAGGATTTACAAAACGCGACAAACGTACTGGATGAATTATTTTACGGGCAATGGAATGAGGTAATTGATTGCAAAAATATTGTGATTGAAATGCCGTTAAGGAATACATACATCAATATCCTTTTGATCACCTAGATAAGTTTTTTTCAATCTTTTCGCGGATTTTTCTTATTTGTTCATTGTAAAAATTATCTGCCGCTTCAGGCGATGCATACTTTAAATATATTTTGGTTAGCATTGAATTAAAATCCTTAACCATCAACAATTCAGGTCCTCGAAGTTGAGTAAAGTAGGAACCATCACTGCGAGGACGTTGACTGCGAATGACAATCTCACGTTCTTGCCCTTGTCCTTTCGCTTCATATTCAATTTCCATCCGCACTCGGAAAAAATCCTCATACATATTCAATGATTCGCTGCATCGTTCTTTCGTGAGATTTAAATCCGGCTGAAAAACGGTTTCCAACGAATCAATTACCCAGGGCAATGCAGGAATTGGAAGTGCAACTTGATTCACGACAGGCTCAGCCCATTCCTCACCAAAGCTCACTACATGCGGCACGATTTCACCAGTTTGTACATGCTGCGCTTGAACTACAAAAATCGCATAGGGTGAACACCAGCCGATGAATGTTTCATTGGCTCGCAAGTGACGTGGATTAATAATATGAAATCGAAAGGGATAGCGCTCCTGACTTTTTAAATAGACTTGATTGGCTTCGTGATACGCTTCAGGGCTATCAAAAGTCTGATGATTACGAGCACTTGCCTCATTTTTATTAAAATCACACATCTCGGTATGTTTTTCCGGCATAGAGGATTCCTGGAATGGTTCAGAAGCCTGCAAAAAATGTAAAGCCGAATTACGGTTTCCCTGCAGAGACAAAGGATCACACATTGATAAAAAAGGCGCTGTAGAAAAACGTGACAGAGATATTTTTTCTTGAGGCCCAGAACGAACAGGATGAATTAATCCTTGAGCCCAAGGGAAAGTCGAAGCTACTAGAAAAGAGATTTTCATATCAAGAATCCGAGCACCCGGTTAGGTGTCCCTAGAAAAACTAGAGGTTAAAAACGTATCGAAAGCAGCGCAGAATGTGTCGAAACAAAAAGCGTGCAGCCTGCACCGGATCTTTGACGGCATCAGCCTTGAGATTGATTACTAATATTCCGCCCATTTCATAGAGTTCTTGAAGAGTGATAGGGTGCGTAAATTCAATAATCCGCTCATTCACTCCTTCATAACCGGCTTTGGCAACCGTAATTCCAGTGTCTTCATACCACTCGTTGGCACCGGTTGCAAGCTCTAGATACCAACGGGCGAAGAGGGATTCTAATAAACGCTCGTCCACCACAGTGGAATTAGGAAAATATGCAAATCGTTTAAAGGTATTATTAACGGTTGGTTTAACTAAAACCTTGTTCCTAGTGAAAGAAAGTTTTTTTAGCTTTTCAAATTCTGCTAACTCTTTACGGTATGCCTCCACCGCTAGATGATACGGACCCCGATTAGGATGATGCGGTTGATTCGTTTTTAATGCTTCGGGCGCTAGGCTAAAACGCAAATGCTCTATCGCCGTCATACCCATTAAAAAAGTCAGAAACGGGTAATGTAAGTCTAACCGCTTGGAAACATAATCCAATCGCTCATGGTGCACGGCGTAAATTTCGTCAAAGTTATTAAATGCTGCGGGATAAGGAAAATGAGACTCTAGAACTGGTATCACATCTTCTAAATAAGAGTCATAGGTTTTAATTAAATGAGGGTGAGTCCTAGAAAGTTTTGATTTGCTAACACTTTCTGCCCACTGATCTGCTTCTGTTGAGGGCACAGTTTTAAACAATTCTGGAAATCGGTTCCAAAGATCCTCGTCGACAATATTTTCAAACATCGCTGACGATCCGCTGAAATACTGGCGCATTTTTTCCACAAAAAAGTCAGAAATGTTTTCATGTTGCACGTGCGACATGATGTGAGCCACTTTCGGATTGGTGGTATCAAATATTAGTAATACCGAAGGATCTGTACTAGACACTAATCCAAAAATATTGGTCAATAAGGGAGCATTGGTACCAGCACGCTGTGCAATGGCCGTTAAGACAAACCACCCAAATAATCGATCCTTATCTAACCGAGCAGGGAGCGTATAAGCACCGGGTTGCTTACGGGCGGGGAGAGAGCCGACCGATAGCGCATTGTATTTTCGCAGGACTTGCTCTGGTGCTTTCGCAAGATAACCATAGGTGGGTAATAGTGAATTACTTAAAATCACACGGTGCAAACTGTCTTCTAAATTTTTGGGCTCGGTTGCATAAATAAAAGAAGCGCGCTGATCCAGTAATTTTTGATGAAGGGAGCTAATGTGATTGGCGGATAACGAAAGATTTAAGCCTCGCTTTAAAATGGTTGCAGCACTAGGATTTTGAAAAATACACTCCATCACATGATATTTAATATCTCCTACCACCGTCTCAACTAAGCGATCTGTGATAGGCACTGATTTTTGCCGATCCTTAAGATCCATATCGATTCGATTAATCAAACGCAGTAAATTTTCTTTCTGTTCGGTAAATGATTCATACTCAAGGTTTAAGTTTTTTAGCTGCTCAATTAGGTTCGTTTTATTATTATTAAACGTAGTCACCTGTTGTTGTTCAAGATTCATTTGAACCTGTTGTTCTAAATCAAGCAGATGCAAATTTAACGATTCTTTCTTTTCCAATAACTGTTCAATACGAAGACGATTGCATGTGCTGGTGTGTGTTTCTAAAAATGATTGTATTTGCTCTTGATGTGAAGACTCTTTCCAGCTCGGTTGTATTTGCAAAGTTTCCATGGAATTTATAGATTCCGACACGTCAGTTCCTTTTAAAAACACTTCAACCGCACGCACATCCACATCGCTTAAAACTTGAGTTGTGATATTTGTTGAATTCAGAAGCGTCGTAAACCACTGTCCCACTTCGTGTTGTTGAAAAATGGCAATTAAATCATCAACCGACAATTCTTCAGTGCATTCTTCAATATTTTTATTTGAAAAACGCAGTGGTTGAATAAAACGTAATACAGAATTTAATGACGGATCATTTAACGCAGGGGTATAGGAAATAAGCGAAGAAGCGGGTGAGCGAGTTGGATGTAAAGAAAGAGTAAAGGTAGGAACAAACCCTTGGGAGTGCGGAGCCGACAAAAGCAAAAATGCTGACAATGAGAGTGATGTTTTCATTATTATAAGCACCTTTTATAGTTATTTTTATATTTAATAAGGGCTAATAATGTTTGTATCAGAAGTGTTCACTCAAAATCAATCGTTTTTAATAAGTTTTTTTTTAAGTGATAAATGTTAAGAAATTGAACTTGGCGGTATATTTAAAGGGATTTTTATTACGCATATTTGTATAGCGCATTATCGTAATTAATACATAAATTTATTTATAAGAATTTATCTTCAAAGTATAGAAAACACTTTTGACAATATTAACCAATTAGGTTAATATTAGACATGGAAAAAAGAACCCCACATTGCAAATTATCGCTTGTTAAGTCACTGATCCAAACTGGAAAAGTGCGCAGCACGTTCTCTGCACTTCAGGGAGCTGCATCGCTTGGCCTTGATTTTAAAGGGGTTTTGCAAATTATTAATAAGTTAGAGCCAAAAGATTTTTACAAAAGCATGACCACTTACGCCGATCATACCGTGTGGCAGGATGTGTATCGACCAATCACTTCAGTTGGCGAGGTGTATTTGAAATTCACCGTAATGAAAGAGGTTCTTATT
>JAZKFP010000298.1:0-5265 GCA_040386355.1 Pseudomonadota bacterium | reverse complement strand
TTTACAGTTGCAACAACAAATGCAAGCCGATCAAGAAAAAGAACATCTTGCAAAATCGGGAACTAATTTAAAAGCCAGCCAAAATTACTTGCAAAATTATGCAAAACAATCTGGTGTAACAGCAACAAATACCGGACTTTTATATCGTGTTATTAAAGCGGGTAATGGAAAAAAACCTGCGCGGACTGATCGTGTGAAAGTACATTATGAAGGAAAACTAATTGACGGAACTGTATTTGATAGTTCTTATAGTCGTGCTGAGCCTGCAGAATTTCCTGTATCTGGTGTAATTCCTGGCTGGATTGAAGCATTAACATTAATGCCACAGGGTTCAACATGGGAATTAGTTATTCCTGCAAATTTAGCATACGGAGAACGTGGTGCAGGTCAATCAATTGGACCAAATCAAGCACTAATTTTTAAAGTTGAACTATTAGAGATTTTGAAATAACTATCAATTATTAATAATTTTAAAATTTATGGCGATAAACAAGAAAAGGGTAAAGTGTCAAACTTTACCCTTTTCTTTATTCAAAATTTTATCCTAGGATAGTTATCTATTTTAAGAGGCAGAAGCTAATTTTACTTCATGTACTGTATGTAGTTCTTTGATTAATTGATCTTCTAATTCAAAACGTAATTCCAATAATTCAGCAAGATTTCCTAAATCTTTTGTTAGAGAATCGAGCTCTGCTTGATGCATAAATGATTCATATCGATCATGAAATTGCAAAGCTATATCTGTTGAGTGTTGAAGTTTCGGATAGACATTCGCAATTAAAGAACGGTGATTTTCGCCAAAAACCTCACCTTCTTGTACCAATTTCTCATACACTTCAAAATGTCCTGCCGATACGTAATCTACTAAAACTTGACATAGATTTTGCAATTTAGAATGCAAAGAGGTGGTTTTATCATGCAGTTGATCCAATCCAGTTACCGAGCATAAGAGAAAAATTAATTCATTTCGTTCTTTAAGCCAGCGGTTCAAAATGCTATTCATTTCTTGCCAGGTACTTGATCGACGATCCAAATAGATTTTATCCTGTTTCATAATAATTACCTTCCCTGTTATGTGAATTTTCAATAAAACTTTAAGAGTATGATATTGCTGAAAAAATATGTCGTCTGTTAGTGAGATTTTTAAAATATCTAATTATTTATTAACAAAGTGCTTTTTATAAAGATAGGCACTAGCGCAAGTTCTAAAATCACCATTTCAAGAAATCTGAAAAAATTTCTAATTATTAACAATGCACATTAATTTTTACGTTGTCTGGTCTTTATTTGTACAACGATTAAGGCCTCAGATGCAACATGTAATATGCACATTAAAATTACTGTCCATACTGCTAGCGAAAGGCCAAGAAATAAACTACCCGCTTCAGCGCAATCACCTGAGCCTTGAAATGCTATTTTTATGCTTTCCCAAATAGGAAAGCGCTCTAATAAATAATCTAAATTTGGACCGCACAAGGGTACTTCAGAGGCAGGTAAGTGCTGTAACCACACATGTCGAGCACCAATTATTACTCCAATTAAAGTTGCTAAAGAAATGAATATGGAAAATATCCATTGCATAACGACATGTTTAAAAGTGATACCAGCGATTGCCAGTATTATTATTCCAATAATGACAAATCTTTGAAGAATACAAAGATTGCAAGGTTCCATTAGGAAATAAAATTCCATAACGTAAGCACTAATTAGGCTTAAGGAGGAAATGCTAAATAGAAACAGCCATAAACGATGTGATAATTTTTGCATGTAAGCTTATTACTCTTAAACGATTGAAGTGTATAGCACATGAAATAGATTTTTTAAAAATGACGGATAGACTTTACAAGTAGCTTTGAAATGTTAGCACTTATCATAATGCATATAACAAATGGCTATGATAAAAAAATTTTGTTCAAAGTCAAATATACCCATAGCGAATGACCTTTGTTTTTAAAAAATGGTAGGGCGCTTTACGCGCCGCGACTCAAGGCAGCGGCCGGACAAATGAAATGGTGAAGCATGAAGATTTTTTTTCGGTTGCACGACGTCTTGACGCTGCGTAGCCAAAGCTTTACGCAGCGAGAACGCTGTGACGCGTTCGAGCAGGCAACACAGCAAGCGGAAAAAAAGATCATGATAAACACCTAATTTTCATTCGCTACGGGTATATCTTGTTACTCATATTAAATTAAAAATAATTCACAGGCAGGTTTATGTTAAAGCTATGTCTTATTTCAAGTCTGATCTTTGGGATCGTATTTCAATCTAACTATGCGCTTGCCCAAAATAATAAGGCAGATTTAAAAGTTCAAAATGTTAAATCCTCATCCATTTTCGTTGCCCTACCTCAAACTATTATTATTAATTATGTTGATGAGAATTTACACCAGTTGCGTACCGATATTGGAGTGCGGGTAAGAAACGTTCAAACAGCTGAAGCCATTCAACGGCATTTACCTAGTATTCAAAATTTTTTACTGGATTTTTTAGCGAAACAGAATCGTGAAACATTCGGTGATGAAAAAAAACTGCAGGCTTTAAGAGAATTAGCTGTAAAGAAAATTACTAAAATTTTACATAAAGAATCTGAACCAGCTGAAATTGAAGCATTATTTTTTATGACATTTAGGATGGAGTAGATAAAATCTATACCAAACGCAGATGAGTTTTCCATGGTGAAATGTTTTATAAAAGGTGTTTTGTGGAAAAGTAGATGCGGGCGAATAATCATTCGCCTGTGTTGAACGCTGCCTATTACGGATTGAATACTTGAAAAGTGTTTTAGGAAATCCTATGAGCGTTCACTATATCTTAATATAAATTCGATAGATCTTTGAGAAATAAAATAATTACAAAAGAACTACGGAAAACACTGTAAAAAATAAACATTAAGCATCCGGTGCGCAGGGTGATTGCTTCATGGCAGGCAATCCAGAAAAATAGTCCGCTAAGTAATTTTCTAAATCCGGTTGAGCCCGAGATTCCAATTCTTTTTGTTCAGCTAAAGATGTTGCCGTCCATAGGTGGTATTGAGCAATAATTTCTGGAGATAAATCACGCTGTTTTTGTAAATTAGTCCAGGTTTTTGATAATTGAATTCCAAATTCTAAATAACTTTTTTGATGGTTTTCGATCCATTGCCATAGAATTGCAGACGGAGTGGTTTCAGGATGCAACACTTTATCGCGTTGGCTTATTAATGCATTGCTATAAGAATTACTTGAATAAGCTTCATCTAATATGCGTGCGATGGGCTGCATCTGATCTAATAAGCTAATTGCCCAATCGTGTAATCTAACGTTTTGTATCCCGTCGTACAATTCTAAATTAGGTTGTCGACCTTGATTAACGGTTAATTTTCGATTGTTTTCAAAAATCAAAATATCTTCATAACTAATATCTGGGCTGGAAGATAATAAACAAAATATTAATAATATTTCAACAAAATGAGCAACATCCGTGTGAACGCCTTCGCTACAAAACGGATCAATATCAAGACATCGTACTTCAACATATTCTACCCCACGTGTTTTCAACGCACGTGTTGGACGTTCACCAGAAAGTGTCGGTTGTTTGGGTCGTATGGGAGCGTAATATTCATTCTCAATT
Organism: Pseudomonadota bacterium; assembly: GCA_040386355.1. Taxonomy (GTDB): domain Bacteria; phylum Pseudomonadota; class Gammaproteobacteria; order Pseudomonadales; family UBA6940; genus JAZKFP01. Next base: position 1,656 of record JAZKFP010000298.1, on the reverse strand, counting down.
TGCAGTAAATTGGTATTAAGCTGTACACGTCGTTGGTTTTGATATAAACCTATTTCGTTGTAGATTTTGTAGGGCGTTTGCAAAGCATAATTTAGTGAATCAATATAACTGTCAATATTGTTGTAGCAAACATGCAATTGAGATTGAGCATTGTTGTGATACCCCATATCACTCATTCGTAAAGAAGTTGCCCAACGGGTTCCTAACGTATCCGGTGCAACTTTTTCTAATGATGTTTTTTCTTTGCCAACAAAATTAGCATGACAGACTGGAGAAGCGCCGCTTAAATAAATAACTAACCAAGATACACGTTGAAAATTTCGGATCATTGCAAAATATTGATCTGAAATAAAATCTTTATGACTCATTTTCGTAGCAAGGCTTGTTGTTTTTTTTTCTTGCCACTTTTTTTCTTGCAATAAGGTCCAAAAATCATGTGATAAAGAAAAATTATAATGGACACCTGCAATAGTTTGCATGGCGCGACCATAGCGCAATCCTAAACCTTCACGATAAATGGTCTTCATTTGAGCTTGCGTAGAATTGCCATAGCGCGCTAAAGGAATATCCTGCTCTGCCGGTAATTCACACGGCATGCTTAAATTCCACAACATTTCTTGATCTGGTAAGTGATGGCTAACAAAGCGATGGGTTTGATCCAAATGATCAATTGCTTCTTGAATACTGTCGCATGCGGGTGTAATAAATTCGAGTAAAGATTCAGAAAAATCAGTCGTAATTTGTGGATGGGTTAACGCAGAACCTAAAATTTGTGGATGTGGGGATTGCGCCAATCTTCCTTGCTGTGTCACACGTAAACTTTCTTTTTCAATTCCGCGTTTAGAGAAGCGAAGTGTTTTTTGAACGTCTTGATTTTTTAACCATTGTAAAATGGTTGAATCAATTTGCATAAAACAGTCTCACAGCAGGCTAACCATATCAATAAAAAATAAAATCAATAACAAGTAGGATCAATAACAAAAAGGTAAAATTTTTGCTGTTAAAATAGGTAACTTATAAAAATAAATTTCAGAATTACCTATTTCATATTATTTTTTTATAATTCATCCGGGCTGTCATCGCGTTTATCCGAACGTAGTTTTACGCTGGAAAAAGCGAGCGCTAGAGAATACGTTGCCTTGTTTGCTACAGGTTGTGAAACTTTGGGTTTTTCTGGGGGACGTTTCGCATTGTTGCTGGTTTTCTTTGAAGGAACAGAAACTGGTTTTCCAGTTGGTGCTGGCCGTGGTTTAAATGCACTAGTGTTGGGTTGGTTTGGATTTTTGCGTTGCGTTGTTGGCGCATTGTTCGGTGTATTTGTTCTCTCAGTTGTCGATTTTGATTCTTCTTCTAAACGCATACTAAGTTGAATACGTTTTAAATTTAAGTCCACTTCCAATACTTTAACTTTAACGATATCGCCAGCTTTAACACAATCCTGCGGGTTTTTAACAAAACGATTTGCTAACGATGAAATATGCACTAATCCATCTTGATGCACACCAATATCAACAAAGGCTCCAAAACGGGTAACGTTCGTGACAACGCCTTCCAAAATCATATCGGGTTTTAAATCTTTTAATTCAGCAATATCATCGCGAAAATGCGCCATTTTAAAAGAAGGACGTGGATCGCGACCTGGTTTTTCTAATTCAT
>JAZKFP010000297.1:0-21069 GCA_040386355.1 Pseudomonadota bacterium | reverse complement strand
TACAAGCAGATAAGGTACTTAAAACAATCTTAAATTTCTTATCTACAAATGGTTATCATTTTATTCCAAAAGCAAATTCCGATTCTTCAGCAGCAGAAAATATTGGATTATTATTTTCTCATGTGCTGTCAGGTTTTATAGAAAACTATCCAGTAGATGGAACAATAAATCAAAAATCTCAAGCTCTATTAAATGAATTCCTTGATAAAGCAAATCAATATTTTGAAAAGCTTATACCTGGTTTTAGCGATGCTAAATTATCTCACGATAAACTTGAATTGATTTGTCATGAAATAGCCATGAACAATGATCGTTATAAAGAGATGAGCCGTATAACAGAAGAATACCCAGGTGAAATATATACAGCTCAAACTGTTGCTCTTACCCAAAATTTTTCAAATTTTCTTGGAATAGACGATGATAATCTAAAGCCTATTCCATTGATCAGCGCAGCAGTGGGAGTATTTTTGACGTATGCTAAAAATTCTTTGGTTCGGGCTTTTACTACTCCTCATGCATTTACTCAAGCATTAGCAAGTGGTGAAACTGCTGAAGAGGCAATGCAAGCAGTATCAGAAATACGTAGTCAGCATGATTTAAAAACTGATGGAGAGTTTATTTTCTTTAGTGATGGTGATGAACCGGAAGTTGAAGAAGGTACTTTGCTATCGCACAGTAGTGCACATCCATTGGTAACTTCTGCACAACCTAAAATTGCTGAAGCACTTCGTTCAACCGTAGTTCATAATGGAGTTGAGGAGCATAAAGAGGAGAGGGCAGATTTGCATCAGCCTGACAGTACTGCATCTAATGAGCGAACAATTTCCCGAGTCCCTGTGTTGGGAGCCAGTAGCTCATACTCAGAAACCCACGAAGTAGTTTTTAACTATTCAAGCAATTCATCGGCATCACCAACTCCAAGAAATGATTTACAACAGCGTGAATCTGTTCCGGCTCCAGCTCCAGCCGCTAGACCTTTATTACCCGTCCGTCCTCAAGCCGATGCAGCAGCTAGACTTTTACCTCCACCTCCTTTAGCTGTAGAAGAACGAAATAATAATGAGGGGGCTCAACCCGAAAGAGATGCAGCAGCCCAAGAACAGCAGGACCCACGTAATGCCCATGCTAATAATTTTTCAAATAATATGAGGGAGTTTTTTACTAATTTTCCAACGCATTTTAGAAATGGTGCGATAGCTATTTGGAAAATTATAACAGGAATATTTAAATAAAATAATTTAACATTCTAAAATTTTATATTGGTAATATGAAGCTTAATTGTATAGCTTTTTCTCCAACATAATCGACATTATTAAAATTGTCATTTTCAAATTTTCAACATATTTTATGTCTTCTTATTTAAGATGCAAATTTCATTAAATTTGCTAAATAAAAATTATTGAAACATCCGTTCCCACTGCTGTTGAATCCATTTTTCTGCTTGCTCGCAATTCTCAATCGAACACTGTGTCATTAAAATAAAAGCTTCAGCTTGTCGATTGCCTTGAATCCAATTTTGAAGGCTGTATTGAATTCTATCTTTAGTTAGTGATTGCGGTGATAGCCAGTTATTTCCTAATCGGTATGCAACTGCGTAAATACGTTTGTGATAGGAAGATATTTTTGCACTGCCTAATTGAAAGGGTGGGAGTTCACTGTTTACTATTTCAGCATTAGGTTCTTTCCAATCAATATCAAATTGCGAAATTTCCTGAGTACTATTAAACAATTCTTTATTTTGCTTTTGCGTTTCATACAGAACATAAAACTCATGTAATTCCTGACCAAAGCGCTTTGAATAAAAACCTAAGCGTTTATCTTCATTTTGAAAAGAGGGAGCCCAGTTTGGCCACGAAGATTTTGTTAAACGATGTTGTATGTCTTCATGGTGTTCAGTAATTAATGGCGGTGCATTAGGAAAAAATTTAATTCGTAGTTCTTGGCCATAAATGCATGTTATAAATAGTCCTAAAAATATAATTGGAAAAAAATGTGTTTGTTCAGTGTCATCATGCATGGTGATTGGATTTGATTTTGAAATATCTTTTTTTGAAATAATAGGTTTCGTATTAAAATTAATGTCTCGATTCTCAATCCAGCGTGCTAACAATAATAAAATAATTAACATGAAGGTATAAATAATCCAGCCAAACGTTTCATGGTCATCCACAATGGAAGACTGCATTTTGGTGTAATAACCAATATAAATAACGAGCAGAATTCGAATCCAATTAAAAAATACACTTAATCCAATTGCAATGCCGATCAGCAACCAGCGACTTCGCCAGCGTTGTAAATACAGCCCACAGTATAATGTCGCTAACGTTAAACTAATAATTAAATAGCGTAATCCGCTACAACCATCTTCAATCACAAATTTTCCATACGGAATAGTGACGTGAATTCCATCGATATAGGCAGGAATTGCGGTAGCTTTTAATATAATTTGATTCGCCCAAACTGCCATTGACTGTAAAATTGGAATTAAAATATTCCAAATCGGAATAGCAAAAAATAAAAATCCAATAGGAAACAAAAAACGCCAAAGGGTTAAGGTTCCAAAACTTGCTCCAAGCACACATAATATAATGATTGGAATAAAAACCATTTCTATCGAAGCAAGTAAAACAATAAAACAAACTGCCCAAATGAGTAAGCTGCCGATTAAACTGAACAACCAAAATGCTCGAGGAATGCGTGACAGTATTCGATGTAAAATTGTAGAGATCGTGAGTGGTGTGCGAAAGCTTTTCCATGTCAGCCACATGCTAATCAGCAAAATTAATGAACCATGAGAATAGCCTTCGCTATCCTTCAACCATTTTTCAATCAACACTATCCACGATGATGTGATGGCAATCGTAGCAACGCAAAAAACGACAAAGATATGGCGTTGATGCTGATTAAAAGAAAGGGAATGCAAAGCATTACTGATTTTTTGATACATTCAAGATCCTAATTTTTATTCTATGATTCAAACCTAAAACTTATTCGTTAAGGGTATATATACCCGTAGCGAATCAAAATTAGGTGTTCAGCATGATCTTTTTTTCCGCTCGCTTTGTTGCTTATTCGAACGCGTCACAGCGTTCTCGCTGCGTAAAGCATTGGCTACGCTGCGTCAAAGCGTCGCGCGATCAAAAAAAAATCTTCATGCTTCACCGCTGCGCTTGTCCGGCCGCTGCCTTTAGTCGCGGCGTGCTTAGCGCCCTAATTTTCATTCGCTACGGGTATATCGAATGCACATGAATTTCCCTAAAACACATTTCAACTATTCAATTAGTACTAGGCAGCGCTCAACATGGGCGAATGATTATTCGCCCCTACACATAATGATCACTTTCCTAAAAAAACCTCAATCTTTAACGGATACCGTAGGGGCGAATAATCATTCGCCCGCATGGTCTTTCCATGATTCATAAAACATTTTACCCGAGAAAACTCATGCGCGTTTGGTATAGTAAACAAAAATAAACTAAATTTTTTCTGCACAACAAGTGAGTTTAAAATGAAATCTGTTTACAAGATTGCTGTGATTATACCGGTTTTTAATCGACGTCAATGGATTCGTAGAGCGGTGGATTCTGTGTTAAGTCAGACGTTCTCAAATGAAAATTGTACAGTGGAATGCATTGTAGTAGACGATGCTTCTAAAGATGGCACGCCTGAATTGCTAGAAGAAGTGTATGGCTCAAAGATTACGTTGATCCGTGTTACTGAAAATGCAGGGCAGGGCGCCGCCCGCAATCGAGGGGTGAAAGAAAGCACGAGTGAATTCATTACATTTTTGGATTCAGACGATATATTAACGCCACTGTCATTACAGCATCGGCTCGATGTTTTTTTAAAAGATTCGTTGTTTGATGGCGTTGCCTTCGGTCTTAGACGGGAAAATCATTTTGAAGGAAAAGAATTTCATAATGATTTGATGCAACATCGCTCGTTATCATTGGCGCATTACTTAGAAAATACAATTATTTTGCACACCAATGCTTTTATGCTGCGCCGCCATCATTTTGCAAAAGTTGGTTTCTATAATCCAAATTTGCGACGAAGTCAGGATATTGAGTTATTTATTCGATTATTGATGACGTTACCCTTTTATTATTGTGGACATATTCTTACTGAAATTTTACCGGATGCAAATAACCGAATTCGAAGTAATCATAGCTTTTGGCTAGAAAGACCTACGGCGATTTCAACAGAATTATTATCCAGTACCTCTTCAGTTGAATTAACGCAACGCCAAATTGATTTAATTCAAAAATACGAATTTAGACAACATTTAAATGCACTCTATAAAACAAATCATTACGCCATATTTGCTGAAAAATATTTGGCGGGTATGACAGATGGAAAAACGCCTTTGGAAATTAAGTATGCAAAACGATTTTTAATTAGTCAGTTATTGCGATGGTTTCCACATAAAATGGCTTCATAGTTATTTGGTTGTGCCACACTAAAAATATATATTTATATAGTAAGAGGCAAACAGGTATGGCTAAAGTTGCTCGCAGTGGCATTTTATCTATTACTATTCGTGATAAGAGCATTCTATATGCTGCATATATGCCATTTGTTAGAAACGGTGGCTTATTTATTCCGACACAAAAAGACTTTAATTTAGGCGACGAAGTTTTTCTGCTATTAAATTTAATGGAAGAAACCGAAAAGCTTCCAGTTGCAGGTAAAGTGATTTGGATGACTCCTAAAGGCGCTCAAGGTAATCGTGCCGCAGGCGTAGGAGTGCAATTTAATGAGCAAGACCAAACACCTAAAAATAAAATAGAAACATACTTGGCGGGCATGTTGGAATCAGATCGTCCTACGCATACGTTATAATTGTTATTAAAATAAAATTGAGTTTATATACCAAACGCACATGTGTTTTCTATAGTGAAATATTTTATAAAAGGTGTTTTATGGGAAAATACATGCGGGCGAATAATATTTCGCCCCTACGGTAATCGTTAGGTATTTTTGCATTTTTAGGAAAGTGGTAATTTTTTGTAGGGGCAAAACATTTTTCGCCCGTGTTTAACGCTGCCGGGTACTGATTGACATTTACTGATTAAAAAGTTGAATAGTGTTTTAGGAAATCTCATCTGCGTTCGCTATATACTTTTATGCGGTCCAGAATATTTAACTGAATTATTTTCAGTTTCAATTAATTCCACGTCAAATTTTAGTGAATGTGGAATAACTTCAGCTAGCCAGTGCCAAAAAACAATCACTAAATTTTCTGCAGTCGGGTTAATACCTTCAAGTTCTGGTACATCGAAATTCAAATGTTTATGGTCCACTTTTTCTAATACATATTCGTGTATTAATGCTTTAAGCTCAGTGATGTTCATAATCATGCCGGTTTCTTGATCAGGAATAGCAATAACCGTAACGGTAATAACATAGTTGTGGCCATGACCATTAATACGATTGCACTTACCATAAAGGCGGTGATTTTCCTCATCAGAAAAATTGGGATTATGAAGTCTATGAGATGCAGAAAAAGTTTCACGCCGACTTAGTGCTACTTCGCCAACTTCGTTCGGCCATTTCATGCAATTACCTCTAGAAATAAGATTATGATTTACCCAACAAGGTCACAGAATTATACTAAAACGCAATTATTGTGACACCTATGTGATTTCCACTTATATAATTCACATAAATCATTTTGTAATTTTTTGACATTAAATGAACTCGCTTCACCAGTTATCCCTTAATGGATTTAGTAATTATGACTTCTAAAACGCTACAAGGAAAAATAGCAGTAATTACCGGAGCCAGTCGTGGTATGGGTGCTGCGATTGCTGAATTATTTTGGCAAGAAGGCGCAACTGTTATTTTAGTTGGCCGTGAACAAAGTACTTTACACGCCGCAATTGATCAATGGCATGGGCCTGGAAAAGAAAATATTTACCCGTTAGCAGCGGATTTAAGTCAAATTTTGGAGATCAATCGATTGCACACGTGGCTGGATGAGAAATTCCCTCATATCAATATTTGGGTCAACAACGCCGCCGGAATTATTGCAAAACCTTTTGTAGAAATCTCATCGGAAGAATGGCAGCAACTCTGGGCAATTAACGTCACTGCACCGTGGTTATGTTGTCAGTACGCTTTTAAACGTATGAGTACAACCGGCGGTTCCATTATCAATATTACTTCATTAAGCGGTGTTGCAAATACTGAAAAATTTGCAGGCTTTTCTGCGTACGTCAGTACTAAAGCTGCATTATCTGGAATGACAGAAGCATTGGGCGCAGAAGGAAAAGCTTTTGGAATACGAGTGAATGCAATTGCGCCTGGAACGGTTGATACGCAAATGCTGCATCAAGTTGCTCCGGATTTATCGGTAGAAACCAAGCCAAAAGATATTGCTCCTATTGCTTTATTTTTGGCGGATGACAAACAATCTGGCGTGATGACAGGCTCTATTATTCCGGTATTTTGTAATCCTTAACCTTGATAAAAAAAGGAGCTACTCAAGGCGGGTAGCTCCAAATTACAATAAAATTAACTACGCACTTCAATTACGCACTTCAATTACGCACTTATGTCGCAGCCTTTTGGTACTAAACCCTCCTCAGTAACACTTGATACGCAACTCCATGCGCCAGAATCGGCACGTGTAAAAGTTACCGTTGAACCTCGCAAAGGAGCTTTAATTCCATCAACATCAGCAACCGTTAATTCAAAGACTCCACCTGAACCAGCACCATCTGGCGTTAAAGTGATTTCTTGTATGGTTTTAAAACCAACGAGTGTTCCATCTCCTGCAGCGTCAGCAAGTTCTCCAAAAATAGTTTCCATAGCATTGTCTCCAGGAAAACTACCAACATTTTGGATATGGTCTTCAATCGTTAATTTGTAGGCGCCACCAATGGTGACTGCTTCCAAAAGCTGAGAGCGAGCGACATAATCTTGATACATTGGTAATGCAATTGCAGATAAAATGCCCGCTATGGCGACGACTATTAATAATTCAATGAGAGTAAATCCACGAACTAAATGTATCTTGGAAGGTGAAGGATATATTTTTCCTGGTTTATTATTTAAGCCCAAACTTAAATTATCAGTTGACGGTATAACTTCTTCAACAGAGACTTTTTTTCTAAAAAAATTATTTTCCGGTCGTTGAGAAAAAATCTTTCTTTTTAAAATCCATTCCTTTATTTTTAAAGTATTAATTCTATCTTCACGACAATAGATAGGAGGCTTTTTTTTAGCTAGGGGAAAATGTGAAACAGGTTCTTCATGTTGCGAAGGTAACGGTGGTTGATAAAATAAATTATTGCGTTGAAATTGTGTTTTCCGTAATTTTCTTCCCTGAGGTAATTCCGTCCCTGTTAAAAATTGTTTATGCGTAGGCAAATTTTGATCATGTCGATCCATTGAGAATCCCTCCAAAATGAAAATAATTTCTATACTTTTTACGTGTTGACAAACTATCAACACAGCTGAAGCTAAAAAAATATTCAATTAAAATCAAATAAAAAATAATTTATTTTTTATAAGTTCTAGTTGGGAAATCTAATTCTCATCTTGGGAATAAATATTCTCATCTTTCATTAATGTATCGATAAAACTAATGAGTCTGTCAATCGAATTGTTTAAAGTTTGGTGCACGTTTTTGAAAAAAAGCCGTCATGGCTTCTTTTGCTTCAACGGATTTTAAGCGCTCTGAGAAAGCAGCAGCTTCCTCATCAATACATTTGGTAATCGAACCAGAAATTGAATTTTTAAGGAGTGATTTACTTAAACGCAATGCAGCCGCAGGTTTAGCAGCAATTTTTTGCGCAATTTGAAGTGCTTTAGATGGAAGGTCATTCGGATCAACTACCTCATTAATTAAACCCCAAGCATGTGCTGTGTGAGCATCTAACGTGTCACCTAATAAAATTGCTTGCGAAGCTTTAAGATGGCCCACCATTGCTGGCAATAACAAACTTGAAGCTGCTTCTGGGCAAAGGCCGAGATCTACAAATGGAAAACGGATTTTGGTATTACTAGCGGCATATACTAAATCACAGTGCAATAAAATGGTTGCGCCCACTCCAATGGTTGATCCGTGAATTGAAGCAATTAATACTGTTTTTACCGTGCTTAAAGCATGAAGAAACTTTAAAACCGGGCTATGGCTATCTATAGGCGGATTATGCAAAAAATCTTGCAGATCATTTCCGGCAGTAAAACAATCACCGTTCCCAGCTAATATAATGGCTCGAATGTGTGGATTTTGGTCAGCGTTCACCAGCGTTTCGGTTAGAATTCGATACATGTCGCTTGTAATTGCATTTTTTTTCTCAGGTCGATTAAATTTAATGATTAAAACGTCATCGTGTTGTTCAGTCAAAATGGTTTGATTCATAGGAATTCCTCAGAATAAAAGTGCGGGTGATATCTATGATATTCAATAATTTTCAAACGCTACTGGTATATGCTACCTAAGCCTTGAGATTTTCACATCACGCCACCATTTACAGCGTAAGATATGTTCTCGTAGCTTTGTTTCAAATCAATTTCATAAAGTTTTTAAATCAGTTAGAGGTACTTTTTATATGCTCAGAGTTGCCTTGTTTCTCATGACCAATTTTGCAGTGGTGTTGCTGTTATCGGTGGTAACTCAATTGCTTGGGGTTGATCAATGGATGACTCAATCAACAGGCATTGATTATTCCACGTTATTGGGTTTTTGTGCGGTTTTAGGATTCGGTGGTGCGTTCATTTCTCTATTTATGTCCAAGATTATCGCAAAATGGAGAATGAAAGTTCAGATTATTAAACAGCCTGCTAATTCACAAGAAGAATGGTTAATTCGAGAAGTGAAAAGTTTGGCTCAAAAGGCGGGTATTGGTATGCCAGAAGTTGGGTATTTCCATTCACCGGCTTCCAATGCATTTGCAACTGGATGGAACAGAAACAATTCTCTCGTTGCGGTAAGTACAGGTTTATTGGATCGCTTTAGCCAAGAAGAAGCACGTGCTGTGTTAGCTCACGAAGTTGCACATATTGCAAATGGCGATATGGTTACCATGACTTTGTTGCAAGGTGTCTTAAATACGTTCGTATATTTCATAGCCCGAATTGTGGGTACATTTGTTGATCAAGCGTTATCACGTGGCGAAGAACGCAGTAATGGGATCGGTTATTTTATAACCACTATCGTTGCAGAAATCGTACTCGGGATTTTGGCATCGGTTATTGTGGCATGGTTTTCACGTCGACGTGAATTTCGTGCGGATGCGGGTGGTGGGCAATACGCTGGTAAGCATTCGATGATTGCAGCGTTGGAACGACTGCGTTCAGAACAGGGCGCTCCAAGTGGATTGGAAGATTCTTTAGCGGCGTTCGGAATCCGAGCTGGTATGAACGGAAATGTATTGTCTAAATTATTTAGTTCTCATCCTCCATTAGAACATCGTATTCAATCGTTAAAACAAAATTCTTAATTTTTATATTTAAAAAAAGGACTGATTATCAGTCCTTTTTTTTGCTTTCTTTTATTATTCCTAAAGCTCATTCGCTATGGATACACAACAAAAGCGAATGAGATTTCCTAAAACACTTTTCTAGTATTTAAACAGCAATAGGCAGCGTTCAACACGGGCGAATAATTATTCGCCCCTACAAATAATTATCATCTTCCTAAAAATACTTAAATCTCTAGCGGATACCGTAGGGGCGAATAATTATTCGCCCGCATGTACTTTCCCACAAAACATTATTCATAAGACATTACAGTATAGAAATTTCATGTGCGTTTAGTGTTTTACTCAGGTTCATCATCCATAGGTTTTAAAGAGAATTGCGATCCTGGAGCTGCAGGTGGCTTCTTAGGAGTTGGAGTAGCTGAGGTATTATCTTTGGCGGATTCCTTTTCTTCAGCCCCATTACCATTTTCTAACGTCACACGTAAGCGTAAATTATTTTTAGAGTCAGCATTTTTCAATGCCTCTTCTAAAGATATTTTTCCTTGTTTATATAAATGATATAAAGCGGTATCGAAAGTCTGCATACCTAACGCCTGACTTTTATCCATCACTTCTTTAATTTCATCTGCGCAACCATTTTTAATAAGCTCACATACACGCGGTGTACCCAATAAAATCTCGACAGCCGCAGCACGTTTTGCATCAATCGTTGGAATTAAACGCTGAGAAACAATACCTTTTAAATTTAACGATAAATCCATAAATAATTGTTTATGTCTTTCTTCGGGGAAAAAATTTACGATTCGATCGATTGCTTGGTTTGCATTATTTGCATGTAGCGTTGAAATACAAAGATGCCCCGTTTCTGCAAAAGCTAATGCATGCTCCATTGTTTCAGCAGTACGAATTTCTCCGATTAAAATAACATCTGGTGCTTGCCGTAATGTATTTTCCAAAGCATCTTCGTAACTATCGGTATCAACACCGACTTCACGTTGGTTGACAATTGATTTTTTATGAGGATGTACAAATTCAATCGGATCTTCAATTGTAATAATATGACCCGCACTGTTGGTATTTCTGAAATTAATTAAAGATGCTAATGACGTTGATTTACCCGAACCGGTTCCACCAACAAATAAAACTAAACCGCGTTTAATCATAATTAAATCAGTTAAAATTGGCGGTAAATTTAACGATTCAATACTAGGAATTTCAGTTTTAATTGCACGAATTACCATTGCAACATGGCTGCGTTGACGAAAAATATTAACTCGAAAACGTCCAATACCCGCCTCAGAAATAGCTAAATTCATTTCTGGTTTGTGTTCAAATTGCGTTATTTGTTCAGGACTCATTATGTCGTAAGCGTAATTACGAATCGCTTCTGGCGATAAAAGATCGGAATCAATCGATTGCATTTTACCAAATATTTTACAGCTTACAGGTGCTTCAGGTGAGAAAAATAAATCAGATCCATCTTGTTGGACCATAGTACTTAAATAATGAGTTAACGGTTTCAAGATTAGCCTCCATGCTAGAAAGAAAAAAACTATTTAATGAATAAAATTATTTATTCGTGGGTTCCCAATTTTTGTGAAAAGCTGCATATACACGTTCTGCGTACCAAGTTTTTCCTAAACTACCGTTGTAGCGACCTAAAGCCCGTGTATGATTTCCTTTTTCTCTTTTAAGATATTGGCTAAGAATGGCACAGCCGTATTGAATGTTAGTTTTAACATCAAATAAATTATCGGAAGTTGTACCAATGCTTTTTTTCCAAAAAGGCATTATCTGCATAATGCCTTCCGCGCCAGCATGTGAAGTTACGGAAGATTTAAAACGACTTTCAACTTCCATAATAGATAGGATTAATTCTGGCGGTAAATTATGTTTTCGCGCTTCTTGAATAACCGTTAATAAAATTGAAATACGCATTGAGCCATTTGGTACAAAACGTCTTAATCGATAATTCATCGAAGAAATCCATTGAGCACTTTCATACGATGACTGAAATCTTTTTTCGTAGGGATACGCGTATTTAAGTAGTGCAGTAGTTACGACAGGATCAATAGTACGATTAACTTGAGAATAGCTAAACGCCGAAATAGTAGAAATTAACCCAAAAAAAACAATAGTTAGTAAGCTCTTCATTCTTGCTTGACCTAATTTTCAAACGCTAAGGACAGATTGCAAAAAAATTTCTAAAGTCATTTAAAGTCAGCTAATTAGATTTTCTTATTTTATGAGTCGGCTGGAATACAATTTTAATTAGCTATTTTTTGAAGTTTTTATTCTGCTATTGATTTTTATTCGTAGGAAATATTAGGAAAGCATTATTTTAATGACACCAAGTTTGTAACAACCGTACTTCAAGGTATAGAAGATTTTATGGATGGATATGTAATTATTTTTGGGAACGTTAATTTTTAAAATCCATCAGATCCATTAAAAGTCAGTAGTCTCATTTTTGAGCGGGAATATTTCTGTTCGTATTTGTTTGAAATCAATTGTGTCTCAACTAAAGTTTTAACTGTCTGTAACAGGAATCTCCAGTTAAAAAGTTGAAGACTTGTTTTGGTAGCAATAGCGGCATTTTAATTTCATAGCATGTCCCTATTTAAAAAAATTATCACTTTGAGGAATTGTCATGATATTTAGTAAGCCAAAATCAAGCAAAATTTTAGCTATTACTGTGTTTTCTCTCTCTTGTACTTCAGCAGCCTACGCAAGCTCCAACACGACAACGGGTGGAGTATCCGATAAATTTTCTTTGACCTCTACCATGATGAATCCTGCAGCCAGTGGAATTATGTTAGATAAAGATGAAAATATTCGAATAGGTTATTTTAGTAATTTAAGTGCTACGGCTGAGCTTGGAGACGTGAATGAATTTGAAACTGAAATTAATGATTTGTTAGATATATTGGAAGAAGAAAATGTAACCCTTGATGATGCACAAGATTCATTAGATCGATTTAATGCGATTTTACCGGTTATAGGTGATCAAGGATATTTTAAAATAAGTCAAAAAAATGCTATTCCACTTTTTCCTATGGTTTTTAAAACAAAATTTGCTCCTGGTATTTTTGCGCTTGATGTTTCAATGGGCGTAGATGCACGTGGAAGTGTGCTGGATGATATTTTAGAAATTGACGCACAATCTGAAACCTATCAAACCAACTCATCCTTATATTTAAAATCCGCACAAAAAGTACAAGCAAGTTTGGGTTACAGTCATCCAATTTGGAAAAGTTCTGAAGGCAAATTCGTAGGGCAATTACTTTGGGGATCGCGCCTTAATGCATATCGTTTTGAATTAAGTAAACAGGTTATTGGTTTTGAAACTTTTGAAGATGAAGATGTAGAAGACGTTGTAAGTGATGATTACGACAAAAATCAAGTTTCTGCTTCAGGTGTCGGTTTGGATCAAGGATTATTGTGGGTAAATGACCATTACCAATTAGGTATGACTTTTAAAAATTTAAATGAACCAGAATTTGAATTTGCATCGTTAGATCAAAATTGTTTAGCAATAACCGATCCTCAATCACAAAATAATTGTTTTCTCGCACAATATCATGCAAATACTTTAGGAAATATTGAGCTTGAAGAAAAACATACTATGCATGCCTACGCAACGTTTGATGGCAGTTTTTTTATTACCCAACGATGGGGTCTTTCTTTAGTTCATGATTTGGGTGAATACGAAGATGTATTAGGTGACGATATTCAATTAACGGTAGTTTCAACCCATTATCAACCGCGTTCATTATTCATACCTGGGTTACGTGCTGGCTATAAGAAAAATAATGCCGGCACAGAATTAGAGTCTGTAGCATTTGGAATTAATTTATTTGGAATAGCAAATTTAGATCTTGAGTACGGTTTAGATAAAACCAAAATTGATGGAGACGAAATTCCACGCGTTATGGCGCTCAGCTTAGGTTTTGAAGAACGTTTTTAGAACAGGTTAAAATTTAATTTTGAATGAGAGTATTTCTATGCAGTATTTACTAGGTCAAAATTTTTTAAAATGGTCTTCTGTTTATTTAACAATTATTTTAACAGCTTGTGGCGGCGGTACTGGTCAGGACGAAGGTAATGAATACAGTGCTACTCAAATTGAAGGTACAGCCATTGATGGATATTTAGCACGCGCTTCTGTTTTTCTGGATTTAAATAATAATATGCGTGCGGATTCATTCGAACCAAAAGCCATTACAGATGATAAAGGCTTTGTATCTTTTAACCCAAATTCAAATTTTGGCGTAGGTGAAAACTATTGCGCGGCAAATGCAACTCCAGAAAAAGCCCAATTTTGCTTAAAATTTTTGGGAGATGTGGAAGGGGCTGTTATTCGAATTAGCGGTGGTTACGATTTATCAACTGGTGTACCTTTTAAAGGTACATTAAGTCACCGAATTCGTGAAGAAGATGAAGTAATAGGTGATACACGTCGTGTGTCAAATGTTATAACTCCACTAACAACAATTTTTGAAAATATTACTGACGTTGAACAACGTACCCAACTTTTAACACTACTGGATTTAACTGAAGCAGAATTAAGACAAGACTTTTTAAATCCAGTTGATGAGGATGGCGATCCATTAGTTAATATTTCAGACGATGAATTAGTTAATGAAAAATTAACTAACCTTGCACAAAAAATTCATAAAGTAGTGAGCGTTCTTAGCAATGAAATGGATACCTACTACACACAAATTGGTGAAGATAGTAAATTCCCTAAAAACTCTTCTGCTTTACTGTATCGCGAATTAGCTAAAGTATTAGTAGAGTTAGAAGATAATGAAACATTAAATGATGCGCTAACAAATTCTATAGTACTGCAGGATATTGTTGATGAAGCCGAAGAAGATATTCGCGCATTATATGCAACTGAAGCATTAACTGTTCCCACTCAAGAACTGGTGACTTTTTCAACCAGCCAAATTACAGCAACCGTATCGCAAGCTACTTCCATTCCAAATGCAGTAGATGCAATCTTTATCGATAATACAGAAGTTACAAAGCAACGATCACAAGCTAACTTAAAAGCCATTGAAGTACTAACTGAAAAAATCATTAATCAAAAGCCAACGTTAGAAATTCAACGATTATCTAATTTGATTATTAATAATACCAATGGTCATCGCGAAAATTTCTTAACAACGCTCGAAGATTCAGCGGCTGATGTTTCTTTAATGGAAGAAAATGATTTCTTAGTCGTAAATAATATCAGCGCCGATTTAACTGATTTTGAAGGATTATTTCAATTCAACGAATTACCTTTTGAAAATCTGAATGATCGTCAACTTAAAATATCAGATGATAATTTAGAAGGCGGACAACGAGACGCTGAAGTAGTTTTATTTTTTACCGGAGAAGATGAAGCAACAACAGGTTCGTTAGTGATGTGCTTAAAATACATTGATCAAGTTACAGCGGGTGTTGTCAGTGGAACAGGTAATACAACCGGTTACCGTGCGGTGGGTCAATGGAGTATTTTGCCAGGTGGACATAGCGTAATAGCTTCTGCAAGTTTTGAAGGTGTTAAGTATCAAACCATAATTAAATTGGCAAGTAGTTTAGATGAAGACGATACCAGAACTCGATTTTTATTTGACTACGATGGAGATCTTGCGAATTGGTACAGCCAGGAAGGCGTAGTGGGAGCGGGTTCATTGCCTGAAACGAATCAAGATTGCAAAGAACTATTACCTACTCGAATCGGGGTTTCAGGTTAACGCATTCACCAGTATTTCTATAGGCCGCTACTGAGCGGCCTTTTTTATAGATATACCAAATTCAAATGAGTTTTCCCGGGTGAAATGTTTTATAAAAGGTGTTTTGTGGGAAAGTACATGCGGGCGAATGGTTATTCGCCCCTACATAATTCGTTGAAGATATGGGTTTATAGGTTGGGCATCATAAGAAGTTCATGTAAATCTATACTTAATTTATAGTTCAACAGGTGACGATTAGTGTGTAGGGGCGAAACATCTTTCGCCCGTGTTAAATGCTGCCTATTTTTTAATTAAACATTGGAAAAGTGTTTTAGGAAATCTCATCTGCGTTCGCTATATACCTGGAGCGAATGAAAATTAGGGCGCTTCGCGCGCCGCGACTAAAGGCAGCGGCCGGACAAGTGTAGCGGTGAAGCATGAAGATTTTTTTTTGATCGCGCGACGCTTTGACGCAGCGTAGCCAATGCTTTACGCAGCGAGAACGCTGTGACGCGTTCGAATAAGCAACAAAGCGAGCGGAAAAAAAGATCATGCTGAACACCGAATTTTGATTCGCTACGGGTATTTACATCTCAAGTCCTGCCTTGAAAAAGTCAAAGCCATCCCCAATATCTAGCCAGTCTTGAAAATTAAATTCTTTTTTCTACAAATCCTTTCTTCGCATTAGCTCAGGATGAATGTCTGAGTACCCAACCCATGGAGATACGTATGAGTGAAACGCAAGCCACCGAACAAACCCTAGGTTTTCAAGCTGAAGTCAAGCAGCTGCTGCATCTGATGATTCATTCGCTGTATAGCAATCCAGAAATATTTTTACGCGAATTGATTTCGAACGCCTCTGATGCTTCGGATAAATTACGATTTGAAGCGTTGAGCCACGCGGAATGGTTGGCTGAAGACCCCGAATTACGAATTCAAATCTCATTTGATTCAGAAAAAAATACCGTAACCCTTAAAGATAATGGAATCGGTATGTCGGAATCCGAAGCGATTCAAAATCTTGGGACCATTGCAAAATCCGGTACCTCACAATTTTTAAATGCAATGAGTGGCGATCAAAAACGTGATTCTCAATTAATTGGTCAATTTGGAGTCGGCTTTTATTCTTCGTTTGTGGTTGCCAAACATGTTGACGTATATAGCCGACACGCAGGATTAAAACCTGAACAGGGTGTGCATTGGTCATCGGCGGGCGAAGGTGAATTTACGGTTGGTCCATTTAATAAAGAAGACCGCGGAACTACAATCGTATTAACGCTACGTGACGAACATAAATCTTTTGCTGATCGGTGGACGTTGAGACGCATCGTACAGAAATACGCAGATCACATTGCAATACCTATTCAAATGCTGTCTGAGCCAATACCTGCGCAAGATGAAGATCAAGAAAGTTCAGAAACAAAAACAGAAAATCAAGCCCCGCAATTTGAAACCATTAATAAAGCAACCGCTTTATGGCAGCGTTCAAAAAGTGAAGTGTCGGAAGACGAATACAAAGAATTTTATAAACATATTTCGCACGATTTTGAAGAACCCGTGAAGTGGTCTCATAATAAAGTCGAAGGAAAATTAGAATACACTAGCTTATTATTCTTACCAAAAAAAGCGCCGTTTGATTTATACAATCGTGATAAATCCCATGGATTAAAATTATACGTTCAGCGTGTATTTATTATGGACGACGCTGAACAATTTTTACCGTTGTATTTGCGATTTATTCGCGGAGTAATTGATTCGGCTGATTTATCGTTAAACGTTTCGCGTGAAATTTTACAAGCCAGTTCGCAAGTTGACAGCATGAAAAATGCTTTGACCAAACGTTCGATTGATATGTTGGTTGATTTAGCAAAAGATTCTGAAGCCTATTTAAAATTCTGGAAAGAATTTGGCCAGGTATTAAAAGAAGGCCCAGCGGAAGATTTTAATAATCGTGAAAAAGTATGTGGTTTGTTACGTTTTCCATCAACTCAATCCGAAGCAAACTTAGTATCGTTTGATGATTACATTGGACGTATGCAAGAAGGCCAAGAAAAAATATTCTTTTTAACGGGCGAATCATTAACTACATTACAGTCCAGTCCACATTTAGAAATCTTCCGCAAAAAAGGCGTGGAAGTTTTGTTAATGGCAGATCGAATAGACGAATGGATGATGGGATATTTATCCGAATACAAAGGTAAATCGTTCCAAAACATTGCAAAAGGCGATATTAACCTTGGGCAAGAAACCGACGAAGAAAAACAAAAGAAAGAAGAGCTAGAAAAATCTTCTGATCCTTTAATTAAACGCGTTAAAGAAGTACTTGGAGATCAAGTCAAAGAAGTTCGAATTACTACGCGTCTTGTCGATAACCCAGCGTGTTTAGTATTAGACGAATACGATATGGGCGCACAAATGCGTCAAATTATGAAAGCGGCGGGTCAAGACATGCCGGATCCAAAACCAATTTTCGAATTAAATCCAACGCATCCACTTATTGAACAACTCAATGATTTAGTGCAAGAAGATCGATTCGAGCAATTGGTGAGGATTTTATTTGATCAAGCGGCTTTATTAGAAGGTACGCAATTAAAAGATCCAGCAGCCTACGTGAAACGGATTCACGCGTTGTTGTTAGAATTGTCGAAGTAAGTTAGATAATAAATACTAAAAAATAAGCGGGAAAATGCCCGCTTATTTTTATTACATGCGGGCGAATAGTTATTCGCCCCTACGGTATCCGTTAGAGATTCAGGTATTTTTTGAAAAGTAATGATTATTCGTAGGTGCGAATAATCATTCGCCCGTGTTGAGCGCTGACTGTTACTAATTGAATAGTTGAAAAGTGTTTTAGGAAAACCATTCTGCGTTTGGTATATACCCGTAGCGGATGAAAATTAGGGCGCTTCGCGCGCCGCGACTAAAGGCAGCGGCCGGACAAGTGTAGCGGTGAAGCATGAAGATTTTTTTTCGATCGCACGGCGCTTTGACGCTGCGTAGCCAACGCTTTACGCAGTGAGAACGCTGTGACGCGTTCGAACAAGTAACAAAGTGAGCGGAAAAAAGATCATGCTGAACACCTAATTTTCATCCGCTACGGGTATAGCTGCAATAAAAATTAAAATTTTGTCTGTTAGGACGAATGAAATACAAAGGCATGTCGTGTGAACCTTTTATTAGACCCCCAATTATCCAACGCTACTGAATTATTCTCAGAATTCGGTGAGTGCACCTGGATCGATCCTCTACACATCACTTATCAAATTAAATCCGCAGATATATTAATTGTGCGTTCTACAACTCAAGTGAACCAAAAACTTTTAAAAAATTCTCCAGTTAAATGTGTTGGTACAGCAACATCTGGCACAGATCATATCGATTTGCATTATTTACAAAGAAATAATATATATTTCGCTGAAGCAAAAGGTTGTAATGCAGCAGCAGTTGCAGATTATGTTGTATTAAATGTATTAGCTGCACGTCATGAGCAGGAAAAGACCTTAGTAGATGCCAGTGTTTCTATTATTGGTTGTGGTTCGGTAGGGCGAATTGTTGTGCGTCGATTATTAGCATTAGGTTGTCACGTTCAAGTGTGCGATCCGCCATTGCAAGCGAATTTAAAAATTTCACTAACAGATTATCTAAATATTCGAAATAAAAACGTACGTTGGGTGTCTTGGAATGAAGCATTAAATACGGATATGTTGTGTTTGCATACGCCGTTAATTCAACAAGGCGATTATCCAACACATCATTTGTTAAATATGAATTCCCTTAAAAAATTACCTGATTATTGCATCGTTTTAAATGCAGGTCGTGGATCAGTCATAGATATGCAAGCATGGGAAAAAATTCAGCCTCAAAAGAAATTACTTGGTATTTTTGATGTGTGGGAAAACGAACCGTTTATTTCAGCATCCAGTTTACAGTCAGTTTGGCGTGCATCACCCCATATTGCCGGTCATACTAAACGCGGTAAATTAATGGGCTCTATTATGATTCGTGATGCGTTACGAGTATTTTTAAAAATTAAAACTATTGATCAATTTACAAATGTGTCTTTCATTAAATCGCAATTTGGATCAAGTCATGATTTTCTTAAGTTAGAAGATGAAATTTCATTAGATACTGAAAAAAAATTATTTAATGCATTAGAAAATATCGAATCATTTAAAACATTAGATGATAACTTCAGAAGTTTCTTGCTGCCTGAAAAAGAAAAAACCGCGCAAATCTCAGCTTTTAAAGAAGTTAGAAAAAATTATATTTTACGAGAAGAAATAAGAGATTGGGCAGAAAATATGTCTGCAAATATTTCCGAGAATCATCCTTATTATAATTTTATTTTAACCATTTTGTCAGATTGATTTTCCATGCCGCAACATATTATGAATCATGGAAAGTACATGCGGGCGAAAGATGTTTCGCCTCTATGGTAATCTTTAAAGACTGGTGTATTTTTAGGAAAGTGAACATTTTATGTAGGGGCGAAACATCTTTCGCCCGTGTTGAGCGCTGCCTATTGCTTATTAAATATTAGAAAAGTGTTTTAGGAAATCTTATCTGTGTTTACAATACGACTTGCGAAGAAATCATGCAGTCCTGTCATCGCCTGTCTTAAATCTTGTACATTTGGTAAAAATACCACTCGGAAATGATCGGGTTCCGGCCAATTAAATGCTGTACCCTGCACTAATAAAATACGCTTTTCCAATAAAATATCTAAAATCATTTTTTCATCGTTAGCAAAATTAAACTTCTTAATATCAACTTTCGGAAATAAATATAACGCAGCTTTTGGTTTGACACAGCTTATACCAGGCATTTGCGTCAATAACTCATAGGCTAGGTTACGTTGTTGACATAATCGACCTTGTGGGGCTACCAAATCCTGAATACTTTGATATCCGCCCAGGGCAGTTTGAATAGCAAGCTGCGCAGGAACGTTCGCGCACATTCGCATATTCGCTAGGAGGTCAATCCCTTCAATATAATCTTTGGCACGTGATTTATTTCCGCTAATTACCATCCAACCAGAACGAAAACCTGCGACTCGATGGCTTTTAGACAATCCATTAAAAGTAATCATTAATAAATCATTGCCAAATTCTGCCGTACAGTTATGTTTGGCATCGTCGTAAATAATTTTGTCGTAAATTTCATCGGAAAAAACGATTAAATCATTCTGCCGTGCAATTTCACATAAAGCTTTTAGCATTTCGGCAGAATACAGCGCGCCTGTTGGATTGTTTGGATTGATAATTACCAAAGCTCGAGTATTAGGAGTAATTTTACGTTTGATATCTTCTAAATCGGGAAACCAGTCCGATTGTTCGTCGCACAAATAATGCACCGGCGTTCCACCAGCAAGTCGGGTTGCAGCGGTCCATAGCGGATAATCAGGAGCGGGAATTAATACTTCATCATTGTTGTTAAGCAACGCCTGCATAGCCAATACAATTAGTTCGCTAACGCCATTACCTAGATAAATATCATCTAGAGTTACGCCAAAAACTTTTTTTTGTTGATAATGCTGCATTACGGCTTTACGGGCGGAAAATAACCCGCGTGACTCGCTGTAGCCCGTGGCATCAGGCAAGTTTCTAATAACGTCTAACAAAATTTCATCGGGCGCATTTAACCCAAAAGGTGCTGGATTGCCGATATTTAATTTGAGAATTCTATGGCCTTCTTCTTCCAAGCGCCGGGCTTCTTCCATAACAGCGCCACGAATGTCATAACAAACATCGTCCAACTTGAAAGATTTTTTAATCATTTTTTTGTTCATAGCAGGCAACTTTCTTTAAACCAAAGAGATGAAATACAAGACGCTACTAAAAAATAATAGACAATATAAATTTTTTGTAATCTTATCATGGTTCGCGTAATGTCAGGTTTGGATTTTAAAA